>JBHAEN010000029.1:0-8289 GCA_041855645.1 Bacteroides sp. | reverse complement strand
CTATTTCGGTTTCGATTTCCTCCAGTTCGCGTTTTTCTTTGAAAGACATCCGTCGTTTATCGTTCAGGCGTACGCGTTCGGTTTTCTCTTCATTTGTTTTTCGTTCGGTTCCGCGTTCGTGCTGTGCTTTGGTTTCGCGCCAGTCACGGTAGTCGGAATAGTTGCCGGGAAAGTCGCGTATGTCTCCCTGCCCGTTGAACACCAGCAGGTGATCGACCACCTTGTCCATGAAATAGCGGTCGTGCGAAACGACAATCACACATCCTTTGAATTGTTGCAAGTATTCTTCGAGCACGTTGAGCGTAATGATGTCGAGGTCGTTGGTGGGTTCGTCCAGTACGAGGAAGTTCGGGTTGCGCATGAGCACCGTGCAGAGGTAGAGTCTTCTGCGTTCGCCTCCGCTGAGTTTATGGACATAGCTGTGCTGGGTTTCCGGTGTGAAAAGAAAATGCTGAAGGAATTGCGATGCCGTGAGCTTCCGTCCTCCGCCCGTTTCGATGACTTCGGCAATGTTCTGCACCACGTCGATGACTTTCATCTGTTCGTCGAACTGCAATCCGTCTTGCGAGTAATAGCCGAACCGTACGGTTTCGCCGATGTCGAGTTTGCCGCTGTCCGGAGCCATTTCTCCCATCAGAATCTTGATGAAAGTCGATTTGCCCGTTCCGTTGTTGCCCACGATGCCCATTTTCTCGTATCGCGAGAAGATGTAAGAGAAATCGTCCAAAATTTTCAGATCGCCGAAACGTTTGCAAAGACGGTCGGCTTCAAATATTTTGCTTCCGATGTATGAGGCTTTCACTTCGAGCTTTACGTTGTCGGTGCGGACGCGTTGTTTGGCCACTTTCTCAAGTTCGTAAAAAGCGTCTTGTCTGTATTTCGCTTTGTGTCCTCGTGCCTGAGGCATGCGGCGCATCCAGTCCAATTCCGTGCGATAGAGGTTGTTGGCACGTTCGATTTCGGTGTTTTTCGCTTCGATGCGTTCTTGCCTTTTCTCCAAATAGTAGCTGTAATTGCCTTTATAGGTGTATAGGGTTCGGTTATCTATTTCGATAATCTCCGTACATACGCGGTCGAGGAAATAGCGGTCGTGCGTCACCATCAACAGGCTGAGGTGGGTACGGCGCAGATACTCTTCGAGCCATTCGGTCATTTCGAGGTCGAGGTGGTTCGTGGGTTCGTCGAGAATGAGGAGGTCGGGCTCCGTGATCAAGGCGTTGGCCAACGCCACGCGTTTCAGTTGTCCGCCCGACAGTTGCCCGATTCGTTGGCCGTAGTTGGTTATCTTTAATTGCGTGAGAATCTGTTTGACTTTTTGCTCGTAGTCCCACGCTTGCGCATGCTCCATCCGTGCCAGAAGCTCGTCCAGCCCCGGATGTCCCTCGGTAGTCATGCAGCGTTCGTATTCCTTGATGAGTTGCACCGTTTCGTTGCCATGATGGAAGCAGGCTTCAAGTACGGTCAGTTCTTCGGGATAATGCGGATCTTGTTCGAGATAGTCGACACGGAGGTCGCGGCGAAAGACGATGTTTCCGCTGTCGTATCCTTCCTTTCCGGACAGAATGTTGAGCAATGTGGTTTTTCCGCTTCCGTTTTTAGCGATCAGTCCGATGCGCTGCCCTTCGGCAATGCCGAAAGAGATGTCGGCGAACAATACCAAATCGCCGAAAGACTTGGTGAGGTTGTCCACCTGTACATAGGGGTTAGCCATGTTTGAGTTGTTTAGGGTTATCGTTCTTCGTTGCCGGTTACAGTATTTCGTCGGCCGAAATGCGTACGGGTTCTCCGGCTTTTACTTTGCTCCAAGTCAGTTTCATGGGGTCGATGAGCCGTTCGCCGTATTGCAGTACGGGGACTTCCCGGTTGCCGTCTACAAGTGTTTTCCACTCCGCGCCTTCTATTTCATTGGCGAGGATGGCACAAGCCGTGATGCCCAATGCCAGCCATTCGTCTTTCTTTCGGGGTTCGATATGCCCTTCGTCTATCAAAGTCTGAATCTTCTCCAAATCGCCTATTACACCTTGAAAATCCTTGGCCAGTTTTTTCTTGACGGTGGCCGATGTCCATTCGTAGGCTTCGTTCACTTCATAGGCTTCGGAGAGGCGGAACGGTATCACTTCGGCCGGGTATTTTTTTCCTTCTTCCCGCACTTCGAGTGTGGCGATTACCGCTTCTGCTTCTGCCGTTCCCCCTCCCTTGGGCACGGTAAACGAGCATTCGAAAGCTATGCGCCCGATGCCCGTCACCCAATGATGGGATACGTAGAAAGTTCCTTCTTCTTCGAACATTTCTTTGCGGTAAGCACACACCAGTGAGCCGATGCGTACTTTGAGGGCCGGCGATTGTCCGCTCAATTCCTGCCGAACGGCGGCTGCTCCATAGCCTTGTTCACCTTTGTAGGCCGATATACGGAAATTGCCGCTCCATATTTCGGGATTATAGAAAAGGAAAGAACCTTCGCCATCTTCGAACTCGTTCCAGGCGTCGGGATAGCTCATGGAAAACCATGCGGAGGGAGAGATAAATTTTTTCATTGTAGGAGTTGTTCGGAATTAAAAAACCGTTTTCGTCCGCAAAAATAATCATTACCGCCTGCATTTCAGTCATCATCGGGCATGAAAATGGTGGGGGGAAACGTTTCGCAGGCTTCAATCAGGCGGGCGTACAGCGGATTCCGGCTGAGCAGACCGGGCACTCCGGTGAGGATCATGCGTTTTCGGGCGCGTGTCAACGCCACATTCAATTTTCGGTCTATCCATACGCCGTCTTCTTCCGTCAGGTTGGAGAGCTGGGCGAGTTGGTAAGGGCGATTGACACAGAAGGAATAGATAATCACGTCGCGCTCGCTGCCTTGAAACCGCTCCACCGTGTCGATCAGCGTGTGTCGTAACGCTTCGATGCCCGTCTTTTCCATTTCTTTTCTGATTAGTGCTATCTGACTGCGATAAGGGGCGATGATGCCCAGCGTGCGATGAGGGTCGAAAGCGTCGGGTTGTTCGGCGTGGAGTCTTGCCGCGAGGCGGGCGACGATTCGGGCTTCGCAACGGTTGATTTTCGGTGTTCCGCCGGCCGCTTCCGGAAGGGAGGGATAGAACGCCAGCCGACAGACGGATTCGTCCGTTTCGAGTTGGTGGCTCAGTCCCACGATAAGCAACTTGCCCTGATAGAACGCCCGGTTGGGAAACGAGGCCACGGCAGGATGCATGCGTCCCTGACGGCGGAGCATGTCGAAGGCATCGTCGTTTCCGTTCTTCCGTACTTGGCGATAGAGCCTTTCGAACAGCGATTCTTTCAGATTGATGATTCCGGCGGAGCGTAGCAATTCGTCGGTGACGACCGATTGCGCATCGCTTTGCAACACCACGGCGGGCAGTTGTTTGTGGTCGCCTATCAGAATGAATTTTCCCACGGCTTCCTCGCCCGTTTCGGTGGAAGCGCAAAGGATGCCGAGTAATTGCGGCTCCAGAATCTGTGAGGCTTCATCGACGATGGCCACATCGAAACGTTTCAGCCTGAATAGTTCCGTTTTTCCCGACACCGAGGCCACCGTACCCACGAACACCCGGCAACGGCCGATGCGCTCGGACACCTCCGATCGGCTGTTGCAAGTGTCGAGCACATTTTCGATGAGGTGCGGGCGATAGACTTCCTCGCAAGTCAACTCGCTGCCGATGCGGATGAAGTCAATGGCCGGGCGGATGCTCGAAAGTGCCTTGCAGATTTCGTCCACCGCGCGGTTGGTGTACGAGAGCAGCAGGATTTGCGTGTCCGGTTCGCTCAAGAAGGTTTCCACCATTGTTTTCAGGGCGCGTGAGGTCTTTCCTGTTCCCGGGGGGCCTACGAGCAGGAAAAAGTCGCGGGCGGCCTGAGCCTTTCGGGCAATGCGGACGAAATCGTCTTCCGCGGCGGAGGTTTCACTGGCGAGGCTTTCGGGCTGACGTCTTCCCAACAGCAGGTCACGACGTCGCCCTCCGCTGGTGAGAAAGGCGTGGAGACCTTGATACATGTTCCTAAAGGTGGTGTCCATCGCATCATGTTCAATGGCGTAAAGGCTTTCGGGCGGGAGTACGGCGGCATTCTGTTGCGACGCTCTCAAACGCACGCGTACTTCCCGCTCGTCGAGTGACTCGAGATTTCCCTTGAATACCAGCTTTCGGGCGGCATTGTCCGTGTCGTCGTTCCGTTCGTAAAGCACGATGGCGTCGCCCGTGCGAAAATTGGGCAGGCTCTCGCTTTCGGCCGTTCGTGTCAGGACAAGATGGGGTTTGCGGGCATCGGCCGCCCGGTTTTCCCGAATGCGGAGGTTATGGATGATTTCGCCCGATTCCTCCTTCTCGGCCAATGTGGAGAGCCATAGAGCCGAAGCTCCCGAATGTCCTTCGAGAGCCGTTCCTCCGGCTTTTGAAATGTAGAGTTCTTTGGTGATGAAGTTGTAGAGGGCGTGAAAGTAGTTCCGTTCCAACGGAGTCTTTGCGGAGAGTTTGTCGGCGAATGCGTCGACGGGCGGCCGCAAGTAAGTCTCCCAGAATCTGCCTGCGAGTCTCCGTTCGTTCACCAGCGAGGCGTCGATGGCGTCCAGTTGTTTCGCAGTGTAGGCGATGTCGTTGCGTAGCTGAATGCCGTACTCTGCGGCAACGATGCGGTTGCGCAGGTCGATGGCGCGTTTCACCATTGCCCATGACGAGCGTGCGGGATAGAGCAGAGGATAGCGTGTGTAGAGCAGGTAAGCCCTTACCCGATGGTGATCCATCCCCATGCTGTATTGCAGTACGGCCTGATAGAGCAGCATCTGCACTTTATGGTTTTCGCGGGGTTCGATTTTTCCGCGCAGGGCATATTCGTCTGCCTTGCCCGATTTCATCTCGATGAAAGCGGAAAGATCGCGCTGCATGTAGTCCAGTCTTCCTTGCAGGCCGAGGGCTTCGCAGAAATACGACGGTTCGAGCACGGCATCCGACCTGTCCAACTCATAGCCTCGTGCAGGAAATATCTCACCGATGACACGACGGATGTTGTCGAAATGCTTGCGGCAATCGTTGAAAAA
Source organism: Bacteroides sp. (assembly GCA_041855645.1). GTDB lineage: Bacteria > Bacteroidota > Bacteroidia > Bacteroidales > Bacteroidaceae > Bacteroides. The sequence goes on along the minus strand of JBHAEN010000029.1, from coordinate 3,245 downwards.
TTCCATTTCCTTCTCCTTATCCCTAAGTTCCGTGCAGGTGGTGAGCTCGATGGGGTAGGTGCGGAACGCTTTCTTCATGCACGTCAGGTAGTCCGCTCCTTCTTCTCCGGCGTGTATCCATTCGTCGAGAAAAAGATTCGCTATGTTTCCCAACAGTAGTGCGCGGGTGTTGCCGATGGGTTGCATACGCCCCAGCAGATAGTTGGCCGGGTGGTGGCCGTATTCCTTGAAACATTCGGCCAGCGAACTGATGTCGAGCAGGTAGTCGGGTTCCAATACGATAAAAGCGGGAGTGAGGATACCTTCCTCGTCGATACCCGTGTCGAGCAGGTTGAGGGGAGCGTGCGGCCAAAGCGAAGCGCAAGTAGCGGCAAATTCGTCATTCACCTGAGGCACGTTGTAGCGTACACGCAAGAGGGTTTCGGAGGGTTCTTCAAAGGAATGGACATAGAGAAACCGTTCGTCGGCATGACTGAATCCGACGCGCATTCGCGGAACCGTGCGACAGGCAGGCGGGGCGGCATGAAAGACGGCATCGGCGCGGGGGAGCAGGCGGAGAAGCGTTTCGGGGATTTCTTCGCCCGAGAGTTTGCGGCAGAGAAAAGCGAGCGTCTTGGCATCACGCAGCAACTTTTCACGGGTGGGAACGGCGCGGCGGTTCAATATTTCGTTGGAAGTGAGACGAAACGTGTGAAGCCTGTTCTGCTCCTGAACGGACAGGCCGGACTTGGTCGCCAGAAAACTGACGCGTGCGGCAAGGTCGGTCATTTGCAGACTTTCGTCTTCCATTTGTGTGCGGCAGAGGCGTTCCAGCAATTCGCGCATCTGTCGGTAGCCGGTGACCCACCGATGTTCTTCGCTTCGGCATACGGCCGACAACAATTCGTAGGCTTCGGATATTTCGGTTTCCATTGAGGGCGGTGTTTCGTTTCGCAGAAGACGGGAAGTGGACTTGTGCGAGGCTTATGCAGGTATCGGCCTGTTTCATTGCCGAACCTTTCGATGTCCGGGTGATAACATCGAAAGGTTGACAAGTCAATATCGAAAAAGGTTTATTTAATCATGCCGATGCGTTTCAGGATGGGCTGCGACAGGGCTTTTTCATGACCCGATGCGGAAGAGCGGGTGGTGCTCGCGCTTGTTTTTACGCTTTTCCCGGTGATGAGGCTTTTCGCTTTGGCGTAAAGCGGTTCTTCATCCGTGCAGAAATCGAACAGATTGTCGAAATAGCCGTCGCCGTTTTGGTCGAATTCGTCTACCTTATACTGGGGTGAAAAACCGTTGCCGAAGTCTCCGAACTTTTTAGCATTGTACGATTGGAATGTGATGGGATAGAGTTCATGTGTCGGGTTCTGTTTCGGCAGATCGACTCCTTCCATACCCACGTTCTTGCCCAACGTGGTTTGCCCGATGAGCACGACTTCCACGTCGATGCCGCGCAACGCATTGATGACCAGCTCGCTCGATGATGCCGTGCTGCCGCCCGTAAGGCAATAGATTTTTGTCAGGTTCAGGAAACCTGCCGAAAGGCTTCCGCCGAGATTGCTGTATCCGTTGTAATCGAAGTAGTCGGCCTCATAATTGCCTCCCAACGCCTTCATGCGGTCGTCGTTGTAGCGGTATTGAGCGAAGATTTTGTCTTTCGCCGCATTTCCGGCAATGCACGTTGAAATGAGGTTGGCAGACATGACGTGCCCGCCGCTGTTGTAGCGTAAGTCTAAAATCAGGTCGGTAATTTCTGCGTCCTTGAAACTCTTGAATGCATCGAACAGTTCCTGATCGAATCCCGCATCGAATTCGGAATAAACCAGATAGCCAATCTTTTTGCCGTCGGTTTCGATGACTTTGCTCAATATCACCGGATTGGTGTATGTCGGTGCAGAGCTGACGGTGTAGATTGTTCCTTCGCTGTTCGTCAGTTGGCTCGTCGAGGCAGAAGTGGGCAATATCAAGTCATAATAATAAGTGCTCCAGTTGCTTCTGGATATTTTTACGCCCCCCACGTGGGTGATTGCCATGCTTCTTTTCAGTCCGGCGGTCGAGGCGGAAGATTCGGGATAGACCGCTTGGACATAGAACGATACGTCGTTCGAACTGCCGGAAACTACGGGCAAGAGTTTGGCGAAGCCGTAGCTGTATGATTTCTTCTTCGCTATTCCGCTGCGTATTTGGGAGGTTTTGAGCGATTGGTCTATCTTTTCGATGTATGAAAACAGGGAGTAGAACGTGTTGCCGTTTCCGTCGATATAGGCTTTTTTGTCCAAAGTGTTGGTCGTCATACTCATCAGCGTATTCTCCAAAAAATCGTCGTATGCCTGAGAGAAATCGCGCGTTGTCAACTGATAATCCTTATTCCAGAGATAGTATTCTTTGAGATATTCGTCCATCAGTTTATTGATTCCCGTATCGCTGCTTGTGGTTGCAGCGGTTCCGAGCTTGATGACGAATCGGCTCGACAGGGAATAACCATTGACTCTAATGGTGATGGTGGCCTCCTGCGTGGATGAATTCTGAGCGGTTATGCTGATGCGATTTTCGCCTTTAATGCCCGACTGGACGCTGAGAGCGGTCAGTGCTGAAGAAGTGGTGGTGGCCGTCCAGCTATCGCTGGCTGTGAAAGTTACCACATGAGTTTCTCCGGCGCTGAGAGTGAAAACCTCACCGTTGGTCCAGCTGGATTGGGTGATTCCGTTGCCGTCAAAGTTTTCTTCTTTTTCCGAGCAGGAGAGAACGAATACCGTGGTGAGTATCCACAAGGTGATGGAAAAGTTCCGTAAATTCATTGTTCTATAAGGTTTATAAGATGTATTCCACTTGTTTGAAAAGATAATTTCTTAGTTGTCCGCAGCTGTCTTGCAGAAACAGGCGACCGTCTGATTCCACCTTGACAAAAACCGCTTCAAAATCTCCGTCCGCATCTTTATAGCGGTGCATTCCTTCTTTGCGGAATACGGAGGCCGTGTAAGCTTGTGCAATGGTTTCGGATTCGCCTGTCTTTAAGCGGTCGTAGAGGGAAGCGATGCGCCTCATGATGCCCGACAGGAGCGGCGACAAAGGCACTTCCCTTCCTGTGATTTGGGAGAGTGAAACGGGATTGGGAGCGGTTCCGCGAAAGATGTCTTGGTTAATGTTGATTCCTACCCCGACGATGCTTTTGCGAATGCTTTGATCCATAAAGTCGTTTTCGATCAGGATTCCGGCTATTTTCCTCTCGTCTCGGTAAATATCGTTGGGCCATTTGATGG
>JBHAEN010000028.1:0-16270 GCA_041855645.1 Bacteroides sp. | reverse complement strand
GCAGCCTTTGTCGTATTTGGAGGCCTCTCACACAGGGTGTCAGCCTGAATGAATGCTTGTTTTGTCCGAATTGATTACTGTTTTCTTCTTCATGATGCGATGCAGATAAACGGATTTTCCGTGTCAAAGATAAGAAACCATCGGGGAATTTATGCGCTTGTTTCGGGCAACTATGCAAAAGAAATCTGAACGACGGTCTGCGGGCAGCCCGTAGACCGTCATTTCTTTCTCTTCCACATCCCTTTCCGGATTCGATTTCAACCAAACGGACGATTTTGGACATTTATTACACACAAAAGCCATAGAATACTTGTTTTCTTTTGTATTTTTGCATCGTGTACGTAAACGAAGTACTTTATTCAACGAATAGCGAAACATGAAAACAAACTATGAAATCCGATACGCGGCACATCCGCAAGATGCCAAGAGCTATGACACGGCACGCATCCGCCGCGATTTTCTGATCGAACGCCTTTTCGTTCCCGATGAAGTCAACATGGTCTATTCCATGTATGACCGCATGATTGTGGGCGGAGCCATGCCCGTGAAAGAACGAATCGAACTCGAAGCCATCGAACCGCTGAAGGCGAATCACTTCCTCACACGGCGTGAGATGGGCATATTCAACGTAGGCGGGCGCGGAGCGGTGCGCGCGGGCGACGAAGTGTTCGAACTGGACTGTAAGGAAGCACTTTATTTGGGATCGGGAGAACGCAAGGTGACGTTTGAAAGTTTCGACGCCATGCAGCCTGCCAAATTCTACTTCAATTCCGCCGTCGCGCATTGCAATTATCCGGATAAGCGCATCACGAAGTCCGATGCCATCGTGGCGGAAATGGGGTCGCTCGAAGGGTCGAACCATCGTCATATCCATAAAATGATTGTCAATCAGGTATTGCCCACCTGCCAACTGCAAATGGGTATGACCGAACTGATGCCCGGAAGCGTGTGGAACACGATGCCGGCACACGTGCACAGCCGCCGCATGGAAGCCTACTTCTACTTTGAACTTCCGGACGAACACGCATTGTGTCATTTCATGGGCGAAACGGACGAAACGCGTCACCTCTGGGTCCGTAACGAACAGGCGGTGCTTTCGCCCGAATGGTCGATACACTCCGGAGCGGGTACGCACAGCTATACCTTCATCTGGGGAATGGGAGGCGAAAATCTCGACTATGCCGATCAGGATTTCTCGAAGATAACGGAGATCAGGTAAACGGGAAAGCAAATGCAATTTTTCTAATACAAACTTTATATTATGGCAAACTTTTCATTAGCAGGTAAAGTGGCGCTTGTAACAGGCGCTTCCTATGGCATCGGCTTCGCCATTGCCGCCGCATACGCCAAGGCGGGTGCGCGCATCGTGTTCAACGACATCAAGCAGGAACTCGTGGATAAAGGGCTCGAAGCCTACAAAGCCGAAGGCATCGATGCCAAAGGTTACGTATGCGACGTCACGGACGAAGAACAGGTGAACCGCATGGTGGCCCGCATCGAGCAGGAAGTGGGAACCATCGACATCTTGGTGAACAACGCCGGAATCATCAAACGCATCCCCATGCACGAAATGAGTGCTGTCGAATTCCGTCAAGTCATCGACGTAGACCTCAATGCACCCTTCATCGTGGCCAAAGCCGTCATCCCCGCCATGATGAAGAAAGGACGCGGAAAAATCATCAACGTGTGTTCCATGATGAGCGAACTGGGACGCGAAACCGTATCGGCATATGCCGCTGCGAAGGGAGGACTGAAGATGCTTACCCGAAACATCGCTTCGGAGTATGGTGAATACAACATACAGTGTAACGGAATCGGCCCGGGTTACATAGCCACTCCGCAAACGGCTCCGCTTCGCGAATTGCAACCCGACGGCTCACGTCATCCGTTCGATCAGTTCATCATTGCCAAAACACCCGCCGCACGCTGGGGAACACCCGAAGATCTGGCAGGTCCCGCCGTGTTCCTTGCTTCGGAAGCCTCCGACTTTGTCAACGGGCATGTGCTCTACGTGGATGGCGGAATCCTTGCATACATCGGCAAACAACCCAAATAGCAAGCACAATCGGTAAAGCCGACGGCAAAGCAAAGAGCAACCGGACACGGGTTGCCATGCTTTGCCGTTTTCGCATGCAGACTTTTCGTCCCTTATCTTTTCTTTTCAAACAATCATCGCTCATGAAAAACGTATTTTTAACCCTCTTGTTGGGCTTCTGCCTGACTTCCTGCATCCCGGTAAAGCGGGAAATGACCGTAACGGTAGGCAACTTCCTTGATTTCGACCGCACGGGCGAGCTTGTGGAGATTGACATGGAAGAAATAGCCCGGCGGCTGAAACTCTCCGACACGACGCAGATCGTCATCACAGACAGCAACGGCCTGCAAGTCCCCTATCAACTGACCTACGATAACCGCATCATCTTCCCCGCCTCGGTAAAGGCCGGAGGACAAGCCGTTTATGCCATTGCCGCGGGCACGCCGAATCCCTTCGGCCTCATTGCCTGCGGCCGTCGGTATCCGGAGCGTCTTGACGACTTGGCTTGGGAGAACGATCTGACGGCCTTCCGTGCTTACGGGCCTGCGCTTCAGGCACGTGGCGAAAAAGCATTCGGGTACGATGTCTTTACCAAGTACAACACCACCGAACCCGTTGTCGAAGAACGTTACGCCATGGAAGTCGATCCGCAGAAATGGGAGCGCATACACGAATTGCGCAAGACCGATTCGCAAGCCGCCGACGAGTTGTTGCGCTCGAAATCTTACCACGTAGACCATGGCAACGGCATGGATTGTTATGCCGTAGGCGCCACACTGGGCGGAGGAGCGGCCGCGTTGATGGACGCCGACACCCTCATCTACCCTTATTGTTACCGCACGTGCGAGATTCTCGACAACGGCCCGTTGCGTTTCACCGCCCGTCTGGAATATACTCCGCTCACCGTTCGCGGCGATTCGGGCGTGATAGAAACCCGAATCATATCGTTGGATGCGGGTTCGTACCTCAACAAAACCGCCGTCAGCTACTCCAACCTGAAGGAAACGATGCCCATTGCCGTGGGAATCGTGATTCACGACACGCAGGGGAGCATAGCCTATGACAAGGAAGCGGGCTACATGACTTATGTGGATCCTACGACCGATGCTTCGGGAGCCTGCGGGAAAATGTTCATGGGTGCGGCCTTCCCGAAAGCCGGCTGGTTGTGCAACATTCAACCGTTTACCGAAGAAGAGAAAAAAGGCATCCGCAAGGGAGCCGAAGGGCATCTGTTGGGCATAGGCAAATATTCGCCCGGTGAGACATATACTTATTACTGGGGGTCGGCATGGAATAAGGCTGCCATCAAAACGTCCGAAGCATGGGGGCAATACATGAGCCGCTATATGGCCTGTGTACGCAATCCGCTGGAAGTGAAAGTGAACGACTGACAAAAGAACAAAACGCGTTGTCCGGAGATGGATGACGCGTTTTTTTTCAAGCCGATTCGGGATAAGCGGCAAAAGAAATTGAACATTCTGTCCGCATTCTCATTTCTTCCTGCGGAAATTAGCAAGACGGGAAAAACCGAAACGCAGGCGTGGCGATATCTGCCCGTGAAAGCCCTCTAATCCTCCTCTTTCTCCCTGCCTTTTATGCGGCGGATGTTGCGCATCAGCCCTTCGTATTTAGCCCTTTTCACGGCACTTCCCTTGAAAAGGGTTTTGTATTGCTCCTCGGTAAGCGTATGCCAGTCTTCTTTTTTCATCTGCAACAGAAGCGGAGAGGGATGGAACTCTTCCGTATCGGTAGGGGTGGCAAAGCGATTCCAAGGGCAGGCCTGAAGACAGCGGTCGCAGCCGTATATGGTTTTACCCATCTTTTCTCCGGTTTCGGGCGAGAGTGCTCCGCGATGTTCGATGGTCCGGTACGACAGGCAACGCCCGGCGTCGAGGTGAAACGGAGAGTCGATGGCCTGTGTGGGACAAGCCTCCATGCAGCGGGTGCAGGCTCCGCAGCGGTCGGGTTGCGGCATGTCGTAGCGATCCGCAACGGCGTCGACAATGAGTTCGCCCAGAAAGAAATAAGAGCCTGCGCGGGGGATAATGAGTTGCGTATGCTTGCCTATCCATCCCAGTCCGCACCGCCATGCCCAGTATTTTTCCAGAATGGGTGCCGTGTCGCAAAAGGCGCGTCCCTGTATCGAAGCGCCGGGGCAAAGCGCGGAAAGGGTAGAGAGGAGAAGATTGAGTTTCGCCTTCACCACGTCGTGATAGTCTTTTCCGTAGGCATACGATGCTATCTGATAGCTGTCGGCGGGTAGGGAAGTGGCCGGATAATAATTGAGCGCAACGCTGATCACGGTTCGCGCTCCTTCCACCAGAAGGCGGGGATCGAGGCGTTTGTCTTCGTGATTTTGCAGATAATTCATTGTGGCATGCCTCCCATCGGCAATCCATTGGCGGAAAGAGCCTTGCACGGCTTCGTCCACGGCCTCGGCCGGAGCCAGTCCGCAGGCAGAGAAGCCAAGTCGGAGGGCTTCGGCCTTAATGCGTTCGGACGGAAGAAGAAGCATGGAGGAAGAGTGAGGTGGGCTAATCGAACACTTTGAATGCGTAGCCCTCGGCCAGCAAATATTCGATGGCGCGCGGAAGGGCATAGCGCAAATTGCCGTTGTTCCACGACTTGAGCGAGTCGTGAAAAGTAATGACAGAGCCGGGGCGCACGTATCGTTTCACGTTATTCAGCACCTGTTCCGGTTTCATCCGTTTACTGTAATCGCGAGTAACAAGATCCCACATGATGATGCGGTAATGACGTCGCAACACGTAATACTGCATCAATCGCATGTGTCCGTGAGGCGGGCGGAAAAGGTCGGTATGCAGAATGTCGGCCGCTTTTTTCGCATTTCTCAGGTACGTGGCCCGCGAACAGTGAATGCCTTGGATGTGGTTGTATGTGTGGTTGCCGATGCGGTGTCCGCGTTCGACCACCCGGCGAAATTCATCCGGATACTTGCGCACGTTGTCGCCCACCATGAAGAAGGTGGCTTTGATGCCGTAAGCGTCGAGCAGGTCGAGCACCCAAGGCGTAACCTCCGGAATGGGCCCATCGTCGAAAGTCAGGTAAACGGCCCTGACCGATGGATCCATCCGGAAGACGGCTTGTCGATAGAGTGCGCGGTAGAACCGAGGCGGTTGTTCGATAATCATCCTTAGCGTCTCGTTTCCATGCGTCGCATGTATTCGTCCGAAATTCTCTCGAGCTTCTCCTTATAAGTCTTGGCCAAGGGAGATTGATATTTCTCCAGCAGATTGACGTAGACGTTGAGGAGGTTGGCGTTATAGAGCAGATTTTCGTTCGACAGGTTGAACTTGTCGTCGCTCATGCTCAAGTACCACGTGATGTATTCCACAGACTTGTCGGCCAACGCCTTCACGATGTCTTCGCCCTTTTGCTGCCGGCCGAGCAGATAATAACTTTCGGCCATTTGGAAGGCTCCGTTCGCCCAATCATAAGGCACGTTGTAGGCGGGGATCATCTTTTGGGCATAGTCGAGCACGGCGAGCGCTTTTTCTTTCTTTCCTTCCTTGATGAGTTGTTCCGCAAGCTGGCTGAAGATGCGACGATGGGTGTAGCACATGCGCATTATGTTTTCGTCGATGTAGATGCCCTTCTTGTCGATACCTCCGAATTTGAATTTCGTCATCAGGTTGTCATACATCTTGTCGGTGTCGAAACGGCTGTCTGTTTTGTCCGTGTCGAACGGCGTGAACCGGTAGGCCAATCCTTCTTGCACGAAGTGGTTACCCATGCCCAAATGATTTTCCGAACCCACGGTGAGTGCCATGTAGAGAGGACGTTCCCAGTTGGCGTTTGACAACATTTCGAGCATCATCAATTCGCTCTTATAGAGGGCGCGTTTGGGATTGCCGTTGGCGTCGCGCAGCAAAATGGTCATGTATTCCGGTATGGAGTCGCCCAGCGCTTCGGGTATCTTCATGCCCGAACGCCGTACGGCTTCCTTGTCGATTTTCATCACGATGCTGTCGGTGGGCAGCACGCGAAGCGCTTCCTTGTCTGAGCGAACCCAGTACTTGAGGATGTTTTTCAGCTCATAGGGATTTTCGCCGAACTGTTTTTTCAGTTCGTTCATCGCCTCGGGATTGCCGTTTTGCAATGCCGTTTGGGCCTGGGCGTACATCTCGTCGATGCTTTGCCTCAGTTCGGGACGGATGGGAACGTATTCGTTCTGTCCCTCCACGTATTCGGAACGATCCCATGTGATGGGCAGCGAGGGCGAATCGTAGGCCGGGCGTTTCATCTGGTCGATGTACCAGTCGGTCTGCAAATAGCTGAGATTGCAAGTGCGCGTATCGGTGCGGAAACCTTCCACATCTTGATTGTACCAAAGGGGGAACGTGTCGTTGTCGCCATTGGTGAAGATGACGGGATTGCCTTCTTCGGGCAATGTCATGAGATAATTCTGTCCGAAGTCGCGCGCCACGTAGCGTCCGCTGCGGTCATGATCGTCCCACGTCTGGCTCACCATCTGAATGGGCACGAACAGGCAAAGCACCGAAACAAGGGCCGCCACGAGTGGCGACGGTTCGAATGGAACATAAGATTCGTACATGGAAGCCAATTTGTTTTCCAGTTCTTCCTCTTCTTCCGGCGTAATGAACTTCGTTCTTTTCTCTTCCAGCGTTTTTCTCACCCGTTCGGCTTCTTCTTCCGTGAATCCGTCGGCAAGGCATGTTTCGGGTTTGCGTCTTGAACACCACTGTATCAGTGCCGCCACACCCATGCCTATCCAAATGGCGAAAGCGTAGAACGAAGCGGCATAGGCATAGTCGCGTTCGCGCGGTTGTCCGGGAGTTTGATTCAGGTAGAGCACGATGGCAATGCCTGTCATGAAGAACAGGAAGAACACGACCCAGAACTGTTGAATCCCGCGTTTGTTGCGATAGGCCTGCCAGAAGAGGCCGATGAGCCCGAGCAGCAACGGCAGGCAGTAGAACACGTTGCGTCCCTTGTTCGCCTTCAATTCCGAGGGCAGCAGCTCCTGATTGCCGACCAGCAGATTGTCGATAAAGGAAATTCCCGTGATCCAGTTGCCGTTCTCGATTTCTCCGCTTCCCTGAATGTCGTTCTGTCTGCCGGCAAAGTTCCACATGAAGTAACGCCAGTACATGAAGTTGAGTTGATAGGAGAAGAAGAACTTGATGTTCTCCCATTGCGTGGGGATGTTTACGGTGACCATTTTTCCGCATTCGTCGTACGGCACGTCGCGTCCTTTGATGTCGACCCACTGTTTATAGCCGGCGGCGTGAGTGTTGCTGTACATGCGGGGGAAAAGCATGTTCTGCGCGTAGACGTATTCCACGCGTCCGGGCAGTTCGGTGTAAGAGTCTTTCTCCTCGGGAGAGGTTTTTTGCTTGCGAATGTATTTCACGCCGTCGGTCGACTGACGGGGTATGCAATAACCGTCTTTCACGTCAAGAGCCACTTTCGACGAAAATGCCGGCCCGTAGAAGAGCGGGCGTGTGCCGTACTGTTCGCGTCCGAGGTATTCGCCGAGCGTGAAGATGTCTTCGGGCGAGTTCTGATCCATCGGCGTGTTGGCCGTGGAGCGGATGACGATAAGCGCGTAGGACGAATACCCGATGACAATCATCATCGTGCAGAGCAGAGTCGTGTTCAAGGTGCGTGCCGAAACGCGCCATTGCTGTTTGATGCGTTCCTGTGTCCGCGGAGCAAGATAAAAGGCCAAGGCCGCAATGACGACGATGCCGATGACGATGCTGCTTCCGCCGTGTCCGTAGAACGGGATGCCGAGCATGGCAATGGTCAGAATGAACGACAGATTGCTCCGAAACAGGCTCTTCCGGCTGTAGCTTTCGTAGATGCTCCACACCAGTACGCCCGCCAGCAGGATGATGTAGAACACCACGCCGCTGTTGAAAGGCATGCCGAATTTGTTTACGAACAGCAATTCGAACCAGCCGCCCACTTTCACGATGCCCGGAACGATGCCGTAAAGCACCGCCGTCACAAGCACGCCCGAAGCGGCCAATGCCAGAAGCGAACCTTTGGCCGTGGCGTTGGGCGTTTTTTTATAATAGTATATCAGCACGATGGCGGGCAGACAGAGCAGATTGAGCAAATGAACGCCGATGCTCAACCCCGTCAGATAGGCGATGAGGATAATCCAACGATCGCTGTGCGGTTCGTCGGCCACGTCTTCCCATTTCAGAATGAGCCAGAACACGACGGCCGTAAACAGAGAAGAAAACGCATACACTTCGCTTTCCACGGCCGAGAACCAGAATGTGTCGCTGAACGTGTAGACCAGTGCACCCACCAGTCCGCTGCCCATTACGGCAATGAGTTGGCCACGCGAAATCTCACGATCGTTCCGTATCACCAGTTTGCGAACCAGATGCGTGATGCTCCAGAACAGAAACAGGATGCAGGCCGCGCTCATCAGCGCGCTCATGTAGTTCACCATTTTGGCCACGGTGGTCGTGTCCGAAGCGAACTGTGTGAAGAAATTGGCCATGAGCATAAAGAACGGCGCGCCGGGAGGGTGTCCCACTTCGAGTTTATATCCGGTGGCGGTAAATTCGGGACAATCCCAGAAACTTGTCGTGGGTTCGATAGTCAGGCAATAGACGGTTGCCGCGATGAGGAAGGTCAGCCAACCCATCAGGTTGTTGACGGTTCTGTATGATTTCATTCGCAGTAAAAGTATGAAGTTACACGTTAAACAATCACGATTGTGGGGAGCAAAGATAGTGATTTACGCATACATACGAGGCAGAATGCGAGATTTATTGTAACGCCTGTTCAAAGCACCCGCCGGGGAAAAGGTCCGGAGAAGTTGCCCGCCCGGCAAAGACAAAGCCGTGGGCAGGCGCGGCAGGGCTCTCTTGGTCGGGCGACTTCCCCGGCCTCCGTTTCTTCTTGCGCCCCCGGCGACGGTCCGGCGCTTTTCGAATTTTCTGTATAACCGTCGCGGGCTTCATCCATTCCCGCCTTTTGCATATCTTTGCTTCGGTAAATCCGTTCATACGCATCGCATCATGAAGAAGAAAGCAGTAAATAATTCGGACAAAATAAGCATTCATTCAGGCTGATTGCCTGCATGATGATGCCTTCATATAGGGTGAAAGGCTGCAAATCCTGCGGGATTTTGCGGCCTTTTTTGTTGAAAAAACGGAATATTTCGGCGAAATGGCGCATTTTTCGTTTTTGCAAAAACGTGGAGAACGTTTTTGCAAAAACGCCGCCTTTTTTTGTTAAAAACGAATTTTCGGCCGTTGCAAACGTCTTCTGCATTTTTTACCGTAAAAAGAAAACCCCGAACGGGAATCGATAGCGGGGTGATAAAATATGCGGACAAAAAGAGAGGCGGAATTCTTTGGCGAAGCCGAAAAAAACTTTTTCATTCCGGAGCTTACGCCGGATTTCAAATCTCCCTCCCCCGATTTTTATCGGCGAAAGCCGTCGTCCAAATTTTCTTCTCCTCGAAAATAATCGTACCTTCGCTGTGAAAAAACGCTTTACCGAGAAAACAAACAAGTATATGGAAACAACCCGTCAGCACAAAATAGCCCGGTTGCTGCAAAAAGAACTGGGCGACATTTTCCTGTTGCAAACCAAAGCCATGCAAGGCACGCTGGTGTCGGTGAGCACGGTGCGCATCAGCCCCGACATGAGCATCGCGCGCGTCTACCTCAGCGTGTTCCCTTCGGAGAAAGCCGAAGAAATGGTGAAAAACATCAATGGCAATGCCAAGTCCATCCGCTTTGAACTGGGGACCCGCGTTCGCCATCAGTTGCGCATCATTCCCGAGTTGAAGTTCTTTGTGGACGACTCGCTCGACTATATCGAAAAGATCGATTCTCTGCTGAAGTGAATTTCGCGCTCTACATAGCCCGCCGTTATCTCTTTGCGCCGAAGAAACATCACGCCATCAACATCATATCGGGCATATCGGCCTGTGGAGTGGCTTTGGCCACCATGGCACTGGTGTGTACGCTTTCCGTGTTCAACGGCTTTCAGGACATGGTTGCGGGTTTCTTTACGGCCTTCGACCCGGAGCTGAAAATCACCGCGCGAACGGGAAAAGTGTTCGATGAAACCGATCCTCGCATAGCCTCGCTCCGTGCCCTGCCCGAAGTGGAGGTGTTTACCCGCACGTTGCAGGAAAATGCCTTGGTCGATTATAAAAATCGCCAGATAATGGTTGTGCTCAAGGGTGTCGACGACAATTTCGAGCAGCTCACGGCCATCGACAGCATTCTCTACGGTGCGGGACGTTTCCTCCTGCACGACTCCATCGTCGATTACGCCCTGATGGGAAGCGAACTGACGGCCATGCTGGGCACGGGAATAGAGTTTGTCGACCCGCTCGAAGTCTATCTGCCCCGTCGCACGGTCAAGGTGAACCCGGCCAACCCGACGGCGGCGTTCAAGCGCGACTATCTGTATTCTCCCGGCGTGGTGTTTACGGTCAATCAGCAGCCTTACGATTCGAAATACATCCTCACTTCGCTTGTTTTCATGCGTAAAATGCTCGATTATACGACGGAAGTATCGGCCGTCGAGCTGAAACTGCGCCCCGATGCCGACGTATCGGCCATGCAAAAGAAAATAAAAGATTTGCTGGGTCATGATTTTATCGTGCGCAACCGCAATGAACAGCAAGCCGAGGTGTTCCGGATCATGGAAATGGAAAAATTCATCTCCTATCTCTTCCTGACGTTTATTCTTGCGGTGGCTTGTTTCAATGTCATCGGCTCGCTGTCCATGCTCATTCTGGATAAACGCGACGATGTGGCGACGCTGCGCAGCCTTGGTGCGAACGACCGCCTGATTTCGCGAATCTTCCTGTTCGAAGGATGCCTGATTTCCTTCTTCGGCGCCTTGGCCGGAGTGCTCACGGGATTGTTGCTTTGCCTCTTGCAACAGCATTTCGGCTTCATATCGCTGGGCGACGGCAGCGGCACGTTTGTGGTGGACGCCTATCCGGTGAGCGTGCACTTTGCCGATGTGTTGCTGGTGTTTTTCACGGTGCTTGCCGTGGGTTTTCTTTCGGCGTGGTATCCCGTACGCCACCTCAGCCGGCGGTTGCTGCGCTGAGTTACTGCCCGATGAGCCACAGGCACACTTTGTCCTGAAAATTTCGGGCTTTCGAACCCGACAAAATGTTCTGATTCATGATGGCGAAAGCCACCATGTTGCCGTTCTTTCGCCTGACGTAGCCGGCCAGCGTGCTGATGCCCGTTACGGTTCCGGTTTTGGCCTGCACGTTGTTGTGGGCAGGCGTGTTCTTCATGCGGTGGCTCAATGTGCCGTTCACTCCGGCCACAGGCAGGCAGGTTCTCAGAAACGCGAGGATTTCGGGTTGGGTGTAGGCGTATTTCAGGAAGTCGACGAGCAGTGCGGGCGACAGATAATTGTAGTTCGACAGTCCCGAACCGTCGGCGATGCGGTATGCCTTCGGGTCGTGCCCCAATTCGCGGATGAGTTCTTCTATCTTCTCGATGCCGTCCGCCGCCTTTACGGTGCGACGGGAGGTGTTCTTCGTTCCCAAGGCGTAAAACATGGATTCGGCGCATCCGTTGTTGCTTTCCAGCAACATCTCCTTCAGGGCGAGGTGGGTCGAAAGGTTCATGTCGGCAAGCGGTTGCGGCTTGCGCGCTTCGGATATCGGACGAAAACCGTACGCGGCCGGTAGCTGCACGCCCGCCGCCCGCATCCGGTGGATGAAAGTCTGCATGAAGAAATTCCCGCCGGAATCGTGCAGGTTGAGCTCTTCGGTGCGTATGGCTCGTGCGTTCCCGCTCACGATAATCTCATTTCCGCCTTCGAGCCAATTACGCGTCACGGTAAGTTTCCCGGCCGAGGGCGTGTGGCTCTTCGTCAGATTCCTTACCGTATAATAAGGTGATGCGGGCATGACGGTCACGGTGGCCGGATTGCCCTTTTGAATGGAGGGGCGAACGGTGACTTTGACCATTCCGTTATTGAACATCAGCGGAGAGAGATAAGGCTGATAGCCTGCCGGATTGTCGTCCCACGCCCATCCTTTCCCCCAATAAACGGAGTCTTTCCGGCTGATGTCGGCATATACGTTTCCTTGGATTACCCGAATCGGTTGAGAAGTCTGTTTGACCAATCTGTCGACGAAAAGATCCATGGTTTCGCCGTCGAACAGCGGATGGAAAAGGCCTTCGACGTACAAATCGCCGTGCAGCGTGTCCTTGGATAGGATTCCGTCGGCATACGCTTTTACCGAAAACAGCACCTGACCGGCGGGCTCCGAGGGGTTCGCTTTCTTTTCTTTGGTCTCCGCGTTTTTCAGGTAAGTGATGGCGGTAAGCAGCTTCATGGTCGACGCCGGACGCGAGAGTTTGTCGGCGCGGTAATCGCAGAGCACCTTTCCCTCGGTGAGGTCATAGGCGCAGATGCCCACGTCCGACCCCGGCGGGAGTATCTCTTTGATGAGGCTTTCGATGTATGCCGAACTGTTTTGCCCCCATGAGGCGATGCCATAAAGGCAGAAAAGAAGAGAAAGGAAATGTTTCATGAGACCCTCGTTTTTGATACCGCAAAGATAGGGGCTTTTCTTCGGTCGGGAAAGTTTGCCGTCGGAATCTTTGGAGGGCTTTGGCTTGAAGAGATTCATCGAAAAACGCGGATTATGCGGATGCCTCGGCCTCTTTTGCCGCGACTTTCCGCATAATCCGCGCCTGTTGGGTCTTGTAGCGTCTTGTCCGCTGTCGGTGGCTGTCGGCTTACACTTCCCGGAATATTTCACCCACGGTGGGATGCGGGAAGACGATGCGCTTCCAAGCGTTGAGCGTCATTTGTGCCTCGATGGCCATGCCGGCCAGAGGAATGATTTCCGAAGCGGGATTGCCCAGCACGTGTGCGCCGATGACTACGCCGGAGGCGGCATCGGTCAGTACTTTGCAAACACCGTTCACGCCTTCGTTTTCGGCGACAAAGCGTCCCGAATAAGCCATGGGGAGGCTGTGCACTTTGCAGTCTATGCCTTTGCGTGCGGCCGATTCTTCCGTTTCGCCCACGCCGGCTATCTCCGGATTGGTATATACCACGCCCGGAATGGCCCGATAGCTCATGCAATCGTCTTTGCCCAAAATGTGATGGATGGCCACTTCGCCTTCGCGCACCGCGGTGTGAGCCAGCAGAGAGAAACCGGTGAGGTCGCCGCAAACGTACACATTGGGTACAGACGTTTGCATCCTGTCGTTGACCATAATGCTGCCGCGCTCATTGCAGGCCAGTCCGAGGTTTTCCAGCCCGAAACCCTTCGTGACGGGACGACGGCCTACGCTCATCAGCAACCGGGAGGCGGATACGCTGCCTGTGCCGTCGGCATTTTCGTAAGAGACCACGGCGTTTCCGTCGGCATCGGTGGCAAGCGCCGTTACTTTCGTGCCGAGGAGGAACTTCACGCCGCGTTTGGCGTATTCGGCACGCAGCAGAGCGGAAAGTTCTTTATCCATGCCGCCCAGAATTTCATCCATCATTTCGATGACGGTTACTTCCGTGCCCAAACTGTTGAAGAACGAAGCGAACTCCATGCCGATGACTCCGCCGCCGACGACAGCCAGCGAAGCGGGCAATTCCTTGCAATCGAGCGCGTCGCGGTGCGTCCAGTAGTTCACCGATTCGATGCCGGCGATGGGAGGCACGAAGGTTTCGGAACCGGTGCAAATCAGCAGATGGTCGGCCGTATAGGTTTCTTCGCCGCAGCGTATGGTATGTGCGTCGACAATGACGGCTTCGCCCGTGACCAGGGTTACGCCCGCCGCACTGAGCTTCGCCTTGATGCCGAGCACCAGTTTGCGCACCACCTTTCCTTTACGGGCAATGATTTTGGGCAGATCGAACGAGACTTCGCCTGCGGTGACGGCGTATTTCGACGCATGACGGGCACTGTCGTACGTCTTGGCCGAGTAGAGCAGGGTTTTCGTCGGGATGCAACCTTCGTTGAGGCATACTCCGCCTACGTTTTGTTTTTCGATGAGCAACGTGCTCAGTCCGGCTTTCCCGGCCGTTTCGGCGGCCGTATAGCCCGCGGGGCCGCCGCCGATGATGATGAGTTGATAGTTCATGTTGTCTTTTTAGAGTTAAGGATTTCTCTTTTCAGGCGGCAAGATAGTGATTTTGCCATTTATCGACAACGAAAAATACAACGAAGTGAGTTATTTCGTAGCTTTGCCACAATGAAATCCATGAGAATATGGTCAGAAAGTTCGATTTTCTTGTAATAGGTTCGGGCATCGCCGGGATGAGCTTCGCGCTTAAAGTGGCCCGTTACGGCACAGTGGCTCTCATCTGTAAGGCGGGTCCGGAGGAATCCAATACATTTTTCGCACAAGGCGGCATCGCCTCGGTGACCGACTTCACGGTCGACAATTTCGAGAAACACATCGAGGACACGATGATTGCGGGCGATCACATCAACAACCGCGAGGCGGTGGAAAAAGTGATTCGCAACGCTCCCGCTCAGATCGAAGAGCTTATCCGCTGGGGAGTGGAATTCGACAAGAAGGAAAACGGCGAGTTCGATCTGCACCGGGAAGGCGGACATTCGGAGTTTCGCATTCTTCATCATCAGGACAATACGGGAGCGGAAATTCAGCGCAGCCTCATCGAGGCGGTCAGACGGCATTCCCGGATCAGCGTGTTCGAGCATTTTTTCGCCGTGGAAATCATCACTCAGCATCATCAGGGCATCATCGTCACCCGCTACACGCAGGGCATCAAATGCTATGGGGCGTATGTGCTCAACGAAAAGACGGGCGAAGTGGACACTTTCCTTTCGCGCATCACCGTCATGGCGACGGGAGGCTGCGAAGCGGTATATCGCAATACGACCAATCCGCTCGTTGCCACGGGCGACGGCATCGCCATGGTCTATCGTGCCAAAGGTGTGGTGAAGGACATGGAGTTCATCCAGTTTCACCCCACTGCATTGTTTCATCCCGGCGACCGCCCGAGCTTCCTCATCACCGAGGCCATGCGCGGCTACGGAGCCGTGTTGCGCACGCAGGACGGGCAGGAGTTCATGCATAAGTACGACGCGCGCCTCTCGCTCGCCCCTCGCGACATCGTGGCGCGTGCCATCGACAACGAGATGAAACTCCGCGGAGAAGAGCACGTCTACCTCGACGTGACTCACAAAGACGCCGAAACCACGCGGCGACACTTCCCCAACATCTACCGCAAATGCCTCAGTCTGGGCATCGACATCACGAAAGACTATATCCCCGTGGCGCCTGCGGCCCACTATCTCTGCGGCGGCATAGCGGTCGATCTCGACGGGCGGTCGAGCATCCGCAGGCTCTATGCCATCGGCGAGTGTTCGTGTACCGGACTGCACGGAGGCAATCGGCTGGCGTCCAATTCGCTCATCGAGGCCGTAGTCTATGCCGACGCCGCCGCCAAACACGCCCTGAGCGTATTGGAGCGCTACGACTTCAACGAGGCCATTCCCGCATGGAACGACGAAGGAACCATCTCGAACGAAGAACGCGTACTCATCACTCAAAGCATGCGCGAGGTAAATCAGATTATGGAGAGTTATGTGGGCATCGTGCGCAGCAATCTTCGGTTGACACGGGCATGGAACCGGCTCGACATTCTCTACGAAGAAACCGAACGACTGTTCAAGAGTTGCAAGGCCTCGCGCGAAATTTGCGAGTTGCGCAACATGATCAACGTGGGCTATCTCATCACCCGTCAGGCCATGGAGCGCAGAGAAAGCCGGGGGCTGCATTACACCATCGACTATCCGCGCGCCGAGCATCCGTAATCTTTCTCCTTTACGCGCAGGGCGTTTCAAAAACGGAACGCGCGATCTGTATGGGCCGAATCTTCACGCACCGGATTTTTCGGCCCTTATTTCGTCCTTCCTTGTCATTCGGATTTGTCTCCATTCTGTAAAATCTTTTTGGCAATCGGACTTTGTCACTTCCTCGTTCGGTAATATTTTCTTCCTTTCTTTCTCTCGGCCCGACCTTCGGTTTTTAACAAAAACAGACGGCGTTTTTGCAAAAACGTCTCCCTCGTTTTTTCTAAAACGCCATTGGTGCCGTTTAACCGAAAATCATCCGTTTTTTCAACAAAAAAGGCTGCAAAATCCCGCAGGATTCGCAGCCTTTGTCGTATTTGGAGGCCTCTCACACAGGGTGTCAGCCTGAATGAATGCTTGTTTTGTCCGAATTGATTACTATTTTCTTCTTCATGATGAGG
>JBHAEN010000027.1:0-19508 GCA_041855645.1 Bacteroides sp. | reverse complement strand
ATGAGAAGCCCGATTGGGGCAACTTCCACACAATTTATTCATACGGTTATCCGCTTTTTCCGAGGCGGATAACCGTATTTTCGTATCTTTGTCTGCCGAATATCCATTCACCGGCATTGCATCATGAAGAAGAAAACAGTAAACAATTCGAACAAAACGAACATTCATACAGGCTGACACCCTGCATGAGAGACCTCCACATATGCTGAAAGGCTGCGAATCCTGCGGGATTTTGCAGCCTTTTTTGTTGAAAAAACGGATAATTTCCGATTAAATTCCGTCATTCTCGTTTTAGAAAAAACGAGGGGGACGTTTTTGCAAAAACGACGCCTTTTTCTTAGCAAAACCGATGTTGAAGAGAGTGCAAAAAAGCTCCGTATTTTTTACCGCCGAAGAAGGCGAGCGGAATCGAACCGGCGCAAACAGGTAAAATAAGAGGACAAAACGACTTGGAAAAGAAACGACGAAAAAATCTTCTCCCCTGTATGAAACATCATGAAACAGGCTCGAAGAATCGTTCTCCGAGCCTGCCGGTTCATTCTCTTTTCCGAGAACGTCAGTTCAAAAACATCTTCAGGTCTTCGTCCGCCGTCGTTATGCCGCCGATGCCGAAATTCCGCACCAGCACGTCGGCTACGTTGGGCGAGAGGAATGCGGGCAACGTGGGCCCCAGATGGATGTTCTTCACCCCGAGGAAGAGCAGGGCCAAAAGCACGATGACGGCTTTTTGCTCGTACCAGGCGATGTTGTAGGTGATGGGCAGTTCGTTGATGTCGTTCAGTTCGAAGACTTCTTTCAGCTTCAGGGCGATGAGTGCCAGCGAATAACTGTCGTTGCATTGTCCGGCATCCAGCACGCGGGGAATTCCGCCGATATCGCCCAGCGGCAACTTGTTGTATCTGTATTTCGCGCAGCCTGCCGTGAGGATGACGGTGTCTTTGGGCAGTTTCTCGGCAAATTCGGTGTAGTAGCTCCGGCCTTTCACCCGTCCGTCGCATCCGCCCATGACGAAGAAGCGGCGAATGGCTCCGGACTTCACGGCTTCGACCACCTTGTCGGCCAACGCAAAGACCTGCGCATGTGCAAATCCGCCGATGATTTCGCCCGTTTCGATTTCCGTGGGCGGCTGGCAACGCTTGGCATGTTCGATGAGCGACGAAAAGTCTTTGGCCTTACCCGGCTCACGATCGGCAATGTGCGGGAATCCTGCGAAGCCGGACGCTCCCGTAGTGTACACTCTGCCGGCGTAGCTCGACGTGGGGCGCGGCGGTACGATGCAGTTCGTCGTGAAGAGAATCACGCCGTTGAACGTTTCAAAATCTTCGTTCTGTCTCCACCATGCGCTGCCGTAGTTGCCGACGAAATGGCTGTATTTCTTGAATGCGGGGTAATAATGAGCCGGAAGCATTTCGCTGTGCGTGTAGACGTCCACGCCCGTTCCTTCGGTTTGTTCGAGCAGGTCTTGCATGTCGCGCAAGTCGTGTCCCGAAATCAGTATGGCGGGATTCTTGCGAACGCCGATGTTCACTTTCGTGATCTCCGGATTGCCGTAGGTCGACGTGTTGGCCTTGTCCAGCAGTGCCATGGTCTTGACACCGTATTGTCCGCACTTCAGAACGAGGGCCGTCAGTTCGTCGGCCGACAAGTCTTCGGTCGTTGCCACCAGGGCCTCCTGCATGAAGGCGTAAATGTCACGTTCTTCGTAGCCGAGATTCGCCGCGTGTTCGGCATAGGCAGCCATGCCCTTCACTCCGTAAATGAGCAGTTCGCGCAGTGAGCGTATGTCCTCGTTTTCGGTGCTGAGGACACCGGTTTCGGGGGCCTTGGCCTCCATCGCCTCCACGCTGTCGCAACGCCACGTAAGGCAGTCGCAGCTCGTGCAGGTGGGAGAGCCCGAGCGTAGAATCAGCGAATCGCGCAGGGCGATGGCTTCGTACACGCGTTTGACGAAACGTTCGCGGTCGAAATTGGCGTTGGTGATGGTCATGAACAGCGATTCCATCACAAAACGGTCGGCCTCCGCGGGCACTTCCTTTCCTTGTTTGCGCAACAGCACGGTGCAGTGCGAGATGCCTTTCAGCAGAAAGATCAACAGATCTTGCAGGTTGGCCACATCCGGTGTCTTTCCGCAAACACCTCTTACCGTACAGCCTTTATTACCGGCCGTTTCCTGACATTGAAAACAAAACATACTCATATCCTTGCAATCATTTAGTGGTTAGTACTTTTTCAGTTTGTTGTTTGGTGCAAACGTACGGCCTTTCTTCGGACGATTAGGTAACATTTGTTACACAACCGAAATCTTTTCGTTATTTTTGTCGAAACAAACCAGAAAGACGATGGAAGATCCGGGAATGTTTTTTTTCTGCAAGCTCTGCGAGGAAAGGCCTTCGGAAGCGGCGGGATGCAGGTCGTGCTCCATAACTCATGCGGTGCGGAAGTATAAAAAAGGCGACTACGTGGCCTATCAAGGCGACGAAGTGAGCCATCTCTACCTCTTGACCAAGGGAAAAGTCAAGGCCGAAATCGTATCCGATCCGGGGCTGACGCTGCACGTTGAAGAGCTCGAAGCCCCCTACCCGCTGGCGGCGGCTTTTCTCTTCGCCTCGAACAATCGTTTTCCCGTCGATGTGATTGCGCTGGAAGACGCCGAAGTGGTGCTGATCAGGCGCGAGGAGATAGAAAAACAGATGTCGCAATGCCCTCATTTTCTGCGCGGATTCATGGCTTTTACGGCCGACCGCCTGCAGTTTCTCTCCGAAAGGCTGAAGATTTTTTCGTTGAAAGGCATCAAGGCCAAAGTGGCTTTCTACCTCTTGCAACGCAACAAAGACGGCCGGTTTGTTCTGGGGCGCAGTGTCGCTTCGCTGGCCGAATACTTCGGCATCGAACGGCCGTCGCTCTCGCGGGCGATATCGGAAATGGCGCGCGACGGCATCATCGAGTTCGAAAACGGAAAAGGGCGCATCCTCAACTTCAATGCGCTGAAAGAAATGTTGTAACTTCCCAATGACCAATCTCCGATTTACGATGAAACGCAGCATGAAAAATCTACGCTTTACAGTCCCGTTCGCCGTTTTCCTCATAACGGCGGCCCCGCTCCATGCCCAAATCCGCGACTTGCCGCGCACTGCCCCCGAACACGAAGGAGTGCCGTCCGAAGCCGTCGCCGCCGTTTTCGACTCCCTCATGGCACAGCCACGCACGGAAATCCACAGTGTCATGGTGGTACGCCGCGGCAAAGTGATCGGCGAAATCCATCCCGCTCCGTTCGCCCCCGAATACCGACACACACTGTACTCCTGCTCAAAAACCTTTGTGGCCGCCGCAGTGGGACTGGCTGTCGCCGACAATCGCCTGCGCCTGACCGACCGTGTCGCCGCCTTCTTCCCCGAGTCGCTCCCCGACAGCGTTTCTCCCCACCTCGCCGACATGACCGTGCACCATCTGCTCACGATGACTTCGGGCATAACCCCCGACTGGGAGATGCGCGGCAAGCGCACGGACTGGACGCGCGCATTCCTATCGAAAACCGTGAAAAAGCCGGGCGAGAAGTTTGAATACGATTCGATGAGCACCTACCTGCTTTCCGCCATCGTGCAGAAAGTGACGGGCATGACTCTGCTGGACTATCTGGCCAAGAAACTCTTCCGACCGATGAACATCACGGAAGCGGCTTGGGAAATGAGCCCCGAGGGTGTCCATACCGGAGGCTGGGGATTGCACATTCAAAGCGAGTCGATGGCCAAATTCGGCCTGTTGCTGCTCCGCCGCGGCGTATGGGAAGGCCGCCGGCTGCTTCCGGACGATTGGGTGGAACGGATGACAAGCCGACAGATAGCCACGGACGGAGGAGGCTACGGCTATCAGACATGGATGGACGAATATCCCGGAGCCGTGCGTGCCGACGGTGCTTTGGGTCAATACATACTGATGATTCCCGACAAGGAAATGGTTATAGTCGTCACCCAATGCACGCGAACGAATGGCAGTCAACAAAGAAAACTGATCAGGGAAAGACTGATACCTCACGTCAAAGAAGAAACACTCCCGCCCGGCAAAGCCTATGCCCTTCTGCTCAAAAAACAAAAGGCTTACGCCCTGCCCACCGTACAAGGGAAACCGGCTTCTCCATCGGCCTCGACGTATGCGGACAAAACCATCGCACTCGAACCGAATGCCTACGGATGGACCTCCCTGCACCTCCGCTTCCGGCCGCGGGAAGTGATGATGACCGTCACCATGAAAGACGGAAAGGCCGTTGAATTCGCCTTCGGCTACCGGAAATGGCTGACGAAAGCCATCGACGCATATCCTCCGTATTCCATTTCGCCGATTGATCGCTTCAAAGGCATCGAATTGCCTTTACACGCGGCGGGAAGCTACGCATGGCCGTCGGCCGACACCCTGCGGCTGAAGGTGCACTATGTCGACTGGGTAAGCGCCATCGACTTGTCTCTCTGCTTCGAAAACGAAAATGTGAGACTGAGGGTGTCCGAGAATTTCTCCGACAACGAACAGACCATCCAAGGGAAGTGTCCTTAAAGAGCGGCCTTCGCACGGCACATCGCTCTCCTTACCGCCCGATGCCTTCGAGGCTCGGCATGCACCTACAAAACCGTCCGCAAAGCGCGCCGATCATTGAGCAAACGCTTCGGTAAAACGCAAGCGCAAACCGCCACTTGTCCGAATCGTGATGAAAACGGGCTGCCGTCGTCGGACTCAGGCCGGCGCGCTCTATCCGCGCAGAATCTCATCTGCGAACGTTGAGCTCCCGAATCAAATGCTCCGCCTTGCCATGGCGTTCCATGATGAAAAGCATGTAACGTATGTCGACACCGATACAGCGTTGCAGATTCGGCTCGAAAACGATGTCACTGCTCATCGCCTCCCAGTTTCCGTCGAAAGCCAGACCGATAAGCTCGCCGCCGGCATTGAACATGGCGCTGCCCGAATTGCCTCCCGTGATGTCGTTGTTGGAAATGAAGCAGACGTTCATTTCGCCGTCATCGTTCCCATAAGGGCCATAGTCTCTCAAAGTAAAAAGCTCCATCAATCCGGCCGGAAGTTCGAAATCTTTGTCGCCCCGATGCTTCCTCGCCTTTTCCAATATGCCCGCCACGGTGGTATAATGGTTGTACACGGCACCGTCGAATGGCGAATACCCGCCGATCGTTCCTATGCTGAGCCGCATGGTGGAATTGGCGTCGGGGTAGAAATTCCGATCGGCATACATTCTACGCATCACGTCGTTGAACAACCGCTCGTTCTTCTCGATGCGCGCGGAGGCCTCGGCAATCTCTTGCGAGACTTCATAGAACTTCGTCAGCAGATCGAGACCGACGATTATGGCGGGATCTTCCACCGAAAGAGCCGTGCTGTCCTGCGCAAGGAAACGTTGCATTCTTCCTTCGGAGGCCGTGAACAAAGAATTGGCGTAGAGCTTTTCGGCAAAAGCCTGCGCGCTTCCGAGGCTGTCGACCTCGGCATAGAAAGCAGGCAGATAGCGGACAGGTACGTGCCGACGATACTCGTCGATCATGGCGGCGAATACTTCCCGGTCGATGTCGGCGTCCATTTTCTCGTATTTTTCGCGCAAGTGCTTTATGCGGGCCGAAACGAGTTTTTCTTCATCGCCGAAATCGAAATTGAGCGATTCGAGCGCAATCTGCACCAGTTCGGGCCCGTTGAGAAAAGCTTCGCCGAGGTAGGAGAGCGCGTGTACGCTTTGGCGGCGGTTGCCGTAATCCAGTTCGAGCGAGGAGAGCAAGTGGATGAGTTCGGACGAGCGGTCGGGCTGCGTACGTATCCACTCGCGCAAGGCCTCTTCGGCGGAACGCTTCTTTTCGAGCACTTTCAGACGGCGAATGGCTTTATTCGTCCCGATGCTGTTCTTCCAGTAATTCGAACTTTCGTCGTATTTCGCCGCGTAATTGATGCGGATGTCATCCCTGCGATTCATTTCTCGCTTCCAGATGGCCTGTTTCACGCCGCGGACATCAATCATGGCCTGATTGGACGTGTTCATCATTTCCTCCACGCCGAACGAGGAAAGGTAACGTTCCGTCCGTCCGGGATATCCGATGGTCATGCAGAAATCGCCTTCCCGATAACCGTCCAAAGATACGGGCGCGACGTAGGGCGGGCGGTAGGGGACGTTGTCGGGCGAATAATCGGCGGGCCGGTTCCGGCGGTCGGCGTAGATGCGAAACACGCTGAAATCGCCCGTATGGCGAGGCCACATCCAGTTGTCCGTATCCCATCCGAACTTGCCCACGGATGACGGCGGGGCATAGACCAGACGGACATCGTTGAAGTCGCGATACACCGAAAGCCAGAACTCGTTGCCGGCATAATAGGCATCGACGATGCCGATGAGCGTACTGTCGTTTTTTGACACTTCGCCGCCGATGACGTGCATCATGGAGTCGACTGCCGTTTGCCGTTCCGTTTCGTTCCGTGCCGAGGCCGCCGCAGACAGCACGCGAGCGGTAACGTCTTCGGTACGGAGAAGGAAGCGGACATAGAGTTCGGGGTTGGGCAGTTCTTCCTCCCGAGTGCGGGCCACGAATCCGTTGCGGAGGTAATCGTTTGTTACGGACGAGTGCTGCTGTATGCTGCCGAATCCGCAATGGTGGTTCGTGAACACAAGCCCGTCTTCAGACACCACCACACCCGAACAGAATCCGCCGAAACTCACCACGGCATTGGCCAATGCCGGTTTCTTGGGATTGTACAACTGTCCGGGCGTCATGCGGATGCCAAGATCTTTCATGAGCCGATGCAAGGGTTTATTCCGATGGAGGTTGCCCATGAGCCACATGCCTTCATCGGCGGAAGCCTGCCACGCACCGCACAGGATGAGCAGCAGAAAAAGAAGTCGTTTCATGACCAAAATGGAGTTAAGAGGAACATTATTCGATGATCAGCCGAAGCTCATTCGTTCCGATGCGGGCTTTCAGCCAATCGTTGATTTTCTTTCTTTCGCCCTCGGCAGGAATCCGCGCGAATTTCAGCACGGCCAAGGCCACCGTATCCGTGCGAAGCGAATCAAGCCGGGTTTCGATGGAGCGCGTAATCGACAGTGAAACCACCGAAGGATAGAGCACCTTGAGTTCGGGGGCAATGGCGCGGCTCAGTTCGTCGAATGTCTTATACGGCTTCAGTTCGGCTTGCAAACCGGCTATTTGCTGTTGTTTCGCGCGTATGCGTTCTTCGCTGTTTTTGTAAAAATCTTCCATGACGAGCGCGCGAATGGAAGAAACGTCCACAGAACCGCCGCCCGTTCCCTGACGTATGTGGAGGGTGGTGTTGGACAGGTTGTATCTGTCCAGCCGGTCGCGGGCGATGGAAAGCGACGCTTCGGGCACTTCCTGCCCGATGAGCACGACGGTGATTTCACGCTTTTCGCTGTCTATCTTCTTGCTGAGCACCTGCGTGTTCTCAAAACTCAGTTCCGACCCTACGAAGCGATTCGCGGCCACTTCATAGAAGGTGTTTTTAATGATGCCGTAAGTCAGATAGACGGCCGGGAGCATGGTGGCGAGCACAACGAATATGATGGAGCGGCGAACCATTTGTCCCCGTGTCTTGTCGACAAATTCCTTTTGGTGGAAATTCATTACCCGCACACCGATGAACGTGGCCAGACTGATGAATACGGAATTGATGAAATACAGGTAAAAGGCTCCTAAAAAAAAGCTGAGACTGCCCGACGCCAACCCGTAGCCGGCGGTGCAAAGCGGCGGCATCAGGGCTGTGGCGATGGCCACGCCGGGAATGACGTTCCCCTTTCCGGTGCTTGCAAGGGCGATAACGCCCGCCAGTCCGCCGAAAAGCGCAATGAAAACGTCGTAAATCGTGGGCGAAGTACGCGCCAGCAATTCCGATTGCGCTTCGGCAATGGGGGTGATCAGAAAGAACAGCGTGGCGGTGGCTATGCTGAACAGGGTGGTTATGAGGAAACTTTTGAACGAGCGTTTCATCAGTTCGAAATCGTTCAGCCCCACCGAAAGGCCTATGCCCATGATGGGTCCCATCAACGGAGAAATGAGCATGGCTCCGATGATAACGGCAGTCGAGTTCACGTTCAAACCCAGAGATGCCATGAAAATTGCCAAGATGAGTATCCACAGATTGGCTCCTTTGAACTCTACTCCTTTACGAATGGAGTCTACGGCTTCCAGTTCATTGTCTTTGTCCTTCTTCAAGTCCAAGTATTCGCGGAAGAAGGAGCGAAGGGCAGACAAATGTCGACGCGAGATTTTCATGTTGTTTCTTTATTTTTGATTAACCTGTTGACAAAGGGAATCCGGCGCAACGGCAAGTCGGTTTTGATGAGGTATGCCGTAAAAACAGCCAGCAATACGGTGCGAAACGCCAGCCTGAGCACGGTGTTGTCTATGCTTATCCATTCCGACAAGGCGTAAAGCAGAGCCGCAAGAATGACATAACGGGCTATGCCGGGAAGATCGTAGGGAATGGGGTACTTCTTCCGGCCGATGAAATAAGACAGCAGCATGGCAACCCCGTAACCGGCAAAACCGGCCCATGCGCAAGCCATATATCCGTAACGCGGGATAAGCAAGACGTTCAGCACGACGACCACCGTGCAGGCGATGAGGGAGAAATACGCGCCCCAGCGCGTGTCATCCGTCAGTTTATACCAAAACGAGAGATTGAAGTAGACGCCCATGAATATTTCGGCAACCATGACAATGGGAATGACGCGCAACCCTTCCCAATAGTCGCGACCGATGAGATGGCGCAATATGTCGAGATAGAACATCACGGACAGAAAGGCGAGCAGGGTGAAGATGATGAAGAACTTCATGGCCTGCGCATACATCTCTCTGCTGTCTTTGTCGCGACTTTTGTCGAAGACGAACGGTTCGTAAGCGAAGCGGAAGGCTTGCGTACACATGGCCATGATCATGGCAATCTTGCTGGTGGCTCCGTAGATGCCCAGTTGCACGTCGGCGTCGGCTTTATCGGGATAGACGAAAGGAAATATGATCTTATCGGCCACCTGATTCAGTATGCCGGCAATGCCCAGTATCAGAATGGGGAAAGCGTAGCGGAGCATGCGGCGCACCAGCGCATGGTCGGTCGTATAACGAACGTCGCGAAACTCCGGAATGAGGCCGAGCATCACCACGGCCGAGCAAATGAGGTTGATGAGAAACGCGGCGCCCACATCCTTGCCGTCGAGAAAGACGAAATAGACAATGTTCAGCGCGATGCTGAGCAGAATGAAAAGGAGCTTCAGCGCCGCAAACTTCAGCGGCCGTTTCCGATAGCGCAGATAGGCGAACGGAATAGCCTGAATGGCATCCATCGCCACGACGATAAGCATCATGCCCAGATACCACGGGTGTTCGCCGTAGCCGAATGCCGTGGCGATGGGTTGCAGGAAGAGCAGACACACGGTGAAGAAAGTGAGCGACAGTCCGCTCACCACCTGCAATGCGGCGGAGTACACCCGCTTCGGGTCGTCATCGCCCTTGTTCGCGAAACGGAAGAAGGTGGTTTCAAGCCCCATGGTAAGCACCACCAAGAGCAGTGCCACGATGGCATACATGTGCGTGATGACGCCGTACCCTCCGCTCGACGAAGCCAGCGAAATCGTATATACCGGCACAAGCAGGTAGTTCAGAAAACGGCCTATGATGCTGCTGGCCCCATAGATGGCCGTGTCTTTGGCCAGCGATTTCAGTTGTCCCATATCATTCAGCGGTGAGTGGTCAGAGTGACGGCGGTCGGCCGATGCACGGGCATGCGGTTTTCTGCCCGACCGGCCGATTTCTAATCACCAAATAAGGTTTTCTGTCCGTTATAGATGCTTCGTCCCAAGTGTTTATACGCCAGTTCGGTCACTTCACGGCCGCGCGGCGTGCGTTTCAGGAATCCTTCCTTGATCAGGAACGGTTCGTACACCTCTTCGATGGTTCCCGCGTCTTCGCCCAATGCGGTGGCTATCGTGGTCAATCCCACGGGGCCTCCTTTGAACTTGTCGATGATGGTGCAGAGTATTTTATTGTCTATCTCGTCCAGCCCGTAGCGGTCGATGTTGAGTGCTTCGAGGGCAAACCGGGCAATATCCGTGTCGATGTTTCCCGTTCCTTTCACCTGTGCGAAGTCGCGCACACGGCGCAACAGCGCGTTGGCTATGCGAGGCGTGCCCCGACTGCGCGAAGCGATTTCGCCCGCCGCCGGAACGGAGCAAGGGACGTCGAGAATGGAGGCCGACCGACGGATGATTCCGCTCAGCACCTCGTCGTCATAATACTCCAGATGCAGGTTGATGCCGAAACGCGCACGGAGCGGAGCCGTCAGCAATCCGCTTCGGGTGGTTGCCCTCACGAGCGTGAAAGGATTCAGGTCGATCTGTATGCTGCGCGCCGAAGGGCCTTTGTCGATCATGATGTCGATGCGATAATCTTCCATGGCCGAGTAGAGATACTCTTCCACAACGGGCGAAAGACGATGAATCTCGTCGATGAACAGCACATCGTTCGGCTCAAGCCCGGTGAGTATGCCGGCCAAATCGCCCGGCTTGTCGAGCACGGGACCCGAAGTCAGTTTGAATCCCACACCGAGTTCGTTGGCAATAATGTTCGAGAGCGTGGTCTTCCCCAGTCCCGGAGGGCCGTGCAGAAGCACATGGTCGAGCGCCTCTCCGCGCAGTCGGGCGGCTTTCACGAAGATGCCCAGATTCTCCACCACCTTCTCCTGCCCGCTGAAATCGTCGAAGCTCAACGGCCTCAGCGCGTTCTCGAAATCACGTTCCTTGGAAGACAGTTGTTGGTTGCGTATGTCGAAATCTTCTTGTTCCATACTCGGTAAGTGTGTACAGAGAGCAAAGGTAGTGTTTTTTTCTTCACAATGCAGTTTCTCCCGCGGCTTAAACACACCCGCTCCGCTTAAAGCACCCGCCCGCACCCCTCTGTGTGCTTGCGGCGGGCGTCGCCGGCCGGTTCGGAGGAGGAAGAGAGGAATGAAGAGAAAAAAATCCGACGCAGGCCGAGGAAGTCTTTTCCTTTTCGTATATTTGTCGGAAGAAAACCATTCACCGGCATCGCATCATGAAGAAGAAAACAGTAATCAATTCGGACAAAACAGACATTTTCACAGGCCGAAAACCTGCGTGAAAGACCTCCACATACAGTGAAAGGCTGCGAATCCTGCGGGATTTTGCAGCCTTTTTTGTTGAAAAAACGGAAGATTTTCGATTCTATTCCGCCATTTTCGTTTTAGCAAAAACGAGGGGGACGTTTTTGCAAAAACGACGCCTTTTTTAGTTAAAAACGAGATTCCGGAGAACGAAACAAGATGTAAAACAAAATCGCAACCAACGGAGGTCGACGAACAGAAAACGATAAAACAATCGGACATCCAAAAACATCAAACCATACATACACCGCGGGATGAGCGACGATGCAAGCCGCACCCGACGTATATTTCCCGAAAATAGAAAGGCCAACCCAAAACTTATCCCTATTTTTGCCGTCGGAAAGCTCTGCACGAATGCTTATCCGCCGAGACGCTCACTTTCTATACAGACACACTACCATGGTTTTGAACTACATCTGGGTCGCTTTTTTCGTCATCGCTTTTGTCGTGGCCTCCTTCCGCCTGCTGGTCGGAGGCGATGCCGAAATCTTCACGTCCGTCATGACCTCGGCGTTCGATGCCTCGAAAAACGCGTTTGAAATCGCGTTGGGCCTGACGGGCATGCTGGCCCTTTGGCTGGGTGTGCTCAAAATTGGCGAGCAAAGCGGCCTGATCGGTGCGCTGGCACGATTCCTGAGTCCGGTGCTCTGCCGGCTCTTTCCCGACATTCCGAAAGGGCATCCCGCGCTGGGATCCATCTTCATGAACATGTCGGCCAATATGCTGGGACTCGACAATGCCGCCACACCGATGGGACTGAAAGCCATGAAAGAACTGCAAGAACTGAATCCGCAGAAGGATACGGCGTCGAACCCCATGATCATGTTTCTCGTCATCAACACTTCGGGCTTGATTCTGATTCCCATCAGCATTATGGCCTATCGTGCGGAAGCCGGCGCGGCACAAGCCACGGACGTGTTCATCCCCATTCTGCTCAGCACGTTCATCTCCACATGGGTCGGCGTGCTTGTCGTCAGCATAACGCAGCGCATCAACCTGATCAACAAGCCGATACTCCTCCTGCTGGGCGGCGTCAGCCTGTTCTTTGCCGGACTGATTACGCTGTTCCTGCACATCCCGCGCGAGCTGATGGGGACGTATTCCACACTGACGGCCAACATCTTGCTCTTCTCCATCCTGCTGCTCTTCATCCTCTCCGGCGTACGGCGGCGCATCAATGTCTACGACGCCTTTGTCGAGGGGGCAAAGGAAGGTTTTACGACGGCCGTGCGCATCATTCCCTATCTGGTGGCCTTTCTCGTGGGCATCGCCGTGTTTCGCGCATCGGGCGCGATGGATTATCTGGTGGGCGGCATCGAATTCGTGGTCGGCGCGCTGGGATTCGACACCGCTTTTGTGGGTGCCTTGCCCACGGCGTTGATGAAATCGCTCAGCGGAAGCGGCGCCAACGGGCTGATGATCGACACGATGGCACAATCCGGCGCCGACTCGTTCGTGGGACGGACGGCCTGCGTGGTGCGCGGAGCTTCGGACACGACGTTCTATATTCTGGCCGTCTACTTCGGCAGCGTGGGCATTACCCGCACACGCAACGCCGTGGGATGCGGTCTGCTGGCCGACTTGGCCGGCATCATCGCCGCCATCCTGTTCAGTTATCTCTTCTTCGGGTAAGACGAAGCGGGGGCACTTTCATCGGGCACGCGCCAAAAACACCCGACGAATCTTCCGCCCAAACCATCTTTTTCGGTATCTTTGTCCCCACGAAAAAGCATTAAGAATCTACAAAATGGAAAAGAAGTTCAAGAGAACCACCGTGACATCGGCATTGCCTTACGCCAACGGTCCCGTTCATATAGGCCACTTGGCGGGCGTCTATGTCCCCGCCGACATCTACGTACGCTACCTGCGTCTGAAGAAAGAAGACGTACTTTTCATCGGCGGATCCGATGAGCACGGCGTTCCCATCACCATCCGCGCCAAGAAAGAAGGCATCACGCCGCAAGACGTGGTCGACCGCTACCACACGCTCATCAAGCGTTCTTTCGCCGATTTCGGCATCTCGTTCGACGTGTACAGCCGCACGTCTTCGCCCACACATCACCGCCTGGCCTCGGATTTCTTCCGCAAACTTTACGACAAAGGCGAATTTGTGGAGAAAACCACCGAACAATATTACGACGAAGAAGCCCGGCAGTTTCTGGCCGACCGCTATATCGTCGGCGAATGCCCGCATTGCCACAATGAAGGAGCCTATGGCGACCAGTGCGAAAAGTGCGGAACCTCGCTTTCGCCCACCGACCTGATCAACCCCAAGAGCACCATCAGCGGAAGCAAGCCCGTGATGAAAGAAACGAAACATTGGTACTTGCCGCTCGACAAGCACGAAACGTGGCTTCGCAAATGGATACTGGAAGAGCATAAAGAATGGCGTCCCACGGTCTACGGACAATGCAAAAGCTGGCTCGACATGGGATTGCAACCCCGTGCCGTAAGCCGCGATTTGGACTGGGGCATCCCCGTTCCCGTGGAAGGAGCCGAAGGAAAGGTGCTCTACGTATGGTTCGATGCGCCCATCGGTTACATCTCGAACACCAAAGAACTGCTTCCCGATACGTGGGAGACGTGGTGGAAAGATCCCGACACACGCCTCGTTCACTTCATCGGCAAGGACAACATCGTGTTCCATTGCATCGTATTTCCCGCCATGCTGAAGGCCGAAGGCAGCTACATCCTCCCCGACAACGTGCCGAGCAACGAATTCTTGAACCTCGAAGGCGACAAGATTTCCACCTCGCGCAACTGGGCCGTTTGGCTGCACGAATACCTTGAAGAGTTTCCCGGCAAGCAAGACGTGTTGCGCTATGTGCTTACGGCCAATGCTCCGGAAACCAAAGACAATGACTTCACATGGCGCGATTTTCAGGCACGCAACAACAACGAACTGGTGGCCGTATACGGCAATTTCGTGAACCGCGCCCTCGTGCTGACGCAAAAATACTTCGACGGATGCGTGCCCACTCCCGCCGAACTGACCGACCACGACCGCGAAACATTGCGCGAATTTGCCGACGTGAAGGCCGAAGTGGAGAAATTGCTCGACGCTTTCAAGTTCCGCGACGCTCAGAAAGAAGCCATGAATCTGGCACGCATAGGCAATAAGTACCTTGCCGACACCGAACCCTGGAAGTTGGCGAAAACAGACATGGAACGCGTACAAACCATTCTGTACATCGCTCTTCAGCTTACGGCCAATCTGGCCATCGCTTTCGAACCGTTCCTCCCGTTCAGCTCCGCACGCCTGCGCCGCATGTTGAATATGCGTGACTTCGACTGGTCGCAACTCGGACAAAACGACCTTTTGCCCGCCGGACATCGGTTGGGAGAACCGGAACTGCTGTTTGAAAAAATCGAAGACAGCACCATCGAAGCTCAGGTACAGAAACTGCTCGATACGAAGAAAGCCAACGAAGAGCAGAATCACAAAGCCAACCCCATACGCGCCAACGTGGAATTCGACGATTTCCTGAAGCTCGACATCCGCGTGGGAACCGTACTCGAATGTCTGAAAGTGCCCAAAGCCGACAAACTGCTGCAATTCAAAATAGACGACGGACTGGGCACACGAACCATCGTTTCGGGCATCGCCCAACATTATACGCCCGAAGAGCTCACCGGGAAGCAGGTATGCTTCATTGCCAACCTTGCTCCCCGCAAGCTGAAAGGCATTTTAAGCGAAGGCATGATTCTCAGTGCGGAAAACCACGACGGTTCGCTTTCCGTCATCATGCCGCAACGCACAGTGAAGCCGGGAAGCGAGGTGAAATAAAAAACGTCTCGCCCCACACAGCATATACGGAAAAATGGCAGACCAGTCGCTGAAACAACGCACGGCAAAGGGGCTTTTCTGGGAAGGCCTCAGCAACGGCATGCGTCAATTACTGGGACTTGCCTTCGGAATTGCCCTTGCGCGCCTGCTCGACGATACCGATTACGGTATGATCGGCGTGCTGGGCATTTTCAGTGCCGTGGCCAATACGCTTCAGGAGAGCGGCTTCATCATGGCATTGGCCAACAAGCGCGATGTGTCGCACAAAGATTACAATGCCGTATTTTGGTTCAGTCTGCTGACCGGTCTCGGCATTTATGTCCTGCTTTTCTTTTCCGCTCCGCTCATTGCCCGTTTCTTCGGTTCGGACGAACTCATCCCCCTGTCCCGTTTTTTGTTTCTGGGCTTTGTGATGTCCGGAGCCACGACGGCACATAGCGCTTACTTATTCCGCAATCTGATGTCGAAACAACGGGCTTTCTCGCAAGTGCCGGCATTGTTGCTGTCGGGCATCGTGGGCGTGACGATGGCCTGCAACGGCATGTCTTACTGGGGAATCGCCACGCAGAATCTGGTCTACATCGGTGTGGTCAATGCCTGCTATTGGTACTTTTCACCGTGGCGGCCCACGTTACGCATCGACTTCCGTCCGCTTCGCGAGATGTTTGGATTCAGCAGTAAAGTACTCGTCACCAATCTCTTTCTGCAAGCCAACAACAATCTGCTGTCCACCGTGCTCGGCTACTTTTACAGCAAGGCCGACGTGGGTGTGTACACACAGTCTGCCAAATGGAATTCGATGGGCTCTTCACTCATCGAAGGAATGATAAACGGCGTGGCTCAGCCGGTGCTTTCCACGGTGAACGACGACGCTTCCCGCCAACTGAATGTGCTGCGCAAAATGCTTCGTTTCGCAGCTTTTCTGTCTTTTCCCGCCATGTTGGGCCTGGCGTTGATTGCCGAAGAATTTATTCTGATCAGCATCACCGCCAAATGGCTCGCCTGTGTGCCCATCCTGCAAATGCTGTGCATCTGGGGAGCTTTCATTCCCGTCATTACGCTCTACACCCGCTTACTCATCAGCAAAGGAAAATCCGACGTCTATATGTGGAACACCATCGCACTGAGCTTATTGCAACTGCTGGTCATGCTGGTCATGTATCCTTACGGCATTCGGGCCATGGTCGCCGTTTTCGTGAGCATCAATGTGGCGTGGCTCGCCGTGTGGCAATACTTCGTATGGCGTGAAGTGCGGCTGACACCGTGGGCCGCTTTTAAAGACATTGCGCCGTTCGCCCTGACTGCCGCGGCCGCCATGGCCGCAGCCTATTTCCTGACGGACGGCATCGACAACCTCTATCTGAAAATGGGAACGAAAGTCGTCGCAGCGGCCGCATTCTACACGGGCATCATGCGATGGGCCGACGCCGCCATCCTGCGCGAATGCCTGAATTACTTCACGAAAAAGAACAAACCCTGACCGAAGCTCATGAAGCAACTCACCCTGATTCCCGTAGGCGGCCTCGCCAATCGGCTCTTTGCGATGACATCGGCCATGGCCTATTGCCGCACAAACGGCATATCGCTGCGCATATATTGGTTCAAGGACTGGGGCATGGGAGCCGATTTCCACCGTTTGTTCATCCTCAGCCCGGAAGCGGGAGCGGTGGACATACGCGACGGAAAGCGGCACGAATACTATACACTGGACAAGCCGCGCCGTAAAAACTTCTTTCTTCCCGCCTTGTGGCAACGAGGGGTTTTCAACACGAGAATCTACGAAAAAGATCTTTACGCCGGCAATCCCGACGCTCTTCCCGACGCTTTTGCGCAAGCCGGCGCAAAGACCTATCTGGTGCACTTCACCAAATTCTACGAAGAACCCGGCATGCTGCATCTGCTACAACCGAATGCGGCCATGCAAAAGCGCATACGCGAACGGATAAAAACGTTCGCCCCTTATACGGTGGGCATTCACATTCGGCGAACGGACAACGTCAACTCCATTCGCCACAGCCCGCTCACGGCATTCATCGAACGGATGGAAGAGGAGATTCGTCTTCACCCCGATGTCGTTTTCTACGTGGCCACCGATTCGGAAAAAGACAAGTCCGAACTCATGGCTCGTTTCGGCAGCCGCCTGCAAGCCTCACCCTTTCAGGCCGATCGTTCGAACTTCGAGGGCATAGCCGAGGGGCTGACGGAACTTTACGCCCTCGCCGCCACGCGCAAGATATATGGTTCTTTCCACAGCAGCTACTCCCGATACGCCGCCGAGCTGGGAGGAATACCGCTACTCATCGCCACGCACGATACGACACCGTCTTTATAAAATCGAACCGTTTATGAAAGGAGAAAGCCTACACATCGCTCTGGCAGCCGATTCGAATTATGTCATCCCGATAACGGTTGTGCTGCAATCCATCTTCGACAATCATCAAAGGGAGCGCATCTGCATCTACCTGCTCCACCTGCAAGGCACACTGAAGGAAGAAGACCTTCGTTTCTTCCGGACCTTCACGGAGCGGCACGGAGCCTCGTTCGAAGGGCTGGAGATTACGCCCGAACAGGTAGAGGGATTTCCGGAGACCCGGCACGGAAAGTCTGCCCTGCTTCGTCTTTGTCTGCCCGGACGGTTGCCCTCGCTTCACAAAATCCTCTATCTGGATGGCGACATCGCAGTGAACGACAACCTGTCGGCACTGTACACGACGGACATCTCCGCACACCGCATCGCCGCGGGAAAAGACTCGGCGGGAGTGTACGACAGTTCCTACCCCGCACGACTGGGAATCGGCGCGGATCACTTCTATTTCAACACCGGCGTGGTGTTGCTGAACCTCGACGAGTTGCGTTCCCTGGATTTGATGAAGCTGATGACCGATTTCACCCGAACGTACTACGACCGGATCAGTTCGCCCGATCAGGATTTCCTCAACTACATCTGCCAGGGAAAGACCCTCTACATTCCGCCGCGCTACAACATGAACTATGCCGTGGAAAGAGACGTACTGGCGCGCATCTGGAGCCGGGAAGAGATTGAAGAGGCGCGCAATCATCCGGCGATTGTTCATTACATCGGGCCGGTGAAACCGTGGTCGGCGGTATGCGTGCACCCTCGCCGACAGCTGTGGTGGCACTATCTGCGGCGAACTCCCTTCGCCGATTTCCGGCCGAAGGACGACACGCCGACGAATCGGTTGCGACGCTGTTTCCTGCTTTGCGCCAAGACGACAGAGTCGCTGTTCACCCTGTCGGCCAAACAGAAAATAGGGAAACTGATTCCGGCAACGATCAAGAAACGAATCAAAAAACTCCTTCAAAAGCGAACCTCATGAGTCCACTTGCTCCCATCCTCCTCTTCGTTTACAATCGCCCCGGACACACCCGCCGCTGCATAGAGTCGCTCCTGCTCAACGCCTGCGCTTGCGAAAGTCCGCTATTCATTTACTCCGACGCCGCACGCGACGCCGATAGCCTTGAGGCGGTCGAGGAAACACGTCGCTACATACGCACGGTGAGCGGATTCGCTTCGGTACAGATTATCGAACGCGAGGAAAACATGGGACTGGCACGGAGCATTATCGACGGGGTGAGCACGCAAGTGACTCATTTCGGAAGGGTCATCGTGCTGGAAGACGATTTAATCGTGGCTCCTCATTTCCTATCGTTCATGAACGATGCGCTCGAGACGTATCGGGACGAGCCGCGCGTAGGACACATTCAGGCGTGCGACTTCACGCACGACCCGAGTCTGCCCGACACGTTCCTCATCCGATGGACCGGCAGTTGGGGATGGGGCACGTGGGAACGCGCATGGCGACTCTTCAACCCCGACGGACGCCAACTGCTCGGCGAACTGCAAGACCGCCGGCTGACCCGCCGCTTCGACTTCGGTGGCGCATACGGATTCACGCGCATGTTGCGGCGGCAAATCGAAGGGAAAAACAATTCGTGGGCCATCCGCTGGAACGCCTCGTTGTTTCTGGCCGACGTGCTTTCGCTCAACGTCGGGCGTTCGCTCGTGCGGAACACCGGTTTCGACGGCAGCGGTACGCACTGCGGCAACGACGGACTCTACGACTCAACGCTTTGGCTCGATCCGCTTCCGGTGGAAAAGATTACTCCGCTCGTCGAAAACGAAGAGGCACGCCAAGCCTACGCCCGCTACTATCGTCGGACAAACGGTTTCCGGGCAAAAGCAATCCGTCGCCTGCGGCGCATTTTGCGGGGCGATTTCGGTGCCTGAACCGGCCGCTGCCGATCCTCGACGGAGCCTTTCCCCTTGCAGCAGAATGGGACGGATTGTTTGCTTTTCCGTTGCACATTCATGAAAGTTTTTCGTATCTTTGCTTTCGGAAATTCATCCGTCCACCTCATATCATGGTGGAGATTTTTACAATTCTATCTCTTTCATTAGTCTGATAAAACTGCTGTAACTTTTTCTAGCATTTTAATAGTAGCTATTATGGTTACCATTTGCAAAGATGGACTATTCAATAGAAAATCTCAAAGGCTTGAGTAAGAAAAGGCTTTCCGCCACCTATTT
>JBHAEN010000026.1:0-2767 GCA_041855645.1 Bacteroides sp. | reverse complement strand
CATCAAGGGAACAACCATCGGTACGGTGACCGACCAGACGGGGCACTACCGCCTTATGGACATGCCGCTCGGAACCAAAACACTGGTGATGAAAGCCGTCGGCTATAAAACGCAAGAAAAGGAAATCACCCTGAAAAAAGGCACTACGCAGGAGGTGAATTTCTTCCTTGAAGAAGACATCGCCGCACTCGATGCCGTGGTTGTATCGGCCAATCGCACCGAAACCACCCGACGTCTTGCTCCCACTCTGGTGAACGTCATCGATGCGAAGGTGTTTTCGGCTTCTAACTCGAACAATCTGGCGCAGGGCATCATTTTCCAGCCCGGTGTGCGTGTGGAAAACAACTGCCAGAATTGCGGTTTCAACCAAGTGCGCATCAACGGCATGGAAGGACGATACACGCAAATTCTCATCGACTCGCGTCCCATCATGAGTGCCCTGGCCGGCGTGTACGGACTGGAACAGATTCCCACAAACATGATCGAACGCGTGGAAGTCGTACGCGGAGGCGGTTCGGCGCTCTACGGTTCGTCGGCCATTGCGGGAGTGCTCAACATCATCACGAAAGAGCCGATGCAAAATTCGTTCATGGTGAACGAGTCGCTCGGATTTACCGGCATGAAGAAATTAGACAACAACCTGTCGTTCAACGGCTCCATCGTAAGCGATGATCAGCGTGCGGGCGCCATGTTCTTCGGGCAGATGCGCAAGCGCAACGCGTGGGACAAGGACGGCGACGGATTCTCCGAGCTGGGTGAAATCGACGCCCGTTCGCTCGGTACGCATCTCTTCTTGCGTACGTCGGATTACAGCCGCCTGACGGCCGAAGTGCACGGACTTCAGGAAGACCGTCGCGGAGGCGATCATGTGGACGATGCCTGGCCCGAACACGTGGTGGGCGTGGCCGAAGCCACCCGCCATTCGGTATATAGCGGAAATCTGAAATACGATCTCCGTTCGGCCGACAGCAAACACCATTTTCAGGCCTATGCTTCGGCGCAGTTGGTCGGCCGCAAGAGCTATTACGGCGGAATCGGCGACCTTGGCAACTGGGGTACGCTGGGTAATCCCGTGCCGAAAGAAAGCTATGGCGAAAACTATGGCGTGACCAAAGGAAAAACGTACATGGGCGGAGCGCAATACTCTTACAACTTCGACAAATTCCTGTTCATGCCGGCCCAGGTTCTTGTGGGTGCGGAATACACGCGCGACATGCTGAACGACATCATGCCCATCCGCAGCTGGACGGCGGACAACACGGGCAAGTCATCGCTCTACCCCGAACTCGACCAACGCATCAATAACTGGAGCCAGTTCGCTCAGGTGGAATGGAAGAACAAGCAATGGAGCATTCTGGCCGGTGTGCGTGTCGACGAACATTCCGAGGTGGACGACATCATCGTGAGTCCTCGGGCCACGGTGCGCTTCAACCCCATTGAAGACATCAATCTGCGTGCCACCTATGCCAAAGGATTCCGTGCTCCGCAGGTGTTCGATGAAGACCTCCACGTGGCGGTGGTGGGCGGCGAATCGCAAAAAATCAAGAACGCAGCCAATCTGAAGCCCGAAATCAGCCATGCGTTCAGCCTGAGCGCGGACGTGTATCACCGTTTCGGCGAAGTGCAGACGAACTTTTTGGTCGAAGGATTCTACAACCGGCTGAAAGACGCTTTCAACACCGAAATAGACCAGCCTCAACCCAACGACGGCATCTTGCACAAGACACGCGTCAACAGCAACGGAGCCAAAATCGTGGGAGCCAACATCGAAGCGAAACTCGCCTATCGTCGCATCCAGCTGCAAGCGGGACTGACGCTGACCTCAAGCCAATTCGACGAAGCCGAGGAGTGGGGCGAACGTACCGTCCTGACCTCGGGCGACGTTCCCGCGGCCGATGGGGCGAATTTCAAGCAAGAACTGAACGATAACGGCAATCAGGAGTACGTCAACGAAGGTCAATCCGACCGTGCCATGACGCGCACCCCCAACGCTTACGGTTATTTCACTTTCGGCTGGAATCCCTTCAATCCGCTGACCGTATCGCTCACGGGGACTTTCACGGGCAAGATGAAAGTGCCTCACGCCATCGAGTGGGGGGCAGGCTCGGCTTTGGCCGACATCGAAGGCATTGCCAAAGGCACGCGTAAGGCAGGCGTGATGGACGGAGAGGGAAATGCCCCGCATTGGGACATGCTCGAAACCACTCCCTCGTTCTTCGACCTTGGCGCGAAAGTGGCTTACGATTTCCGTCTGACAACGGCCACTCGTTTGCAACTGTATGCCGGCCTGAACAATCTTCTCAACTCCTTCCAAAAGGATTACGATAAGTATGCCGGTCGCGACAGCGGTTACATCTACGGTCCCACGCAACCGCGTTCGATGTACGTCGGCTGTAAGTTCAGCTTCTGACCGGTTCGAAGGATTTAATTTCTCTTTAGCACGAATAAAGCCGCATCACGTTTCCGTACGATGCGGCTTTATTTGTTTCGGACTGTTGATTTTTGTAATATCTTTTGTTGATGTCCGCTAAAAGCGTGAAGCTTTCAGTTCTCCCCATTCACCGTGCCACCGGCAATGAGCAAATCCAAATTCATTGGGAAAGCAAGCCCTTGTTTGAGCGATTTTCCACTTGTTCCATCCCGCGCCCCGACGCTCTCTTTTTTTACACGTTTTTCCCCGGTTTCCGGAATGCGCGCAATTCACGCGTCAAACACGTGCACTTGACGTCTGAAACACGTGCATTTCAGACGTCAAGTGCACGCATTT
>JBHAEN010000025.1:0-3774 GCA_041855645.1 Bacteroides sp. | reverse complement strand
CTTTTTCACGGCGGGTTACGAAAACCTTCGCGTAACGGTCGGCGCGGGAACGGTTCAGATCACGCCGCGCTGTCTGGAATACCAACGTCCGTGGCGCATGCTGGTTCCCACCACGTGGCTGCTGAATACGGCCTTTTCCGATAAGGATAACGATGCCCGTTTCGACGACAGCTTCCGTCTCGAGTGGAAAGCGGGAAATACGCTGACCGTGAAGGGACGCACCATTACCGCCGGCGAACTGGGCATCAAGATTTCGCTGACCGACGTAACGGCCGAAGCCGCCGACTCCGTTTCGACTTCGGGCAACGGAGTCATCTACAAGCCTTATGCGACCTATGCGTTAAGCAATCTGTATAATGCCGACGGAACGTATCGCAACTCTACGGTCAATTACATATATCCCACGCTGAAGAAATACGACGACACCAAGCGTGCCGCCATCAACTACGACTCTAATCGTCCTTACATTCTGGCCCGCTTGGCAGAGACTTATCTCATTGCCGCCGAGGCTGCCATGAATCTGGGCAACACCTCGGGAGCCGCGACGCTCATCAACGTCGTGCGTCAACGCGCGGCTTACCGTTCGGGACTCAGCAACACAGAACTGGCCGCGCGCCAGACGGCCATGAGCATTTCGGCAAGCGACGTGACACTCGACTTCATCCTCGACGAAAGAGCACGCGAGATGTGCGGAGAAAGCTGGCGCTGGATCGATTTGGTGCGTACCGGTAAACTGCTGGAGCGGGTGAAGGCCTATAATCCCAACGGAGCTTCCAACATACAGAGCCATCACGTGTTGCGCCCCATTCCGCAGGATCAGATCGACTTGTTGTCCGATCCCGCACAGAAAGCCGCGTACCAGAATACGGGATATAATTAACCCGAAGCTTCCGGAAAACGTGTAAACATCAGCGTGTCGGAGAGCAGAGAGATACGACCGTATTTCCTTCGACACGCTTTTTATCCTCTCAAAACAACAGAAAAATCATGGAAAAGAAGATGAAAGTAGCCGTAATGACGGACCTCCGCACGACGGCTTTCATAGAACGCCCCATTCCCCGGCCTTCGGACGATGAAGTGCTGGTGAAGGTGGAGCATGTCGGCGTATGCGGATCGGACTTGCATTATTATGAAACGGGTAGAATAGGCAATTTCATCGTCGAGCCTCCTTTCGTATTGGGACATGAATCGGGCGGCGTCGTTGTCGAAACGGGAAAGAACGTTTCTCATCTCAAGGTGGGCGACAGGGTGGCATTGGAGCCGGGAAAGACCTGCGGGCGTTGTTCGCACTGCAAGGAAGGAAACTATAACCTGTGCGAAGACGTGATTTTTTTCGCTACGCCTCCCGTGGGCGGTGTGTTTCAGGAATATGTGGCGCATCAGGCCGATTTGTGCTTCAAACTTCCCGATAACGTCGACACCATGGAGGGCGCGCTCATCGAACCGCTGGCCGTGGGATTCCATGCCGCCAATCAAGGCGGTGCCCATGCCGGGCAGACAGCCGTCGTATTCGGGACGGGATGCATCGGGCTTACGTCGCTGCTCGCCATGCAGGCCGAAGGAGTCTCCACGATCTACGTTGTGGACATCATGGCCAAACGTCTGGACAAAGCCCGCGAATTGGGCGCGACCGCTTGCATCAATCCGATGGAAGTGAATCTTGAAGAAGAAATCGACCGACTGACAAACGGGAGAGGAGTCGACCTCGTCATCGAAACATCGGGCGCGGAAAAAGCCGCGCAACAAGCCATTCACATCGCCCGAAAGGGGGCAACGATCGTATTCGTGGGATATTCGAAAGACGGCATGCTCCATTTGCCCATGAATATGGCCCTCGATAAGGAACTTACCTTTAAAACCATTTTCCGCTATCGCCATATTTATCCGATGGCCATAGAGGCCGTGGCGGCCGGGCGCATCAATCTGAAAGGCATCGTGACCCATGTCTATGATTTCGACCGACTTCCCGAAGCCTTGGATCAATGCATAGAAGATAAGGCAAACGTCGTAAAGGCGGTGATACGGATGTAAACGGGAGGTTTCGGAATCGGATTGCCGAAGAAAGCGGCAACCGGAATCTTCTTTTTCACCATCGATTCATAAAAACGACCCGCAAATATGCCACGAAAGTATGACAGGTAAAAATAAGGATAACGAAAAAGTCGATTCGATTTACGAGCGACTGACGATGGAAGAACGCGTAGCCCAACTCTACGGCATTCGTTCCAATGAACTGACGGATGAAAGCGGAAAGCGTCTTTCGATCGAGAAATGTCGCGAGCTCATTCCGCACGGCATCGGACACGTCTGTCAGTTTGCCTGCGGGCTGGATCTGGATCCCGATGCGTTACGTCGCTTCGTAGACGAATTGCAACACTATCTCCGGTACGAGTCGTCGGCTCGTCTTCCGGCCATTTTTCATGAAGAAGCCATTACGGGCATTGCAGCCAAAGGAGCCACCGTGTATCCGCAGCAATGGGGTGTCGCTTGTACGTGGGACCCCGAACTGGCCGAACGGAAAACCCGCGAAACGGCCGAGTGTATGCGCAGTCTCGGATCCGTCATGGCCTTATCGCCCATGGTCGACGTTATTCGCACCGCCCATTTCCCGCGCATCGAAGAAAGCTATGGCGAAGACGCCTGCCTCAGCGCGCGTATGGGCGTGGCCTTCGTGAAAGGATTGCAGGGCGACGACCTCACCCGCGGAGTGGCGGCATGCAGCAAACATTTTCTGGGATACGGCGGCGGATCGGAATCCGACGAAAAGGAGTTGATGGAAGAAATCCTGCTGCCTCACGAAGCCATTGTCCGCTGTGCGGGAAGCCGCGCGGTGATGACAGGTTATCATCGGTTCGGAGAAGACTATGCCGTGTCGAGCCCCTGTCTGATTCAGGACATTCTGCGCGATTACC
Source organism: Bacteroides sp. (assembly GCA_041855645.1). Lineage (GTDB taxonomy): Bacteria > Bacteroidota > Bacteroidia > Bacteroidales > Bacteroidaceae > Bacteroides. The sequence goes on along the minus strand of JBHAEN010000025.1, from coordinate 862 downwards.
TTTCGTTCGACGGCATCGTGGTGAGCGATTACGCTTCCGTGAGCCGGCATTGGGACGGCAATACGCCCGATGTCCTGAAAGCCCGCGCCGTGGCCGCGCTCAATGCCGGAAACGACATGGAGTTCAGCAACGGAGTGAGCTATCCCTACCTGCCCGAAGCCATCGGCGACGGTGCGGTGAGGGAAGCCGATTTTGAAATCGCCGTCAAGCGCGCCTTGATGATGAAAGCACGCTTGGGGCTGCTGGATGAAAACGCCGCGATCTTCGACCCTAACCCTTCTCCCGAAACCGATAAGCCGGAATGGAGGCAGACGGCATACGAGCTTGCCGCCCGCAGCATCGTTCTGTTGAAAAACGAGGGCATACTTCCTTTGCCCGCCGCGGGGTGCGACATCGCTCTCGTGGGGCCGAATGCGAACACGTTCTGGTGCATGTTGGGCGATTACACTTACCAGTCGATGTACGCTTTCTGGTGGGGAGGGTGCATCGACCCCGACAAACCCCGTATCGTCCCGCTGAAAGAAGCCCTGGAGCGCACACTCCCGGGCTGCCGGCTGACGTACGAGCGCGGTTGCGACTGGAGCGCACCCGACGAAGCCTCCATTATCCGCAGCGGCGACAGCGACCCGCGTGCCAAACAGCTCAAAATGATGTTGATGCAGACGGCCGATCCCACCGATTGGGAAGCGGCCGTGCGTGTGGCGGCCGGAAGCGACGTCATCATTGCCGCCATGGGCGAGAATCCCACGCTTTGCGGCGAGAGCCGCGAGCGTAAAGGCATTCGCCTGCCCGGCGATCAGGAGCGTTTCGTCGAGGATCTTCTCCGCACGGGAAAGCCCGTGGTGTTGTTGCTCTTCGGCGG
>JBHAEN010000024.1:0-5256 GCA_041855645.1 Bacteroides sp. | reverse complement strand
GGATGGCCCCCAGCAAGGAGACGAGGAACCACCAATAGTGTTGTAGAAAGATATACATGGTGTGCGCAATTAGTGATTAACTGTGGGTTGAGAAGGTTCTTCCGCGTCTTCGGGTCCGCGACGGATGGCACCGAGCATGATGCGCAGTCCGGCAATGAACATGACGGTGAAGAGTCCGAGGAAGATGAAGAACGTGAGCTTCACGGACGAGGCATCGAGCTTCGATATGGCGGCCGTCGTGGGAAGCAGGTCGCGGATGACCCACGGCTGCCTTCCGCATTCGGCCACCACCCAACCGGCCTGCGTGGCGATGTAGCCCAGCGGAATGGTGCACAGCCCCAGCCAATGCATCCACCGCATGCGGGCCAGGTCGCGACGCCAGACGAGGAAGAGCATGGCGGCAAAAAAGAGGATGAAGTATCCGCCGAGCATCACCATGACGCGGAAGGCATAGAAATTGAGCGGAACGTTGGGCACGAGTTCGTGCTTGTCGCTGATGTAGCCGTATCCGAAGTAGGGCATGTTTTCCTTGAGCAGGGTCAAGGCTCCCTCCATCTCCGCAGTGTCGGTGGTGTTTTTGAAGTGGCGATAACCCTCCAGCGCGCCCACGGCAGATCTTCCGAAGGCCATCTTGTCTTCGGCCGACGGTTCTACGGTTCCGTCCTTCCGCTTGTATCCGCCCTCCATGAGCTGTCGTATGCCGGGCACGAAGGCATTGGCGTCGCGTTCGGCCAGCAGCGAGAGCAGGCCGGGAATCTCCACACGGAAGAGGAAGGGTTCCACGCCGTCGTCGTAGGTTTTCTTCTCCGGGTTGAGCACTCCGAAGGCCACCAGTCCCTGCCGTTCGCCTCCTTCGTAGAGTCCTTCGAGGGCGGCGAGCTTCATGGGCTGAGTCTGTGCCACGTGATAGGCCGATCCGTCGCCCGTCCATGCGATGAGCAACGAAGCCGCGAGTCCGAAGCCCGCGCCTATCTTGATGCTTGCCAACGCAAACTCGCGGTTGCGCTTCTTGAGCAGGAACCAGCAGCTGACGCCCACCGTGAAGACGGCACCGAGCACCCAGCCCGAAAGCACGGTATGGAAGAATTTGTTGACGGCCACGGGCGAGAAGGCCACGGCCCAGAAATCGACCATTTCGTGACGCACCGTGTCGGGGTTGAACTCCATGCCCACGGGATGCTGCATCCAGGCGTTGGCCACGAGTATCCACCAGGCCGACAGCGTGGCGCCGATGCCCGTGAGCCAAGTGGAGGCGAGGTGAAAGCGCGGGCTCACCTTGTTCCATCCGAAGAACATCACGGCCACGAACGTGGCTTCCATGAAGAAGGCCAGCATGCCTTCGATGGCGAGCGGCGCGCCGAAAATGTCGCCCACGAACCACGAGTAGTTGCTCCAGTTCGTACCGAACTCGAATTCAAGAATAAGCCCCGTGGCCACGCCGATGGCAAAGTTGATGCCGAACAGTCGCATCCAGAACTTGGCGGATGTTTTCCAAAACTCGTTTTTGGTTTTGTAGTAGAGGGTTTCCATTATGGCCATCACCACGGAGAGTCCCAACGTAAGAGGAACGAAAATCCAGTGGTACATGGCCGTCATGGCAAACTGTAGCCGAGACCAGTCGACTAAAGCGGGTTCAATGTTTCCGGTCATACACGTAAATAGATTTTAATGGATTAGAAAATAGTTATCGGTTGTCTTCTGCCGCTCTTTCCGTCAGTTCCGTGGCCACATGGTCGCCTTTGCTCTCGTCGTCGGGCAGATGACGGAGAAAGTTCGGAAAGAAGAAGAGCTTGAGGATGAAGAACATCACAAAAAGTTTGCAGAGGATAATGAGCCAGAGCGTGCGACCCAGGGTCATGCTCCGAAAACCGTCGACATAGAATCGCCAGACGGCAATGATTTTTTTTCTCATGGGAAGATGAAAGATTACGGGTTCTATCGTGCACAAATATAGAACATTCGCTTCGTCCGTCCAACATCCGCCGGCCGTTTTTTGGCCGTTTTCGGGGTTTTCCGCGCCCGTTCGTCGGCAAAATCCTCCCGTTCGTCTATCTTTTTTGCACCCGAGCGGACGAACAAAGAACTTTGTACACATAAATACATCACTAATCACCCGAAGATATGACAAGCGTAAAAAGATTGACAGCGATGACCCTTCTTGCCGCAGGCGTCTTTCTCGACGCCCGCGCACAGGAAGCCTCCGCACAGAACGGACAACCATGGACCCTGCAAGCATGTATCGACCATGCCCTGAGCCACAACATCAGCCTGCACAAAAGCCGAGTCGCCGCCGCCGAAACGGCCGTCGACCTGAAAACCGCCCGCGCCGCGCTCTTCCCCGACCTGTCGTTCTCCAGCGGACACAGCGTGGTGAATCGCCCCTATCAGGAAACGACGAACAGCATCGTGAGCGGGAGCAACATCATCAGTACCGGAAACCGGACGAGCTATACCGGAAGCTACGGACTCAACGCCTCATGGACACTCTACAACGGAGGCCGGCTGACGAACACCGTGAAGCAGGAGAAACTCAATACGCGCGTGGCCGATCTTGAGGTTTCGGTCTCGGAAAACTCCATCCGCGAGTCGATTGCCCAACTCTACATGCAGATACTCTACGCCTCGGAAGCCGTGGCCATCAACGAAAGCACAGTCGGACTGTCGGCCGCGCAACTGGAACGCGGCCGGCGGCTGCTTGAGGCCGGAAGCATCGCCAAGAGCGATCTGGCACAGCTCGAAGCGCAGGCCGATGCCGACCGTTACCAGCTGGTGAGCGCGCAAACGACGCTTCAGGAATACAAACTTCAGCTGAAACAGCTTCTCGAACTGGACGGCGAGGAAGAAATGAACATCGGCACACCCGATCTCGACGATGCCGACGTGCTGGTGCCGCTGCCTGCCAAGCGCGACGTCTATGCCGCCGCACTCACCCACCGTCCGGAAATCGAATCGAGACGGTTGAGCATCGAAGCGGCCGACCTCGGCATCCGGATAGCCCGTGCCGGCTATCTGCCCACCGTGAGCCTCAGCGCGGGCATCGGGACGAATCATGCCACGGGAGGAACCTATTCCTTCGCCCGGCAACTCAAAAACGGATGGAGCAACTCCGTCGGGGTGACGCTGAGCGTGCCCATCTTCAACAACCGACAAACGAAAAGCGCGGTGGAAAAAGCCAAGTTGAGCCTGCAAACCGGACAACTTTCGCTGCTCGAAGAGCAAAAGACGCTCTATAAGTCCATAGAAACCCTCTGGCAAAACGCCAACAGCGCGCAACAGAAGTATGCCGCGGCAGTGACCAAACTCAAAAGCGCGCAGGCCGGATACGACCTCGTGGCCGAGAAGTTCGCCATGGGCATGAAGAACACCGTCGAACTGCTCACCGAGAAGAACAACCTCGTGCAGGCGCAGCAGGAGCAACTGCAAAGCAAGTACACCGCCCTCGTCAACCTGCAACTGCTCAAGTTCTACCAAGGCGAAACGCTAAGCCTGTAAACGCAAACGAGTCATTCATTTCCAAACAGATAAGCACTCATGAAAAAGAAAATCATCATCGCGGCCGTCGCGCTCGCAGCCGTCGGCGCCGGACTGTGGTTCTTCACCGCATCGCCCGAAAAGAGCAAGATAACCTACGCCACGGCCACCGTGACGAAAGGCAACCTCTCCAGCTCCATCACCGCCACGGGAACCATCGAACCGGTGACGGAAGTCGAAGTCGGCACTCAGGTGTCGGGCATCATCGACAAGATTTACGTCGACTACAACTCCGTCGTCAAGAAAGGTCAACTGCTGGCCGAGATGGACCGCGCGACGCTGCAAAGCGAACTGGCCTCGCAACAGGCCGCCTACAACGGCGCGAAATCCGAATACGAGTACCGCCGGAAGAACTACGAACGCAACAAGATGCTGCACGAGAAATCGCTCATCAGCGACTTGGAATTCGAAGAATCGCTCTACAACTACCAGAAGGCCAAAAGCACCTTCGAAAGCACTCAGGCTTCGCTGGCCAAGGCTCAACGCAACCTGTCGTACGCCACCATCACCTCGCCCATCGACGGCGTGGTCATCAGCCGCGACGTGGAAGCCGGACAGACCGTGGCTTCGGGATTTGAAACGCCCACCCTGTTCACCATAGCGGCCGACCTGACGAAAATGCAGGTGGTGGCCGACATCGATGAAGCCGACATCGGCGACATCGTCGAAGGACAACGCGCCACCTTCACCGTCGATGCCTATCCGAACGACGTCTTCGAGGGAACCGTAACGCAAATCCGACTGGGCGAAGCGACCGAAAGCAGCACAAGCACGAGCAGCTCAACGGTAGTGACCTATCAGGTCATCATCACCTCGCCCAACCCCGACCTGAAGCTGAAACCCCGGCTGACGGCCAACATCACCGTCTACACCATCGACCGCCAAAACGTGCTCACCGTGCCGAACAAGGCACTGCGCTTCACGCCCGACGCGTCCATCATCGGAGCAGACAACATCGTGAAAGATTGCGAAGCCGCCCATAAGGTCTGGACGCGCGAAGGAAAAACCTTCACGGCACACGCCGTCGAAATCGGCATCAGCAACGGAACGTCGACCGAAATCACCGGCGGGCTGAGCGAAGGAATGCAAATCGTCACCGAAGTCACGGCCGGAAACCCCGCGGGCGACACGACAACGCAAAACGGAGCGGGAGGAAGCAGCGAAAAGAGCCCCTTCATGCCCACGCGTCCGGGATCGGCCAACAAAAAGAAATAACCATCGACGAGAGTAAAAAACATGCGAACCATCATCGAACTTCAACACATCCGGCGCGACTTCATCGTGGGCGAAGAAACCGTCCACGCCTTGCGGGGCATCTCCTTCCGCATCGAAGAAGGCGAGTTCGTCACCATCATGGGCACTTCCGGATCGGGTAAGTCGACACTGCTCAACACACTGGGCTGCCTCGACACGCCCACGAGCGGCGAATACTACCTCGACGGCGTATCCGTGCGCACCATGAGCAAGGCGCAACGCGCCGTGTTGCGCAACCGGAAGATCGGCTTCGTGTTCCAAAGCTACAACCTGCTGCCGAAGACCACAGCCGTGGAAAACGTGGAACTTCCGCTCATGTACAACGCCTCCGTGAGCGCAACCGAACGCAGACGGCGAGCCGTCGAAGCCCTGCAAGCCGTGGGACTGGCCGACAGGCTGGAGCATAAGTCGAACCAGATGTCGGGCGGACAGATGCAGCGCGTGGCCATCGCCAGAGCCTTGGTCAACAAT
>JBHAEN010000023.1:0-12051 GCA_041855645.1 Bacteroides sp. | reverse complement strand
CCGATGACCACAATCTTGTTTCCTTTTTCAGGATGTCCCTTGAGGCAGTCGCGCTGTGTGCCGTAACCGACACCGCCGGCGAGCATGATGACCTTGTCGTATCCGTAGAAAGCGTTCGTTTCGTCCTTTCCGTTTTCCCGGTGCTCGAACGTCAGCACCGAACCGCAAATGAGCGGTTGCCCGAACTTGTTGCCGAAGTCGGATGCACCGTTCGATGCCTTGATCAGAATCTGTTCGGGAGTCTGGTAAAGCCATTGACGGACGGGGAGGAGTTCTTCCCAGCTCCGGCCTTTTTCCGTTCGGGGGTAGGAAGTCATGTACACGGCTGTTCCGGCGATGGGCCATGAACCTTTGCCGCCTGCCATGCGGTCGCGGATTTCTCCTCCCGTTCCGGTGGAGGCCCCGTTGAAAGGCTCCACGGTGGTGGGAAAATTATGCGTTTCCGCCTTGAGCGAAATGACGCTCTTGATGTCGGTGATGCGGAAATAGTCGGGCTTGGAATGATCGGCGGGGGCGAATTGCTCGACTACGGGGCCTTCGGCAAAGGCCACGTTGTCCCGATAGGCCGATATGATTTTATTGGGATTCTCCTCAGTGGTTTTCTTGATCATGGCGAAGAGCGACGATTCTTGCTGCACGCCGTCGATGATGAATGTGCCGCCGAAAATCTTATGCCGGCAGTGCTCGGAGTTGATTTGAGCGAAGCCGAACACTTCCGAATCGGTGAGTTTGCGTCCGAGCTCCTTCTCCACCTTCTTCAGGTAGTCGATTTCTTCGGTCGACAGTGCCAGTCCTTCCTGTTCGTTATACGCCTCGATATCGTCGATGCAGACGATGGGCTGCGGTTGGCGGTCGGTCGTGAAAAGCTGTTGGTTCAGTCCGTGATACATGCGTTGAAGCATCGTGTCGTATGCGGCCTGTTCATCGGGTACGGGAAAGTACTCTTCGATGCGTTCGATGCCTTCGAGCCCCATGTTCTGAACAATCTCCACGGCGTTGGTGCTCCACGGCGTAACCATTTCGCGCCGAGGCCCGACGAAGAAGCCTTGCAGCTTGTCTTCGCTTTCGGTTTTGGCTTCGCCGAAAAGCCAGCAGAGTTTGTCACTGTCGTCGGAACTGAGAGAGCGGCTGCTCTCTACGGCAATCACGTTTCCCGAAGGGGTTCTGAAAAAGAGAATCATGTGTATGTTGGATATTTGATGTTTTTTCGTGCTGCAAAGATAGATAAATAATAATAAAATAGGCGTGTTGCAAAAAAATGCCTGAAGGCAATCGCGTCGAAATCCGGGGAACCTCATTATTCGGTCATTTCGCAACGAAGGGTGGGGGGAGATTCCGATGGTTCTATCGCTTACGCCGCATCGATGGCTCTTTTTCGCCGAAGAAAACAAGACTTTCGCACGCATGAAATTATTCGTTTGGGTGCAGGCCGACGAAAAAGAAAGTGCACCCCAACGAAACGGAAGGTGCAGGCTTACGAAACGGAAAGTGCAGGCCGACGATTAACTTTATGCAGCGAAAGGACGTAAACGGCGAATGGGAAGAAATAGGCGGATGCACACTTTTTGCCTCGATTTATTGCCGTGTACGGTAAATTGCGTATCTTTGCGGCCGATTTTTGAGAAGAAACATGGATGCTTTGTCCTTATTGTGCGGGGTGCCGGACATTAGGTCGGTCGTGAGAGAGAAGCATCGTTTCGAAGAATGGAGAGTTTAGTAGTACCGGATGATAAAAAAGAAATGGTGTCCGCAATGTAAAATTGCGGCGATGTACGTAAAAAACGCGCAAGGAGATCGGCTTCTTGTCTATGTATCCCCGGCGGGGGAAATTGTTCCGAAATATGAATCGGATTCCACAGAAGGTTTTGATTTGACTGAGGTATTCTGTTTAGGCTGCTCTTGGCACGGTTCTCCTAAACGGATGATTCTTTAGTTTCTTTTTCGCAAATAACCCTAACAAACGCTAATCTGGCAAAACATTCCCGTCGGACTCAATGTTTTCTATTCGTTTGAATACACTTTGAAAGGGTATCCCCGTATTTTCCCGTAATTAAATTTAATAAAAATATGTCTCAACTATCTTTTTTCTCGTATAAACGTTATTCTCGTTGGCAGATGTCTTTGCTTCTGCTCACTCTTGCGGGCGTCTTCGTTTCGGTAGATGCGAATGCCCAGAAAGCGAAAACTTCGGAAACGAAAACCGGGTCGAAAAATACAAAACCCGTGCTCAAACCGAATTATTGGTATATCGGTGCCGAATTTTTCTCGCCGTTCATCTATGACGATTTGTATTCATGGGGCAAAGACACCAAATTTAATATGGGTGCGGGTCTCCAGTTGAAAGGAGGATACCAGTTTTCTTCCGTATTCGGACTCGAAGCCAATATCGGCGTGGGGCGTAATTACATGAACACGTCTTCCTTTCAGAAAGACTATGTGCTTGGCGTTTACGATGCCTACACGTATTACCCCTATATACTGATTAACGGAACGACGTTCCAGTATTCTCCCTCCGGCGTAATCGGCGAGCAGGGCAATAACCCGAATGCCGTTCAGGTGGAAGGCGTTCGTTTTGATAAGATACGGAGCCGGGTTCGTTTTGTGCAGTCGTCTCTTAATGCGACGTTCAACGTGACACGCATGTTCTATGCGTCGACCTATCGCGAGAAGCCCGTGGAACTCTGGCTCAGACCGGGTGTGTATCTTTCACGCTTCTGGTCGCAAGTATATAACACGGAGACCGGAGAAAAGATAGCGCCCCGAGTAAACCGTTCCCGCACTTGGGGGCTCGGAGGCGATATCGCCCTTCGTTTCAACCTTTCGCCGTACTGGGCCATCGACGTGAATAACCGCTTGATTTGGGAGCGCGACCACTCGATCGACGGTGTGTTGAACGCCAAACGTGCTTACGACAGCTATATTTGGCAACCCTCCGTGGGCTTGGTCTATAAGTTCCGAAAAAAAGGCGGCGAAGCCATGCCCTCCTCTTTGCCCGCGGAAATGGAAATGGACTTCAATCAACCGATGGATTTGTATTTTTCATATCCCGAAGAAGTGGAGCTTCCGAGCGTGAAAAAGCGTTTTTACTCCTCTGTCATCCGGTTGAACTATCCGCTCAACCAATCTTTCATTGCCGAAGATTTGAAGAACAACGCTCGTGAACTGGAACGTCTGAATCGCGAACTTTCCGTGATTTCGGGCAACCCCGATTATACGGTGCGCAGCATCAAGGTGGAAGGCTTTGCTTCTCCCGAAGGTCCGTACGAAAACAACAGGCGTTTGGCCGAATCCCGCGCAAGTTCCATCATCGATTATGTGGTGGGTCATAGCGATCTCGGACGCGGCATGTTCACGGTCGGACGTATCTCCGAAAACTGGCAGGGTCTTCGTGATACGCTGCAACGCGACGCCAACCTTCCCGGACGCGACCGGTTGCTCAGCCTGATGGATCGGACTAAGGATACCGAACGCTTGAAAGTGGAGCTGAAGAAAGAACCTGCCTACGACTATCTGGTGAAGAACGTCTATCCGGCCCTCCGATTGAGCAGCTACACGGTTGAATACGACGTGAAGAGCCACAAGGGCGAGGAAGCCAAAGCATTGATCGAGAAGAATCCTTCAGACCTGAGCCCGGAAGAAATGTATGCCGTTGCTTCCGCATACGGATTGGGTTCCGAGCAATCCGACCGGGTAATCGAGATTCTCTTCCGTCATTATCCCACAGCCGATATAAGCCGTTCCTATAAGGGAGTTCAACTGCTGGCCGAAGGACGATATCCGGAAGCCGTAGACGAATTGGAAGCCGTGAATCATAAGAGCGCCGAAGTGCTCAACGCCTTGGGTGTGGCTTATGCCTATAAAGGCGATATGGTATCTGCCAAAAAATACCTGTTGCAAGCCGCCGCAGGCAGCGGAGATGCCCGTAAGAACCTCAGACGGCTGAGCTTCATGACCATAAAATAAGAATAGAATAAAAACAAGAAAGATATGAAAAATGTAATGAAACTGCATTTTTGCACAGTAATGGCTTGCACGCTGTTGCTGTTGACCGGCTGCTATAAGGAGGATACTCAAATATTGTATAGCCGTCAATATGTCATTCCCGACCTGACTAAGTTGCGTGACTCGCTGAACAACAACCTCAATGGGCTCAGAGACGGATTGATAAGACTTGAGCAAAAAGAACCGATCAGCAACATCGTTTATGTGACTCAGAATGGAGACACAGTGGGGGTTAGCCTGACTTTTGGCACTCAAACCGTTTATGTGCCTTTTGGCAGAAACGGTAATAACGGATCTTCGTATGTCGTAACCATGGGGACTGACGGAAACTGGTACATCAATGGGCAAGATACGGGGAATCCCTGGCGCGGCGTTGACGGAACGGACGGAGTCGACGGACTGACTCCCGTGTTCGGCATCAAGCAGGATACCGACGGTAATTTCTACTGGACCATCAAATGGCCGAATCAGAGCGAAACGTTTATGACCGATGCCTCCGGCAATAAAATCCGTGCCAACGGGCAGGATGGCGCTCCCGGAACCGACAGCCCCTTGCGTGAAATAACCGAAGATGCAAACAACTATTACTTTAAGGTGCAATATCCCGGCGGTACTCCCGTGACCTATACAATTCCTAAAGTAAAGGACATCGGATTTTACATTCAGCCCGATCAGGCCACTTCCGGTGGCGCATCCGCATCCACTGAGTATGATGCGACGACGAATACCCTGACCTTCTCCGAGACCAACAAGGAAATGGCTTTCCCGTATACCAAGAACGATGAGTTGGGAAGTGTCATTGCACATCTGCCCTTAGGATGGACTGCCCGCATTGATGAAACGGCCAAGATGATTTACGTAAAGGCCCCTTCCATGATCAAATCGACCACGGTTCCCGACAAAGGGCTCCTGTCTTTCACCACCAGAACGGCTTCCGGCTTAACGTACGAACGTAACGTCAATGTTTATCTGCCCAAACGCATCTATCTGGATTATTTCTTTAACGAAAGTCCTTCGATAGCCACGCAAGCTGCTACATCGACCGACAATAAGATTACGATTCCCGCCGGTCGGAATTATTCACTGTATCTGTATGCGCACAAGGCTTCCGGCGGAACATTCAGCCGTATTTTTGCACAAAATTTGGACGAAGGAATCGATGTGCCTACTCGTCTCGCCAAGTTGAAACAGACGCCTTATGTCTCTTGGGCAAAGGCTGACGATGACACCAATTATTCGTTCGGAAGTTTTCTGTTCAATAAGGATTCCTTGCAGGTTGTCTTTTTCGGAGATAATCTCACTAACCCAAGTTCTTATCTTTTAATACGTAAGAATGAGAGTACCGTAGCACTTTCTCCTGTGGCTGGTAAGGCTGTATTGGTTGATCCCGTACCCTGGGATACTTATGGTGTTTTATCCACGGGAAACACTGGGGAATACTCTTATTATAAGACGATGCACCTGAGGCGGTTGACACAACGTACCATTCTTCGTATGGTCGATCCTTACAGATGGTTCTCATTGCCTGCGGGTGAGGTGTTCGATCCGTCAAAAATTGTTTTGTATCAAGCAACAACATGGGGATGGACGGTTGAAAATCGCATGTATGCTATGTATTATCCTGTTAATGGAGTAAATAAGCTGGTGACAACGAAAGCTACAAATTGTGCAGCATATGATGCTTCTACGAAACTGCTTTATGCGGAGTTCTCTGCTTTTCCCACAATAGGGGCTTCGGCATTGAAGCTCTATATAGAATATACTCGACCTGATGGTAGTATCATTCGTAAAGTTGCTTACGGAGGGTCAAGTTATAGTCCCAACTCAGGACTCGCTGCTTCGACCAGTGGAGCTACAGTGATTTATAATTTAGGGTATAGGGTTGCTTATGGTAGTAATAGCTCATATGAAAGTTCCATCAGTGTCAACCTTAATAATGGAAACACGAGTGCAACACCTATTGTCTTGTATAATATTGCAGCCACCGACGAATTCTAAACACTGACATCTCTTTTTTCCTCTTTGAAGAGGAGAAGCATGGCGGATAAACCTTGATTTTCAAAATCGGTTTATCCGCTATCTTTTTATCTCTTTGTGCAGGCTCATACCGGAAGGGAAAAGGTATAAACTTTACGGAAAAACAGCCTTTTCTTTGAGAGAACGGGATGCTTTGCCGGCCTTTATGCTCATCACACACCGTTTTACTTCACTGCGGAACGGTAACAACGTCTCGAAAGGCTTCTTAACCTTTTTCTCTTTGGGGCGGAGAATCAACTCGCTTTTTTTGACTACTTTTGCAACGAATAAACCAATGTCGAACTTCAGAAAAGCGAAAGCTGTATGATTCAAAAAGTAATCAAATACCTTTGGATAGGATTGGCCGCCCTGATCATGGTTGCCGTTTTCTTGTTTGTAGCCATCGCCAAGGGCTGGATAGGTTACATGCCTCCTATTGAAGAACTCGAGAATCCCAACTATAAATTTGCAACGGAAATCATATCGGAAGACGGGAAAGTGCTCGGAACGTGGTCGTACAGTAAAGAAAACCGTATCTATACATCGTACGAAGATTTATCTCCCGCCATGATTAACGCCCTCATTGCCACGGAGGACGTACGCTTTACAAGCCATTCGGGCATTGATGCCAAAGCCTTGTTTCGCGCCGTCATAAAAACCGGATTGCTGAGGCAGAGCAGTTCGGGGGGAGGAAGTACGCTCACGCAGCAATTAGCCAAACTGCTGTATAGCGATGTGGCAAAGTCCAAGCTGCAACGTCTCTTTCAAAAACCCATAGAATGGGTGATTGCCGTGAAGCTCGAACGTTACTACACGAAAGAGGAAATCCTGAGCATGTACCTCAATAAGTTCGACTTTCTGAACAACGCCGTAGGCATCAAAACTGCGGCGTACACTTACTTCGGCTGTGAACCGAAAGATCTTCGGATAGAAGAAGCGGCCACGTTGGTGGGCATGTGCAAAAACCCTTCTCTCTATAATCCGGTTCGTTTCAGGGAACGGTCGCAGATGCGCCGCAACGTTGTGCTCGACCAAATGCGCAAGGCAGATTACCTCACTGCGGCCGAATGCGATTCGTTGAAAGCCCTGCCCCTGAAGCTGACCTATAATCGCGTGGACCATAAGGAAGGATTGGCCACCTATTTCCGCGAATACCTGCGCGGAGTGATGACGGCCAAGAAACCCGTGCGCGGCGACTATCGCGAATGGCAAATTCAGAAATATTATGAGGACTCCCTGGCTTGGGAAACCGACCCCTTGTTTGGCTGGTGCGAGAAGAATAGTAAGTCCGACGGCTCCAATTACAATATCTATACCGACGGATTGAAGATATACACCACCATCGACTCGCGCATGCAACGTTATGCCGAAGAGGCGGTAAGGGAACACATCGGCGAAGACCTTCAGCCCAAATTTTTCAAAGAAAAGAAAGGACGGTCCAAGGCTCCTTATAGCAATATGCTGACCCAGAAGCAAGTCGACGAAATTCTGCTGAAATCCATGAAGCAAACCGATCGTTATCGGCTGATGAAAGCCGACGGAGCCTCGGAAGCCGAAATATGGAAAGCCTTCCATAAGCCCGAGGAAATGACCGTATTCTCATGGTCGGGTGCAAAAGATACGATAATGACACCCATGGACTCCATTCGCTACTACAAGCACTTCCTGCGCACCGGATTCATGTCGATGGACCCGATGACCGGCTATGTGAAAGCCTATGTCGGCGGCCCGGACTATACGCACTTTCAGTACGACATGGCCATGGTCGGGCGGCGTCAGGTCGGTTCCACCGTCAAACCCTTCCTGTATACGTTGGCCATGGAAAATGGTTTTTCTCCCTGCGATCAAGTGCGTCATGTCGAGCAAACGCTGATCGACGATAACGGGAAACCTTGGTCGCCCCGTAATGCAACCAAAGCGCGTTATGATGAAATGGTAACCTTGAAATGGGGCTTGGCCAACTCTTCCAACTGGATTTCCGCTTATCTCATGGGTAAGTTGAGCCCTTATGCGCTGAAACGATTGATTCATAGCTTTGGGGTGCTCAACAAAGATATTCAGCCCACCGTTTCGCTTTGCCTTGGCCCCTGTGAGATTTCCGTCGGTGAGATGGTGAGTGCTTATACGGCTTTTGCCAATAAAGGCATTCGTGTGGCTCCGCTTTTCGTCACCCGTATCGAGGACAGTGAAGGCAATGTGATTTCCACCTTTGCTCCGCAAATGGACGAGGTGATCAGTGCTGAAAGTGCATACAAGATGTTAGTGATGTTACGCGCCGTCATCAATGAAGGCACGGGAGGAAGAGTTCGCCGTTACGGCATCACTGCCGATATGGGCGGTAAAACAGGAACGACCAATCGCAATTCCGACGGATGGTTCATGGGTTTCACGCCCACGTTGGTGTCGGGATGCTGGGTCGGAGGCGAGGAGCGTGATATTCATTTCGACACCATGACCTACGGACAGGGAGCATCTTTGGCCTTACCCGTATGGGCGAAATACATGAAAAAAGTATTTGACGATTCCTCCTTGGGTTATTCGCAGGGCGATCGCTTCAAACTCCCCGAAGGCTTTGATCCGTGTGCCGATTCCGAGACTCCTACGGGAGAAATTATAGAAGACCTCGGTCTGGATGATCTGTTTAACTGATGTCCATGCACACGTACATCGTCTGTATGGGAAGTAACGAGGGAAGCATGCGCGAAGAATATTTGGCATTGGCCTGTAACGAACTTCGTCTGCACTTTCCCTCGCTTCGGTTGACGCCGACGATGGAAACGCCTCCCGTCGGTTTTCTGCACAACACTCATCCGTTTCTTAACCGGCTGGGAGTTTTCGTTTCGGAAAACTCTGAGGCGTGCGTCCGGAAAATCCTGAAAGCAATCGAGCAACGTGCCGGTCGTTTACCCGAAGACAAAATGCACGAAAGAGTGCGATTGGATGTCGACCTGCTGTCTTGCGACGGCCATGTGCTGAAGCCTGCCGACTGGGAATCGGACCATGTGCAAACTTTGCTTCCCTTACTGAATTTATCCGATTTGTAAACCAATCTTTCCCTTTGTTCCATGAAGTTTTTAGGAATTATACCCGCGCGTTACGCTTCGACCCGTTTCCCGGCCAAACCTTTGGCCTTGTTGGGTGGTAAGCCCATGATACAGCACGTGTACGAGCAAGTGTCCGGAGTCCTTCCCGACACCTATGTGGCCACCGATGACGAACGTATCGAAACTGCCGTAAAGGCTTTCGGGGGTCGGGTGGTGATGACCTCTTCGAATCATAAAAGCGGAACCGACCGTTGCTATGAGGCTTTGACCCGGATCGGCGGTAATTTTGATGTCGTGGTGAATGTTCAGGGCGACGAGCCGTTTATCCAAGCCGTCCAGCTGCATGCCGTAATGGCCTGCTTTGCCGATGCATCCACTCAAATCGCCACCTTGGTAAAACCCTTCTCGACCAACGATTCTCCGGCCGATCTGGAAAATATCAACACTCCGAAAGTGGTGGTGAACAAACAACACGAAGCACTCTACTTCAGCCGTTCCGTTATTCCCTTTCAACGGAACTCCGAACGGGCGGACTGGTTGAAGAATCATATCTACTATAAGCACATCGGGCTGTATGCCTATCGTTCCGAAGTGTTGAAAGCCATCACCGCTCTTCCGCCTTCTCTGTTGGAACAGGCCGAATCTTTGGAGCAGCTCCGTTGGCTGGAAAACGGCTATAAAATACGGGTGGGACTTAGTGAAGTCGAAACCATAGGCATCGACACTCCCGAAGACTTGGAGCGGGCGGAACAGTTTTTGAAAGGTCGTGCAAACCCGTGAAGCCCATGAACAGGACAGAACATCCGGCCATACAGCCACTGAAAGAAATCGCGATTGCCGTACCCGAGCGCACGGCATTACCCAATGGCATACCCTTGTCCGTCATTCGTGCCGGTTCTCAGGACGTGGTACGCATCGACATTCTCTTTCATAGCGGGCGATGGCATCAACGACAAAAACTGCAATCTTTGTTCACCAACCGCATGCTTCAGGAAGGAACGCGTACTTATTCGGCTGCTTTACTGGCCGAGCGACTCGATTACTACGGTTCGTGGTTGGAGCCTTACAGCGCAGCCGACCATGCCTGTGTCACGGTTTATTCCTTAAACAAGTACGTGCCTGAAACACTGGATGTGGTCGAATCGCTGATTAAAGAACCACTTTTCCCCGAAGAGCGTTTGCGTACGGTCGTCGAAGCCAACCTGAGCCAATTTCGGGTAAATACATCCAAAGTCGATTTCTTGGCGCATCGCGGCTTGCTGAAATCGCTTTATGGCGAACAACATCCTTGTGGCGATCTGATTATTGAAAACGACTACACCGCCCTGACTCCCGAACTCCTTCGTGACTTTTACGAACAGCATTATCATTCGGGAAACTGTTCCGTTTTCCTGTCCGGGAAGGTGACGCCGGCGGTAATCGACAGGGTCGAAAAATCTTTCGGACAGCCTTTCGGGCGAAATGTATCAGCATCACATACCCCGGATTTTCCCTATTCGGCATTGCCGGACAAACGAGTCTTCATCGAACGCCCCGATGCCTTGCAAAGTGCCGTGCGAATGGGTGATACAACCATTACCCGCCGGCATCCCGACTACCTTAGACTTCGGGTATTGATGACCCTCTTTGGCGGCTACTTCGGCAGCCGGCTGATGAGTAACATCCGCGAAGAGAAAGGATATACTTACGGTATCTCTGCCGGCATCTCGTTTTATCCCGGCAGCGGATTGCTTTCCGTCGCCGCCGAAACAGACAATGTCTACGTCAACTCTCTGATCGAAGAAGTTTATGTGGAAATCGATCGTTTGCATCAGGAACTTGTGTCGGAAGAAGAACTTGCCGTGGTGCGCAACTTTATGTTGGGAGAAATGTGCCGCAACTACGAATCGCCTTTCTCTTTGGCAGACGCATGGATATTTATAGACACGGCGGGGCTGGACGATTCTTATTTTTCTCGCTCTCTGCATGCCGTGAATGAAGTAACGCCGCAAGAGTTGCGCGAATTAGCCTGCAAATACCTCTGCAAAGAGAGATTAAAAGAAGTCATTGCAGGTAAAAAGATTTCCTGAAACTGTGTCGAAAAAAAATAGAATTGTATCTTTGTCAGACACGCCACTCGAAAATAAAACGATGAACCTATGAATAAATACCTGCACACTCTACTCTTTTTGGTACTATGCACGGGAAATGCCGCGGCTCAAAACAACAAAGGCATCGGCGGTTTGGTTGATAAAGTAAAGAACGTCTTCTCCTCTTCGGAACTGAAAATAGGAAGCTATACCTTTAAGGACGGAAGCATATACACGGGCGAACTGCGCGGACGTAAGCCGCATGGCAAGGGAAAAACCGTATTCAAGAACGGCGACGTTTACGAGGGTGACTACGTGAAAGGCAAACGCGAAGGAAAGGGCACTTACCTCTTTTCCGACGGAGAAAAATACGAAGGAGACTGGTTGCAAGATCATCAACACGGCAAAGGCACATACTACTTTCAGAATAATAACCGTTACGAAGGCATGTGGTATCAGGACTACCAGCAGGGTATGGGCGTGATGTACTACCATAACGGCGATCGCTACGTGGGAAGTTGGGTGGGCGATAAGCGTGAAGGAGACGGAACTTACACATGGGCTGCCGGAGCCCGATACGGCGGAGGATGGAAGAACGATAAGAAGAACGGCAAAGGAACCATGAACTGGGGTGACGGGTGCCTCTACATCGGCCATTGGAAAGACGATACCCGCCACGGAAAAGGAACCTTCGAATACGCCAACGGTGACAAATACGACGGTGATTGGGTGGAGGACGTACAGCATGGAAGAGGAATCTACATGTTTCACACGGGCGACCGCTACGAGGGGCAATATCTTTTGGGCGACCGCACCGGTGAAGGGATATATACTTATGCCAACGGCGATAAATATGTAGGCTCTTTCAGAGACGGTGTGCAACAAGGGAGGGGAACCTTTACGTGGAGCAACGGCGCTGT
>JBHAEN010000022.1:0-3233 GCA_041855645.1 Bacteroides sp. | reverse complement strand
GGTCTGGCGGCCAATCAGGGGCTCTACAACGGATTTCTGGCGGCCGGGCTTCTCTGGACTTTCCTCATCGACGACCCTCAGTGGGCGTTCAACATCCGGGCGTTCTTTCTGGGCTGTGTAATCGTTGCCGCTCTGTATGGCGCATTCAGGTCATCGGGGAGCATCCTCGTCAAACAAGGTTTGCCGGCCATCCTGGCCCTGGCGGCCGTGGTGTGGGCAGGGTGAGTTTGAGAATGCGCCATTACATTCCCAACTCCCTTTTCAGCCACACCCTCATCACCGGGTCGGGAATGACCACCCGGCGTTTTTCGATTTCTATAATCTCTTTCTTGACCAACGCCCGTTTCACTATGCTGACATTGGCCGATGAGCCAAGCCGATATTTACGTATGACTTCCTGCACGGTGAATTCACTATCGACGCCGTCGATGACAGCCCGCAGAAAATTCATTTGATAAGTCGTAAGGCTCTCGGTCTGCTTTTCAAACAACGGGGTGTTTTGGTCGATAATATCCCGGCAAGCCGCTTCAAAATCCTGCTCGGTGGCCGTTCTGTCTGCATGAATCCACACCAGCCATGCCAACTGCTGCACGTAAGACGAGTGATTATCCACCTGCCGGCATATTCTTTCCGCCAGTTCTTTTGAAATCCGCTTGCCCGTGGCTTCAAAACGACCGCATATATAATCTACCCAATCCCGTGTTCCGATTTTGGACAAATAAATGGCATCGCCGAATTTATAGAACGGAAAACTCTTTTTCTCAAAAAGCTCATTCATCAAATGCTTCTTGCTGCCGAACAAGCAATAAGAGACCGATTTTTGCAGTTGCCATACGCTACGCAATCGTTTCTGAAATGTTTTTGAATCTTTGAACTCGGCTATCTGCTGAAATTCGTCAATGCATATCACCACATTACAGCCTTTCTTCTGCGCTATTTTTTCCGGGAGTTGCAGAATTTCATCCACGTCGTTGCTCTTGGGGTTCATTTCAAACGAGATGGAGAAATCCGTCATCGGATCTGTCCCCACCGATATCTTGGGGCTGATTCGTGAAAGAAAGAGCTTCGCATTCTCCAACCACTCATCCCACTTTGAAGAGGTTTGTTTGAGAACGGCACTTGCAAATGCGTCGTAAAAATCCCGATCGCTACGACACGAGAAGATATCGAGATATACCACTTTCAATTTATCGGATTGCGCCAAGCGACACACTTTCCCCACCAATGAGGTCTTGCCCCAACGACGGGGCGAAATCAGCACCGTATTTACACCATGCCGGAAATTGAGCAACAGACGCTCCGTTTCTTTCTCCCGGTCGGTAAAATTATCGCCCGATGTTGCCACTCCAAACGTAAAAGGCTTCTTCCCCATAATCTTCGAGTATTATTCTGAGGCAAAGATTGGCAATATTATTATTACTAACAAATTTATTACTAATAAAGTTATTACAGGCATTGTCCTTTTTGCATGGGCATGCAAGAATCGGACGGGAGGCCCGGAGAAACACTCGGCTTCATCCCCCCAAAAAAAAGAAGCCTTCTTTAACCGCATTGTCCAAGCTCAAATGGGCATGAGGGCTCTACATCGATAAAAATGCGCGGTTTTCAAAAAAAACGGCGAAAATAGTTGAATTTCATATAAAACAATATTTATTTTGCGAAATTCGCCGTCATACTCCAAATCGTGTTGCATCAGTTGTTCGGCCGGTATAACCTTTGATTAAACATGCCCATATAAGTTGAAAATTGCACCCATGAAAAAGATACTTTTAATCTTATTTTACAGTATATCGTTCTTCGTTGGCACAGGGTTGGTTTTTTACGGCATAAACACCGACCGAGAAATGCTGTATTATGCCGCCATCGGTTTTTTGGCGTATTGTGCTTTTTCTTCCCTCTTGTCTCTGAAAGGACTCTCCAAAGAGAAGCCAAGGGACGGATTTCACCGCCTGATTCAGCGTTCCAACATCGTCGCCTATCTGTTTGTCGCCACCCTGTCGACGGCTTACTGCCTCATCATGGGTGAATACCTGTTGGCGGTTTATCCTCTTGTCCTGCTGCCGATAGGAGTCGTCCTCCACAAGGCAATCACCGTTTCTTCGGCCCGAAAGTAACTTCGTGTCCGTGGTGCCATCCGAACGTCGGAGGGAGTTCAAACGGACGCATACAACAACCCGACCGATGAAGAATTCAAGTCATTGACCGCAATATAACCATTAAACAGAGTAAGCATGAAAAAAATCATCTTCACTTTAAGCCTACTATCCGTTGCCATTAACCTCATGGCTCAGGAACACCTTTCGTTCAAGGGCATCCCCATCGGAGGAAGCATGACGGAATTTTGCCAAAAGCTAAAAGCCAAAGGATTTACCCCGATGAGCAGTGACAACAATATGGCCTTGTTCACGGGCAACTTTACCGGCCGCAGGGCAACGGTGGGCGTGGTGGCCGCGGACGATGGGAAAAACGTGTTTTCCGTAGTCGTTTTGTTCGATTCGAGTGAAGAATGGAACGCACTCGTGAACACCTATGATTATTATAAAGACCTATATACCCGTAAATACGGCAAACCGGCGTTTTCCAAAGAGCACAATCCTGCCCGCGGGGCTTCCAACAGCGAGTTAATGAACGAATTGGAACAGGGCACGGTTGTATATGGCAGCGTATGGGAAGTAACGGGCGGAGAGATAGAACTTTCCATTGCAAAGTCGACGGGCGTTTACGAAGGCATGGTCACGATCCGCTACCGCGACTCTCAAAACATGAAAGCCAAAATCCAAAAAGACTTGGACGACATCTGAATCTGTCGTTGTCCGGGCGCACATACGCCCTCACGGGGAACGCCGTTTTGTAAAACTCTTTCAACGCTTCCGGCGAGCCCGGTTTCGGCACCGACCGGGATTTCGACCCTCTCGAAAGCCCCATAGGAAGGGCGTTTCCGAAATGCGTGCACTTGACGTCTGAAATGCACCCACCTGACGTCTGAAATGCACGTGTTTCAGACGTCAAGTGCACGCACTTGACGCGTGAATTGCACGTGATTCGGAAAAGCGAGGAATCCGTGTAAAAGAAAAAGAAAACCGAGAGACGGAATGACACGGGCGGAAAATCTCTCCGACAGGGTCTTGTTTGCCCCCAAGAAACGGGCGGGCGCAATCGGCAGAAGGGGAACGGGGAGAGCGGAAGAACGGAAACACCTGAAAAGAACAAGGGAGGCGAAACCCCATCGAGCT
>JBHAEN010000021.1:0-5699 GCA_041855645.1 Bacteroides sp. | reverse complement strand
CACCATTTCGCAAGTGGCCATGGTCGGAGGCGGCAGTTTTCCGCAACCCGGCGAAATCAGTCTGGCACACAACGGCGTACTCTTCCTCGACGAACTGCCCGAATTCACCCGCAACGTGCTCGAAGTGCTTCGTCAGCCTTTGGAAGACCGCCGCATCAGCATCTCGCGCGTGAAAAGTAGCATCGACTATCCGGCAGGCTTCATGCTCGTGGCCTCGATGAATCCTTGTCCGTGCGGTTACTACAACCATCC
This sequence comes from Bacteroides sp., assembly GCA_041855645.1. GTDB lineage: Bacteria > Bacteroidota > Bacteroidia > Bacteroidales > Bacteroidaceae > Bacteroides. The sequence goes on along the minus strand of JBHAEN010000021.1, from coordinate 5,447 downwards.
CACGAAGGCTTGCGTTTGCAGTCCCGGACAAGTGCAGAAATACCTCAATAAGATTTCGGGGCCTTTGCTCGACCGCATAGACCTTCAGGTCGAAATCGTGCCCGTTCCTTTCGAAAAGATGTCCGACTGCCGCGAAGGCGAATCGAGTGCGGCCATCCGCGAACGGGTGATTCGGGCAAGACACATTCAGGAAGCTCGTTACGCCGACGAGAAAGGCATATACTGCAACGCCCAGATGACGAGCAAACTGCTTGCCCGCCACGCACGACCCGACGAAAAAGGACTTGCCCTGCTCAAGAACGCCATGCAGCGCCTCAACCTGTCGGCAAGAGCCTACGACCGCATCCTGCGCGTATCGCGCACCATAGCCGACCTCGAAGGAACGGAAAGCATTCTCCCCGTCCATCTGGCCGAGGCCATAGGCTATCGCAATCTGGACAGAGAAGACTGGGCAGGAAGATAAGCGGTTACGGACAGAGCAAAGCCGTCAGTTCGGCCATGCCTTCCGAAGCGCCTTTACGGATGAAGTGCACCGCCCTCGAAGTATGGGTGTCGACCGGATTGGGGTCGATAAGATAAACATCGGCCTCACGGGGAACGTAGTGCAGCAGTCCCGCGGCGGGATAAACGTTGAGCGACGTACCTATAATGACAAAAACATCGGCCTGTTCCACATAGCGAATGGCCGTTTCTATCTTCGGCACAGCCTCTCCGAACCACACGATGAAGGGACGATACCGACTGCCGTCAGGGGCCAATTCGCCTACGCTCACTTCGTATTCTTCGGGCTTCAGTTCTTTAATAAAGCGGGGATTGTGCGGCTCGCGTTCGGAGCACACTTTCGTCAGTTCGCCGTGCAGATGGATGATGTTCGTACTGCCTGCCCGCTCATGCAGATTGTCCACGTTCTGCGTAATCACCGTTACTTCATACCGTTTTTCCAGTTCCGCCACAAGCCGATGACCGCGGTTGGGTTCGACGTGGAGCAACTGAAGCCTGCGTTCGTTGTAGAAACGCGTGACCAGCTCGGGATTTCGCGCGTAGCCTTCGGGCGTGGCGACTTGCTCCACCGGATATTTGTCCCACAGGCCACCCGCATCGCGGAAAGTACTGATGCCGCTCTCGGCACTCATGCCCGCACCGGATAGGACGACTAACTTTTTCATGACGTTTTACTGTTTTTTGAGGACCATACGACAAAGATAAACAAAGTATTTATGCAACAACCATGCTCCATAACATCAAAACGAAGGAAACTAAAATTAGCGTTTTTTGTTCTTTTAAAAGATTGCCCTGTAACGGCCAAGATGCATGTGGAGCATTACACATTTTGCGCTATGCATGGGATGAGGTGCAAAAAAAGGAGACGCTCTGCCACAAGCACAGTAAACATAACCCAAAAACATATAATCATGAAAACAAACCATTTACTTTTCAAATCTTTGCTCATAGGCCTATTCCTCTGGATATGCGGTTCAGTCCGATCCCAGGAGCGTTTTCACGTGATGGTGGATTATCACTATAATTTAGGATTGAGCGAGAACTTCTTCGGATATACGTTAAGCCGTGGCGATGCCAAAATGTACGGGCACTCCCTGCACATATCCGCACTTTACAGACTGACGTCGAAATTCGCCATCGGCGCCGGCATGGGAGCAGACCACTATGCCAATCCCGATTACAACACTTTCCCCCTGTTCGCGACAGCGCATTACGCACCGCTGTCCCGCACACCCGATGTCTATCTATATTCTAATGCCGGATACGGAATAATCAAAGGCGTCAATGCTGTGGGCGGATTGCTGTGGGATATAGGCGTCGGGTATAAAAAGATGGTTCGCAAACACTTCGGCTGGAACTTCCAATGCGGATATAACCTGAAGGAATTCGGTTTCGACGAGGGCGACAGTAATTGGCGACATTCCATTTCTTTGGGCGTAGGCCTCATTTTCTGAAGCCGGCCGGATGCCGACGAGTCGATTATAAACCGTACTCCGATCATCGTTAAATCGGGCGCATGAATGATTCGTAATCTGCGCCCGGTTTTTATTTTAAAGCAAAATGGGCTGTAAGTCGGGAGCTATGAGAAACGATGTCTGCTTTCCGCCGCAACGATGCGCCCCGATTCGGATTCACGCTTTCTCGTCATTTACCCACCGCCCCCACCAGTGCATACCCCGCCCATACGGCGAGAACACCCGCCCCAAGGCTTCCCGCGACGTACAGGGCGAGCGTTGCGTAATGTCCCGATTCAAACAGTTTTACGTTCTCCAGCGAAAATGCGGAAAAAGTGGTGTATCCTCCGCAGAAACCCACTTGCAAAAACAACCTCCACTCCTGATTCAGCGCATCCAACCGCGCCGACAGCCCGAACAGAAGGCCGACCAAGAAACAACCCGCGGCATTGACCGCAAACGTACCCAAAGGAAAAGCAGCCCATCCGCATTTGGAAAGACACGACACGGTGAGGTGGCGCAAAACACTTCCCACTCCTCCGCCTAAAGCAATCAATATCCACGATTTCATTCCATCCTTTTCCAAGATTCTCTTTGCAAAAATAGGAAAAGTTCTCCGCCCATCGCTCAAAAGGACGAAACCAAACAGGCGCATCGCATCGGTTTGCTCCTTTTTGCCGAAGAGGACAGGGCTTTTTCGTGCATAAAATGATTCGTTTGCCTGCACCCAAACGAAAAAAAGAGTGCACGCCGACGAAAAAACGGGTGCAGACCGACGAAAAAGAAGGTGCAGGCCGACGATCGACTTCATGCAGCGAAAGGAAGTAAGCGACGAACGAAAGAGACAAAATACCTGCACACGTCGGCTTAAAACATAAAAAAATACACAAAAAGCGAGTATCGGCATCTTTTTAATGCCTATTTTTGTTCTCAAAACAAAAACATCGTACACAAATTATGAAAGAGACCGTCTTAAATGTAGAATCCATCGTGAAGCGGGCACGCGAAGTCCTCAACCTCAAGACCGACAGCGAATTGGCCGCTTTTCTGGGCGTGTCGCGCGCCACCGTGTCGAACTGGTCGGCACGCAACCGCATCGACTTTCACCTGCTGCTCAAGAAAATGGGCGAGTTCGACCTCAACTGGCTGCTCGTAGGAAAAGGCACGCCTCAAGCCCAACCGGCGTTCTGCGACAGCCCGATTGCGGGCGGCGAAGTGCAACCGCTGCACATCCCCAAAACGCCCGAAGCGCTGGAAGACCGCAGCGTTCCGCTTTACGAACTGACGGCGGCCGCCAACCTGAGAACCATCTTCTCGGACAAGAATCAGGTGGTGCTGGGGAAGATACAGATTCCCAACATTCCCGCCTGCGACGGCGCGCTTTCCGTGACCGGCGACAGCATGTATCCGTTGCTGAAATCGGGCGACATTGTCGGTTTCAAGGAAATCAAAAGTTTCGACAGCATCATCTACGGAGAAATCTATCTGGTGGCGTTCGTCAGCGACGGCGACGATTACCTGACGGTGAAGTACGTCAACCGCTCGGAACAGCCGGGCTGCATCCGGCTCGTCAGCTATAATCCTCACCACGCTCCGCAAGACATTGCCTTGGAAGATGTCCGGGCGATGGCCATCGTGAAATTCTCGGTGCGCAGACACCTGATGGTCTGAGTCATTCGCCGTCAGGCGGAAACAAAGTCTCCGCAGTCCCCAAAAAGAGAGGCTTCCTCCCGAAGCGTACACATCGCGTACCGCTCCGGAAGGAAGCCTTTAATTTCGATGAGGTCGGGACGAAGAAAAGAATCGCCGGAAGGCGTATGCTCATCTTCTGCCGGCATATCACTTCACCTCTTCACCTTTCAGCGTCGCCGAACTGCTTTCGGTGATGCGTACATTTACCAGATCTCCGACGCGATGTTTCCCGCGGTCGAAAACCACCACCCGGTTTTGTTCGGTACGGCCGAAGAGCTGGTCGCGCGAACGTTTAGAGACACCTTCCACCAGCACTTCGTAGACCTTGCCCACGCAGCGGGCGTTCGACTCGGCCGAAAGGCGGTTCTGCAAAGCGATGATTTCGTTAAGGCGACGCACTTTCACGTCCTCGGGCACGTCGTCGGGCAGATTCTTGGCGGCATACGTGCCGGGACGCTCGGAATACTTGAACATGAACGCCGCATCGTAGCCGCACTCTTCCATGAGCGAGAGCGATTGGCGGTGATCTTCTTCCGTTTCGGAGTGAAATCCGGAGAAAATATCCGTAGTCAGGCCGCAATCGGGGATGATGCGTTTGATGGCCGCCACGCGATCCATGTACCATTCGCGGGTGTACTTGCGGTTCATCGCCTTGAGGATGCGCGAACTTCCGCTCTGCACAGGCAGATGGATGTGCTTGCACACGTTGGGCACTTGGGCGATGACTTCGAGCGTTTCATCGCTCATGTCCTTCGGATGCGAAGTCGTAAAGCGGATGCGCGCCGTCGGAGCCGCCTCGGCCACAATGCGCAACAGTTCGGGGAAAGTAACGACTTCGCCCGTGGGACGCTCGAAGCGATAGGAGTTTACGTTTTGCCCCAGCAGGGTGATTTCTTTATAGCCTTTGGCTATCAGATCGGCCACTTCGTTGAGGATGCTTTCCACATCGCGGCTGCGTTCGCGTCCGCGGGTATAGGGCACGATGCAATAGGTGCAGAAGTTGTTGCATCCGCGCATGATGGACACGAATCCCGAAATCTGACTGCCGCAGATGCGCGAGGGAATCACGTCGCGATAAGTCTCCGTGGTCGACAGTTCCACGTTGATGGCTTTCTGTCCGGTCTCCACGGCCGCCACGAGATCGGGCAGGGTGAGGTAAGCGTCGGGTCCCACGACAAGGTCGACGTGATGATTGGTGATCAGGTCTTCCTTCACCCGTTCGGCCATACAGCCCAGCACGCCCACAATGAGATGCTTCTTCTTTTTTTTCAGCGCATGGAAGTGTTCGAGCCGATTCAGCACTTTCTGTTCGGCGTTGTCGCGGATGGAGCAGGTGTTCATAAACACCGCGTCGGCTTCATCCAAAGCCTCGGTCACCGTGTAGCCTGCCATTTGCATCACGGAGGCCACCACCTCGCTGTCGGCCACATTCATCTGGCAGCCGTAAGTTTCGATGAACAACTTGCGGTTGTCATCGGCAGTTGCGGATTTAAAGTCCGTTCCCGTCATTTCGTTCATAATCAATCTTTGTTTAATGTAAATTTCGGGGCAAAGATACGGCTTCGGTTTCAGAAAACGATTCGGGCAACAGCCAAATAACAAGAGTTCGAGAAAACTTTCCGCGCACAGTTCCGCGTTCCGGAGAAAACGACGACAGACAGGCGAGGCGGGCTGCCCGCATCCGCCGGATTCTCCCCGTTCATCACTTACGGCTTTTCGCTGCATCAAGCCGATCGTCGGCCTGCACCTTCCTTTTCGTCGGCCTGCACCCGTTTTTGTGTCGGCGTGCAGTCATTTTTT
>JBHAEN010000020.1:0-12826 GCA_041855645.1 Bacteroides sp. | reverse complement strand
TATTCCGCCGAAGGATGGGCGAACATCAGTCCGCTGACGGAAGCATGGGGAATCATCATCCCGTTTTCGGTGAGGCTGATGCCGATCTGTTTCATGTCAAGCAATTCGTCGAGCAGGAAATTGACCGATTGGTCGGGCATGGAAGGATAGCCCACCGCCGGACGGATGCCCTGGTACTTCTCGTCCAGCAAGTCTTCCGTCGGCAGGTTCTCGTCGGGAGCATATCCCCATATCTCTTTCCTGACGTGCTCGTGCAACTTTTCGGTTCCCGCTTCGGCCAGACGGTCGGAAAGGGTTTGCATCAGCATGTGCCGGTAGGGATCTTGTTCGTGAGAACCGTCCATCACCACGTCGACGGTGGCGGCGAAGGCTCCCAGTGTGTCGGTTATGCCCGAGGCTTTCGGCCGGATGAAGTCGCTCAGGCAGATATACGGTTCGTCGTCTTTCTTCACCACTTGTTGACGCAGCAGGGGAAAGACAAGCGTCAGGCCGTTCTCTTTCGTGATGAGCAGGTTGTCGCCGTCGGAATTGGCGGCAAATAGTTTGACGATGCCGTGCACTTTGTAGTCTTTGTCGAGCACGTCGAGCATGTGGCGGGCTTCTTTGAACAACTGCATTGCCTCTGAGGCTTTTTCGCGTTCTTCCTCGGGAAAGGAAATGAGCCACGAGGCGCGGCAGGAATCGCAGCCGTGCACTTGGGCGATGGTTGAAAACCGGGGCTGAAATCCCCACGCGTGGAAGAAGTAAAGCCAGTTGATGTATGGGGCGACGGAGTGTATGGGGTACGTGGCCCGATAAACGACGGGCAACGATCCGGGCCGTCCGGACGGAGTATTCTCTTTCATGTCTGCTGTTTCTTGGGGTGTGCAATCGGTTTGTCGGTTCAATCGGCGTTGAAGCGTACTTCCTGTCCGCGACGGGAGGTGTCGACACGCGACTCTTTATATAACGGATGACCGTTTACAAATGTTTGATCGACTTTCCACCGGAATTCGTGTCCCTCCAGCGGACTCCATCCGCATTTGCTGAAAAGATGTTCTTTCTTCACCTCCCATTCTGCCACGGGACGCACCAGCACGAGGTCGGCCCGGTAGCCTTTGCGGATGAATCCCCTCCGGTCTATGCGGTAGAGCAGGGCAGGGGCGTGACACATCTTCTCCACCACTTTTTCGAGGGTGAAGACGCCTTGCGCCGTCAGTTCGAGCATGCTGAGCAGTGAAAACCGGATGATGGGGATGCCCGAGGCCGCTTTCAGCGCGCCGCCTTTTTTTTCTTCGAGCAGATGCGGAGCGTGGTCGGTGGCGATGGTGTCTATCCGGTCGGTGTTCACCGCCTCCCGAAGGGCGTTGCGGTCGGCGGCCGATTTGATGGCGGGATTACACTTGATGCGTGCTCCCAGTCGGCGGTAGTCTTCTTCGCAGAAATAGAGGTGCGGAATGCAGGCTTCTGCCGTGATTCGTTTATGCTCCACCGCGCCTTCTTCAAACAGGCTGAGTTCTCGCGCCGTACTGATGTGCATGATGTGCAGGCGTGCGCCGGCTTCCCGGGCAAGGCGAACGGCGAGTGCCGACGATTCGTGACACGCTTCGGCCGAGCGGATGGCGGGGTGGCAGAATATGGGGACTTTGCCGTCGGGAAATTCTTTCTTGTACAGTTCCGTGTTTCGGTTGATGATGTGTTGGTCTTCACAATGGGCGGCAATCAGCAGGTCTGTTCCGCCGAAGATGTGCCGCAGGCTGTTCATGCGATCCACCAGCATGTTGCCGGTGCTCGAGCCCATGTACACTTTCACTCCGGCCACCCGGTGCTTGTCGAGGGCCGAAAAAAGATTGTGATTGTTGTTCGTTGCGCCGAAATAGCACGAATAGTTCACGACACACTTCTCCGCCAGCAATTCAAGTTTCTCGTTCAGTGCCTGTATCGTGGTGGTTTGCGGCTGAGTGTTCGGCATATCCATGATGGTGGTCACCCCTCCTGCCGCGGCGGCTTGGCTTTCGGTGGCGATGTCGGCTTTGAGCGTCAGTCCCGGTTCGCGGAAATGCACGTGTGTGTCGATGACACCCGGAATCAGGTACATCCCTTCGGCATCTATCGTTTCCTCGCAAGGCAGGGCGGGGTGTTCGTTCTCGTTCAGAATTTCGGCTATCGTTTCGCCTTCCACCACCACGGAGCATTTGAACTTTCTGCCTTCGTTCACCACGAGGGCGTTTTTGATCAGCGTGCGTTTCATGGCTTTTGCGGGAATGAGCGGAACCAGCTGTTCACTTTCAGTTTGATGACCCCGAACACGGCTTCGCCGAAGATGCTGCTGTTCATTTTCGAGGTGCCCAGTTCGCGGTTGATGAAGATTACCGGCACTTCAATGATGCGGAAGCCGCATTTGTGGGCCGTGAACTTCATTTCGATCTGGAAAGCGTATCCTTTGAAGCGAATGTTGTCGAGCGATATCGTTTCGAGTACGCTGCGCCGGTAACACACGAACCCGGCCGTCGTGTCGTGCACGGGAATGCCGGTGATGAAGCGGACGTATTTCGAGGCGAAATAGGACATCAGCACCCTTCCCATCGGCCAGTTCACCACGTTCACGCCGCTCACGTAGCGCGAGCCCACGGCCACATCGCCTCCCTGAATCGTGCAGGCTTCGTAGAGGCGTGGCAGGTCGTTGGGGTTATGGCTGAAGTCGGCATCCATTTCGAAAATGTACTCGTAAGCACGCTCCAGCGCCCAGCGGAATCCGGCGATATAGGCCGTTCCCAGCCCGAGTTTGCCTTTCCGTTCCACCATGAACAGGCGTTCGGGGAATTCCTGTTGCAGTGTCCGCACGATATCGGCTGTTCCGTCGGGCGATCCGTCTTCGATCACCAGAATGTGGAACACTTTTTCCAGTCCGAACACGGCACGGATAATGGCTTCTATGTTTTCCCGCTCGTTGTAGGTCGGGATAATGACAAGACTGTCTGATGTTTGCATATCGTTATGCTTTTGATTGATGCCACAAAAGTAAGCGAAAAATTTGTAAATGGCTACAACCTGTCGGGGCAACCTCGTCAAAAAACGAAGCACCTTTTCAATCCCCCTCCTCGCGCCCTCGAGAGGCCCCTCGACGGGAGTCCTGTGGCAAACACTGCCGCGGCCAAAGGCTTTCATTGCATCGGTCGCCCTTTGGGGCCGAAGAAAACAAGACTTTCGCATGCATGAAATTATTCGTTTGCCTGCAGCCAAACGAAAAAGAACGTGCACTCCGACGAAAAAACGGGTGCAGGCCGACGAAAAGACAAGTGCAGGCCGACGAATAAAATGATGCGGCGAGAAGAGAAAGGCGATGAACGGGCGAAAGGTAATGGATGCACGCGGTTTAGATGTGTTTGCCCGCCACACCTATTATATTATGGTATGTCAGGAGGCGGAATCGGCGAGAAGATTGGGGGGGGATGCTTATCGAGCAGGTCGTGCACCTTCGGGCGGCGGATTTTATGGCGGCGTGCTCTTCGTCTTCTCCTGTTTTTTGATTTACCTTCCTTGTGTTTTTATTAACATTTGTTAGATATCTTCTTCTCTCCATTTTCGGCTCTTTTCGTCTAAATTTTTCGTTTTTATGTTTTTTAGCATGTTTTCTCGAACAAACCGACTCCGACTTTGGTTTATATGCCGGAAAACCCGCATAGGAGATACGGTAGATACTGTATGCACAATCAATGATAATTGTCAAATTGTTAAAACTGCATAAATCGAGAATTATCTTTTAATAAAAATAAGGTTATATAAAAAAAACGCTTATCTTTGCATTAGAAATCAATGAGAAAATAGTGCCTGTGGATGACTGCGGGAATTAGAAATATCTTGATATCAATAGGTTATAAATATGGCACTAAATCTCTTTTAATACCTCGTAGCAATGAATGCTGTCTTTTCTTTTTTTCGACAAAAGACAGATACAGGTAAAAAAACTTCTTTTGCTGTTGTATCTTTTTTTCTTAGCCGTTTTACTTGTTGTTTTGGTAGCCGGATGAGGAAAGCTCTTCTCGTAGTGCGCGAATAAAAGCGCACATCCACCCTTTTATACTGTCATTTTATCCAATCGGACTTATTCTCAATCTATACAAATTTGTTTAATTTAATTTTTTATTGTTTATGAAGAAAAGTTTTTTGTTTTTATTTGCCGCTGCGCTGATAGCTGCTTGCTCGAATGGTAGCGAGGAAAATGTGGTGCCCAGCGATGGTGATACCGGTGGCGTTGCTTTCTCGGTTAGCTTCGAGGGTTCAGCGATGTCTCGTGCTCCGCAGACTACTGCTATTCCTACGACTACTTGGGATAAAATTGCTTCTTTGCAATTCTTGCTTTATGATGCTACTGGTGTTGTACGTTATTCAATAGCAACAACCCCGAGTACTGGTACAGGTGCTTCAACCACAAAGACGTTTACCTATGCTGATGTTCCTACCGGAACTTACACTTTGGCTGTTGTAGCTAATGCTGCTTCTGACAAAATTACGAATTATATTGGCTCTACTGTGAGCACTTGGAATTCTTATAATGTACGTCAGAAAAACATTAACACTAATCTGCTGTTGAAACATAAGTCTGGTTCTTTCCCGACTTTTGCTAATGCGGCTATGACTGGTTCGGCAACTACTGGTGGCGCTAATACTGCTTATGTTGAACCCGCTGAAATTTTCATGGGCTACGCTACTGGTATTAACGTTACTTCTGGCGGTACAGTTTCGGTTCCTGCCGTTACTTTGAAACGTGAAGTTTCTTTGATGCGTATTCGCTTGAATGTAGCTGACACAGAATCTGGTGTAGTAAACACAAATACTCAAAATGGCGTAGATTTTTCTCAAGATGCGTCAATCATGATTCATCGTTTGCCTGAACAGTTGTTAGTAAAAGAAGGTAATGACGGTGGCGTAACTGGTGCTTCTTCTATTAAAAACAATGTTCTGTCTATTTCTGATGGAACTGTATTTAACACTCAAGTTCCTGCCTCAGGTTATTCTAACCCTGCTACAATGTTGAGTGGTAACTTCACAATGTGGAGAGATGTTGTTGTGTTCCCGAATAACGGTGGACGTGCCAACAATACAACACCCAATGCTGATGCTGCTGCGGACAACATGTATTATATTGTTATCTCTGGTAGAGGAAAAGTTGGTCACGTATTGGCCGATGGAACTACTCTTCAAAGCGAAACGCCTGTATATTGGGCTGGTTTGATTAAAGGCCGCTTCACTCCGAATGTTATTCGCGAAGTTAACTTGACATTAAAATCAGGTGGTACAACTGTTGTTCCTACCGATCCGACTTCCGAGGGCTCTTTGACCATTGTTTTGAGTGAGCCTGCTGCTTGGGACAGCAATATCGTAGAAGAAAGCAAAATTCTGTAATAAAACTATTATTCCCTCAAGGCGAGAACGGAGAGCTTCGCCTCTCCCTTCTCTCCCCTTGAGAGATTTATTTCCTTTCTGTTCTTTAAACTTATAATAATCAAAAACCTAAAAGGTTATGAGAAAAATCAGTCTTCTCATAATGGCATTCATAAGCCTCTCTGCACTGTTCTCGTGCACGTACGACTATTTTGAAGATGAAACCAACTATCAGCTTTATGTAGCCGAAGTAGCCAACAGAACCGTCAGTGATTGCCGAGTGTTAGTGTATAACGAAGCCGGAGAGCTGGTAGGCAATCGCTATGTGACTGCCCCGTGGGAAGATCCCCGTATGTCATTAGGGCGATTTACTTTCAAACTTCTTCCGGGAAAATATCGTGTATTCTGTTATACCAACACCGACAGTATTTCGTTTACGGACGAACACAACCTCCAATCTTCTGCTTTCTTCCTGAAAGGCAGTGCTGCCGGGGCAAACCATTATGCGCAACCTCCTCGTGAACTTACGTTTCACAAATCGATGCCCACCATCGTTCATCCCAACATCATTGTGTTCGATACGGCGAGAGTCAAACCCTATACCGGACGCATCACCGTGCGGTTTAAAAACTTTCCTCACGACGTATCCACCATCAAAACCGTGCAACTGTCGGCCGAAAACGCCGCCACCGTGCAATACCTGAAGAACGACACGCTCACGTCTCGTTTCACGTCCGAAGACCGGATGTATTACAAGGGTCCGTTGACATCGGTGACAGTCCCCGGACAGATGGAAACCGATCATACGTTCTTCCCCACCATGGTCGATGAACAGGGCAATATCGAACGCATCACGCTTCACTACACGTTCTATGACGCTTCGGGCAATCAGGTGGTTCATCTGCCCATCGAAGTGGCCGAGAAAGAAGTGCTTGTACCCTTGCGCTTGCTCCACGGACGCAGAATCATTATTGAGGTTGATAAATACCTCGTGTCGAAAATCGTACTTGTGGGCTGGGATGAAGATATTCAGTCGGGAGATACTAATTTGGAGTAACAAATTAAAAGATACCAATCATGAAATCATTTATACGACATATCGCGAGTGTCGCCGTTCTGTTCTGTTTCGTCAGCGGGATGCAAGGGCAAACGGTTAAAACCAACATACCCTTGTGGTTGACCGGTTCACCCAACATCGGCTTTGAATACACACTGTCCCGTCAGTTCACCGTCAACGGTGAAGCCCTGTGGATGCCTTATGCGTTCAAGAAGCACGAAGAAGTGTTTCGTGTGCTTCAGGGAACCCTCGAAATGCGTTACTACGTGGATCCGAAAAATTTCTACACCAACGACTCTTGGGACGGATTCTACGTGGGAGCCTATGCCATGTACGGTAACTTCAACATCGGTTTGCTGAAAAGCAATAATCAGCAGAGCTACCGCCGTCAGGGTTGGGGTGTTTCGGGCGGTATAACCACCGGTTACAAGCTGGCATTCGGTACTCGTTGGGCTTTGGACTTCAATATCGGTCTCGGCTTTGCACACCTGCAATACAACAAGTACTACTTGGGTGGAGAATATAAAGATTTCCCTCTTGAGAAAAAGAGGACAAGATCTTGGATTGGTCCCACGAAAATCGGTATCCATTTGGCATACAATTTATTCCGCTAATACTATTGAATTAAAAGCTGTTGAAAATGACAAAGAAGATATTACAGATTCTCCTGTTGGCCGCGGCATTCCTGTTTATCCCGAATGCAGTAACGCTTTCCTCCTTTGCACAGGAACGGAAGGCGGGTCGTATCGAGCGAAAGGCCGACCGTCGGTTTATCAGGCAGAATTTTGATAAGGCGATGAAACTTTATGAAGAGGCCGTACAACGTGAAGCCACCGACTTGGAAAGCTCCGTTGCACTCCATCTTAAAATGGCGCGCCTCTACTTTATGCTCAGAGAATATGTACCGGCTTCCGAACACTTTGCCGAAGTGATGAGGAACAATGCCGCCGTCATGACCGTGAGCGACGTGTGCGACTATGTCGATGCGCTGCGCTTTCAGGGCAAGGATCGCGAAGCCGAAGCCATCTGCTTGAATCATGCGTATAAAGATGTGTACAGACGCTATCAACGTTATCAGAATACGCTGAACGCTCTTTCCATGCGCTATGCCATTCAGGAAGATCCGGGATTCTCGGTCTACAGACTGGCTTTGAACACAGACAACCCCGAGTTTTGGGTGGGTAGCTACGGCAAGCAACCGCTGTATGCCATCAGTTACAGTCGTTTTAACGACCCCAACAAACTCTTTTTCCATCAGACACACTACTACCCGCTGAATGAAACCGGAGAACCGGGCACAAAACCTCAACGTGCGCCCAAATACTCCAACTACCTGCGGAACATTCCGGCCGACTTGCAAAACGGAGCACTCAGCTTCTCGCCCGATTTGCGCATGATGGTCACCACCGTTATTGAATACAACAGGATGAAAACGTCGATGGATCTCATCAGCAGAGACGCCCGTCCTTTCCACACCAAGTTGTATTATTCCATATTGAAAAACGATAAAAGGAAGTTCTCCAAATACCAACCCGTATTTTTGCAGGATCCGGCTTATTCCTACGCCCATCCTTGCGTGTTCAACGACGGCAAGTCGCTGTTGTTCACTTCCGACATGCCGGGCGGATACGGCGGGTTCGACCTCTACATGATACATTGGAACGAGAACACCCGTTCATGGGGGACTCCCCTCAACCTGGGTCCCGATGTCAATACCGAAGGCGATGAGCTGTTCCCCGTGCTCTACGAAGGACGTCTTCTCTTCGCATCGAATGGCCTGCCGGGCTACGGAGGATACGATATTTTCAGCACTTTCTGGGATGCCGAGGGAGGAAAAGCGCAGGGCGGCATGACTCACCTGCCCTATCCGGTTAACTCCGTGTTCAATGATTACTCCTTGTATCCCACGGGATTGCGTACGGCATATTTCATTTCGGATCGCAACATGACCTCTAAAGACGACGTCTACTTCTTGCGCATGGCCGAAGATTTGGGAACGCATCAGGAAGCTCCTTTCTACGGAATGAGCGAAGAAAAAGCCATATCGGGCGGTACGCTCCTGCTCAACGGCAACGTGGAAGATGTCGTGGCCGAATCCGTGTCGCTGAAATCGCATGCGCCGGAAGGCAAGATCATGTCAATTTACTTTGACTTCGACTCCGACAAATTGACACCCGAATCGATCACTCTGCTCGAACGCTTCGTGAGCGAGATGGGCGATTACGACTTCACCCGCTTGCGTTTGGACGGTTATGCCGACGAAGTTGGCGGTGAGCGTTACAATTACGAACTGTCGGCCCGTAGAGCGAACGTGGTTCAGGATTTCTTGCGTCGCAATGGAGTAAACGTGCCTTTCGAAATCGAAGCGCACGGTCGTCTCAAGCTGTCGCCCGAAGAAATCAAGGCCGAAGTTCAGAGTTATCGCTGGACGGAAGGCATGATCGATTGGACGCAGGTCAATCGTAAGGCGAGACGTGTGGATATTTATAATAAAAGGTAGTAGAACATAAAATGAACGATAATAGTATGAAAATTACAAGAATGAATAAGGCTTGGATATTCCTTTTGTTGAGTATTATGGCTTGTTTGCCGGTTAACGCTCAGTTTATGCCGGTGGTTTTTGATAAAAAGTACGGTGAAACCAATCAGATTCAGTGGGTGTCTCCTTTGGCGGGCGACGAAGTAGCTCTGGTCGGTAAGGAAGGCCAGAAGTATAACCTGACTTGGTTGAAACGCGATGGCGAAGTGCTTTTTTCTTTGCCGTTGGCCGGATATGTGACTGTCAATGCGGTCACCGAGATTGACAATAACCGGGTGTTGATTGTCGGAAAAGCGGCGAACAACGACCGTAAGAACAATGTTTCGGCCAATGGCCGTGCCATTGTGGTAGACCGTAAAGGGCAGATTGTGGCCAGTGTTTATGCCGGCGGACAAGGAGCCGAATTTTTGAAAGGCACTCAACTCGTGAACGGAGCTTTCCTGCTGGCGGGAACAGAACCGGTGGGAGCAGGCCGTCAAGGTATTCTTGTGAAGGTAGACAACACAGGTAAAGTCATCTACCAGTACAAAAAGAGCGACAGTGGTTATTGTGATCAGTTCGCCACATTGGGCAACACGGCCGAAGCCGTTTACGCCGTATTCTCGGGCGATAAAGACAAGGAACAGTCTACCATTGTTCGTTTAGACGATCAGGGCAAGGCTTTTTACATCACCCCTCTGCCTGCCAAGCATTTGAAAGTTACGGGACTTAATGTCGATGTCAACGACGGTTCTGCGATACTTATCGGTAATTCTCAGGAAGAAGGCGGGTTTATTTATAAGATCCGTCCCGAAGGCGATATCGTTTTCGGAAAACCGTTTATTCCGGCCAAGGGACAAGGTGTCGACATGAAATACCTCAATGTCGCCCGCAACGGCAACATACTCGTCGGCGGAACCGCTATTCTTGTCGGCGGATCCACGGATCGGGCTTATTACGCATTACTGCGCAGCGACGGTACTTCTTTGTATTCCGGTGTAACCAATGGCGAATTGGCCGGCATGGAAATGAACGGCAGCACCGGCGAATCGGTGGTGGTAACTTACGATCCGAGTGCGCGTTGGGGCAACTTCGTATTCATCCGTTCCAACGGAAAGGACGAATTCAGCCGTACAGTGGACGGTAAGTTCGATAAAATCAGACTTAACAACAGAGGCGATGTCATGCTGATGTCTTCTACGCAAGGACGTGTTTGCATGTATTCGGCTACCGGTGAAAAAGAGTTCGACCGTTATATTACCGAAAACCGTCCGACGGCTTATCGCAATGCTTTCTGTGCCACTTCCGGAGAATTGCTGTTCCTCGGCGAAGGCAGCCGTTTGGTGAAATTGGGTCACGGTCTGTATGTGTCCGACCTGAAAATCGGCAAGCCGGTTAACGGAGTGGCGGTTGCCAGATTTACGGTTACTTTGACCGGATACGCCACCACTAAAGAAGGAGTACCCGTGCCGGTGACCGTAGGTTACGAAACGCGCGAACAATCGGCTACGGAAGCCAATAACTTTACTCCCGTCAAAGGACGGCTCGCCTTTACGCCGACGAACGGCAGTATGGGCAACTATCTCGTGAAACAGGAAATTGAAGTGCCCGTCAAGGCAAACAATTTGATCGAAGGCATGAAGAGTTTCGACCTGTGTCTTTCCGATGTGGAGCAGAGCTATCTGATCAAGCCTGTCGGAAAAGCGACCATCGAAGATCAACGCGGTGTGGTGCGTATGGTACGTACGGAACGCGGTGAAGAAGGTAAGTCCAACATCATGTTTGAATTGGGTCTCTTCAAAACCGACGGAACTCCGCTGACCAACTCGACGGGTGCCAACATTATCGTAGACGGTGCTTATGGCGAAGGTACTGCCGATGCGCTTGACTTTGACATGACATTCACGCCGAGAATCGTATTTGTCGACGGAGCACAAAGAACCACTTTCGAAGTGAAAACACTCGAAGACACTCGTTATGAATTGCCCAAAACCGTTGTGGTTAACTTCAACAAGCTCTACAGCCTGAGCACTACGGACGTGGCATTCGACGGCGATTTGTTGAGCTGCACGGGTACGGTAGTCGATCAACCCGCTTTGGTGAAACTCACCTCATTGGGCGACCATCGTGCCAACGAAAATGTAATTTCCGGTTTGTTTACAATCTCCCTGTTGCGTGCCGACGGAGCTTTGCAAAGCAACGCCACGGGAAGTGACATTGTGTTGAACTGCGCTTCTGTACCTGAAGCCTCGGGCAAGGAGGGAACAGATTACGTCATCACTAATTTGCACGGTTTGCGCATCGGTGGCGACGGAAGACAAAGTTCAGTCAATGTGAACGGAGTTATTCTGTACAGCACGACTCCCGTAGATAAAACGGTAAAACTTAAAATTAACAATGTAAATCATCCTTCAGGTGCACAACCCATTCAGATTGCCGAAGGCGGCGGTGTAGCTGAATTTACTATCCGAAAATAATTTCTGTAAAAAGAACTGTCCTATGAAGAAAAATAAAATATTGTATGGTTTGTTATTATCCTCTTTGTTCTCTGCCTGCATGGTGGATAACGGAAAAGAGGTAATAGATGAATTGAATACAGGGACTGACAATTTGACTTTCACGTTGACTAGAGCAGGTGAAGAAGTGAATAACTCGCAGGTCTATCTGTTCGACGGTGATGGTTTGCATCAAGGACAGTTCAAGATGAAAGTTCCTCGTATCAATTACGGCACCAACCAACTTTCGATGACGGTGGATGCCGGACGTTGGGACATTGCGCTGGTTACTGCCGCGACGAGCTTGGAGGGAAAGTTGATTTCTCCCGTTCGCGGCAGTGCACGCAGTGCACTGAAGATGTGGGAAACGAAACCGGAAAACGGTGTTCTGCCCAGCATGCCCGAATTACGTACTGTTCTGATTAAAAATCAGCAAGTGATAGCCAATACAAACAATACTGCTGCTACGGGAAGTATCTATCGCAACGTGGCGAAGATCAGAGTATCTATTGTAGACGCCAGTGGTTTGGATATTACAGGAACCAGTACGGTGGAACTTTCCAATGTACCTACAACCTTGAACTGGGATGGCGGATTATATCCAGATAAGAATAGCCCGGCTGTAAGCCCTTCACCGATGCGTGGAACGTTTACTATTACGAACAAAGCCTCTAAACCGGGTTCTCAAGAGAGTAATGTGCTCGAATTTATTGTGCCTGCTCACAAAGGAACAGACTTTTTGAACGCATCTCCCACCGATACGACCACGAATAAAATCAAGCTGGCCATTGACTTGGCCACAGTGGGCGGTGGCCGATACAAAAGGCAGGATGTGGAAATCACCCGCGTGCCTCGCCTGAACGGTATTCTGGATGTGAAGCTGACCATCGCGAGTAATCTTGATGTTTCTGCCGATGTATTGACATGGCTCGACACCTTTATCAATTCGGATGTTTCTGCCACGCAAATGCAGTTGGATAAAGCATCAGTGGGTTTGTCCCATAAAGATACTTTGTTTGTCAATACAAATGCCTCTACATTTACTGTGGAAAAAGCTGCAGATGCGACTTGGCTGACAGTGAATAAGCTGAATTCGAATGCCATTGAACTTATTGCCGACTTGAGTTCTTACACCGTTGATCGTTCTTCATACATCACCGTGAAAGCGAATAACATAAGCAAGAAAGTGCCGGTGACGCAACGCCCCGACGTGGGAACGATTAGTGTGGATCAGAGCCGACTGGTATTCTGTCCGAACCATACCACACGTGTAACTAATATTACGACAAAAGTAGGAGGCTGGAAAATTTTGGCACAAAGTACCAAGGCGACTGCTTCCGCCACAACCGGAAATAAGGGAACGACTGCCGTGACCTTTACCCGTGCTACTAC
>JBHAEN010000019.1:0-9533 GCA_041855645.1 Bacteroides sp. | reverse complement strand
GATGTTGCGGGTGTAGGTCGTTTCCTATTTCAGGTCGGGGTTTGCCATGTACGAACCCGTGGTCCAATAGCTGGAGATTCCGTTCATCCAACCGAGGGGAGCTCCGCTGCCCGAAGACCACACGGTGGAAGTTTGATCGTTCGGAATTTTGTTGTTGCCTGCCGTACCATAGCTGAAACGCAATTTCAAATCGTCGAGCCAAGTCTTGGTGCTCTCCATGAAGTTTTCCGAAGACACACGCCAGGCAAGGGCTGCCGAGGGGAAGAATCCCCAACGGTTTCCGGCAGAGAACTTCGAGGAGCCGTCGGCGCGGAATGTTCCCGATACGAGGTATTTGCTGCGGAAGTTATAGTTTACCCGTCCGAAGTAGGAAGTCAGCACTTCGTCGGCATTAAAGTATTTGTTTACGTTCTGCGGCGTTCCCTGAGTGCTCATGGCAAACGCTTGCGAAGAGGTGAACAGGGCGGGATAGAAGCGTACTTCGTCCAGATCGTCGTGACTTTTCGTGCGAATCATTTCCTGACCGATCAAGACATCCAGATGATGATCATCTTTCTTGAAGAGCTGTTTGAAGTCGTAAGACAGTGTATTGGTGTTACGGAACGTCTTGCGTTCGGCCAGTCCGAAGGTGGCGGCGGGAAGATCGTTTCCTCTGTCGCGTGCGTAATAAGTGGTGACTCCGTAGAATCGGTAGTCTTTACCGGTGTAGTGTTGCAAGCCGACTTCCGACTTGAAGCGCAGGTCTTTGAGAATGTTCCAAGTGAAGCTTCCGTTATAGTCGTAGGTCTGGCGGCTTTGCACCCGGTCGTTGTCGGAAACGGACACGATGGGGTTGATAAGACGCAGATCGGGGTCGTAGCCTTCGCTCAGTCCGGCATAGTTGAACGGCGGGTAGATGACGGCGTTCTTCAGGCGGGAGTCGGCCGACGAAACCTCTTTCTTCGATTCATTCGCTCCCGCTCCGTCGACGTTCGTGTTCGAGTAGCGCACCGAGAAGTCGAGCGTGATTTTCTTGGAGGGTTTGTAGTTGAGCTTCAGACTCAGGTTGTCGCGTTTGAATCCCGACATGAGCATGATGGCCTTGTCGTTCACGTGCGCGTAGTTGAACGAGAACTTGAGGTTTTCGCTTCCGCCTGTCAGGTTCAGGTTGTGGTTGAACGTGTTTCCGGTGCGTCCGAACAGTTGTTCCTGCCAGTCGTTCGTTTCCACATTGTCGTAGAGGTCGATGTCCTGATAGTTGCCGAAGATGCGCGTATAGTCCGAGGGGTTGATGTCCTCCGGTTTGTCGCTGTTGAGCATGGCCAGTTCGTACTGCCAGTTCACGTAATCGCGTCCGCCGAGCGTATTCAGTTTGTTGGCCAGTTTCTTCCAAGAGTAGTAGGCGTTGTAGTTGACCTGCAATTTGCCTTCCTTTCCGCTTTTGGTGGTCACGATGATTACGCCGTTTGCTCCGCGCGATCCGTAGATGGCTGTCGACGAAGCGTCTTTCAACACGGTGATGTCTTCGATTTCCGAAGCGGGAATGTCGGAGATGGATTCCACGGGAAAGCCGTCGACGATGAACAGCGGCGTGTTGTCGCCTGTGATGGAACCGCCTCCGCGCACACGGATTTTCATTTCCGCGTCGGGCGAACCTTCGGTGGCGGTTACCTGTACGCCGGCCATTTTCCCGCTGAGTGCTTCGGTGGGCGTGGATACGGGTACGGCGCTCAGCACCGACGAGCCGACTGTGGCCACCGACCCTGTCAGGTCTTTCTTCTTCATGGTTCCGTAGCCGACGACTACGACTTCTTCGAGCGTCTGATCCGCTTCTTTCATCGTCACGTTGACGACGGTCTGCGTACCGACTTTAATTTCTTGCGTCACATAGCCGATGAAGGAGAACACAAGAACATCGCTCGCCTTGACGTTGGACAACGTGTAGTTGCCGTCGAGGTCGGTGATCACGCCTTGCTGCATGCCTTTCACCAGCACATTGGCTCCGATGACCGGTTCACCCGCAGTGTCTTTCACAGTGCCTTTCAGGGTTTTGGTTTGCGAAAAGGCCATCAGACTGAACAGAGACAGAATGGCAAATAACGCCGTTCGTTTCATCTGAATTTTCCAATACATAGATTACTGTTTTTAGTAGAGAATGAATGATTAGTTATAAGTATTTCATGACCGAAATCGTAACAAAGGATTCGCCCATCGCCTGCAAAAGTAGATGAAGGCACACGGGGCGGTGTGCAATAATTGTTCTTCTTCGCGTATTTTCTGTTCAGGCGTCCATCTCCTGCGGTGCATGACGCTGATCGTCGGGCTGTGTCTTCCTTTTAATCTGCGTCGGAAGCGAAGATGCGCTTTACTTCGGGAAGCAATGGGCCACGAGCTCGTTGAGGTAGATTTCGAGGTTGGTATATGCCGTGTCGAGGCCGTAGGCCGCTCCGTCCGAGGCGTCGCCGGGATTGA
The DNA here is from genome assembly GCA_041855645.1 of Bacteroides sp. Lineage (GTDB taxonomy): Bacteria > Bacteroidota > Bacteroidia > Bacteroidales > Bacteroidaceae > Bacteroides. The sequence goes on along the minus strand of JBHAEN010000019.1, from coordinate 7,082 downwards.
GGCCGCGACTCGTTTCCCATTCGTCGGGCATGCCGTCGCCGTCGGTGTCCGCAGGGTAGGGGAGCGAAGCGTAAGCAGGCCATCCGCCCGCGTCGGCGGGCCGGTCGATCATGCCGTCGGTGCTGCCGTTGGAGCCTTCGTAAGTATAAGTCCCGTTGCGGGTTTCTTTGACGATGCGTTCGTCCGCCGCGTCGCGTCGCAGCGAAGCTCCGGCCCATTCGAGTACCGCGCGGTAGGCTTTCGGGGCCGATTGCAGGGAGGTGTGCTCGGCGATGTCGAAAGCGCGCGTGGCGAGCACCGCTTTTTCGGGCGCGAAATCTTTCTTGATAATCAATCCGTAAGCATTGTCGCGGTTAACCTGCCTCATTGCCGTCCGTTGCTTTTCCGTCAGGTTCGGACACGAGGCGTCCATGAAGTTGCCGTCGAGGAAGAAAACCCCATGAGTGCCTGCCGCATTGTTGTTCTTGCCGTCGTCGGCATAGGCGGTGAACAGGCTTTTGTAGGAACTCTTTTTCGCGGTGTGCGGTCCGGGTTTGTAGTAGTTGTTGAGCAGATTGTACGAGCCTCCTTCGCCGGCATAGGCGCCGTCGCTTCCGTAGTTGTAAATCACGTTGTTGAAGAGTTCCACCCGTTCGTCGTCGGGGCGGCCTGTGTAGCGGCTGCCGCAGAGGCGGGGCGTACGGTTGGTGTGGTGAGCCAACAGGTTGTGATGGAAGCTGGCGGGCGAACCGCCCCAAATACCGCCGTATCCGTGTGCGCCTTTTTCGTGGATGGACCGGGCAAGGCTTTCGCTGACGATGCACCACTGCAGCGTAAAGTTGCTGTTGTTGTAAAAAGAGGCACACTCGTCCGTGCTCCAGCTGAGCGAACAGTGGTCGATGATGATGTTTCGGTTGCCGCGGGTGGCATTCATGGCGTCGTCGCCTTTCTTCGGGATGTCGTCGCCCATGCGCGAGCGGATGAAGCGGACAATCACGTTGTCGGCCTGAATGGAGAAAGTGTAGTTCTTCAGGCAGATTCCGTCGCCCGGCGCGGTCTGTCCGGCAATGGTGAGATTGCCTTCTTTGACGGTGAGATTCTTGGTCAGTTCGATGATTCCGCTCACGGCAAAGACAATGGTGCGCGGCCCCTTGCGGTTGACGGCCCAGCGCAGTGTGCCTTCCGTGCCGTCGTCGGCCAGCGAAGTGACTGTGTACACGGCTCCTCCGGCTCCTCCGGAAGTGTATTTTCCGGCTCCGTCGGCCCCGGGAAAGGCAACGGTGCGCGAACGGTCGGGCAGGGGACGGGCAGGAGTCTGCCCGATGATGCAGACGGCCGGCATGAGGCAAAGGGCCGTCCGCAGTATATATATATAAAGGCGTGTCATGATTTCTGTTCTCTGTTCGGAAGAATTCCGGTGAATGATTATTTGCTCAGGCTGCCGTATGCGTTGGCCGACCGTACTGTGTATTTCGCGTCGGCATCGGCCACGGTGAGGCTGTTCGTTTCGGTTTGCGCCACGAAAGTGCCGTCTTCTTTAAAGACAAGGTAACAGATGGCGCGGTTGGCCGCATTCCAAGTCAGCTTGTTGCCTTCCAACTTCACGTTGGCAGGGGCGGCTGCCTTTTCGGCAAAGGCTTTCGGATCCCATCCGTCGCCGGCCGTTATGATGTTTTCGTAGGTGTAGCGTGCGGCTTCTTCGGCGCTCAGTTCGGTTTTGCCCGTATATGCCTGCTCGCCTTCTCCGGCGGTGAACGTCGTTTTGCGTCCGCTCATGTCGACCGGGTTGCCGTTTTTCCCTATGGTTTTGTATTCGGCGAAGAGTTTCGGATAGGCACTCATGTCGCGCCATCCGCGGGGGTCGATGTCGAATTTCAACGTCGTGTTCAGAAAGACCGTGATGGGAGCGTTCTTCCACGGACGTCCGAGGGCCTGCCCCCATCCCTTGCCGTTGATGTAGTCGAGTTTGTCGGTTCCGTAAACGGAGGGGTTCACTTTGTTCACTCCGTCGATGACGCATCCCTTGAAGACATAGCCCCATTCGGTTCCTTCCGCGTGGGCGGCGGCAGCGATTACGCTTCCGTAGCGCACGTTGTAGAATGTGGAGTTCTCGATGAGGATGTTCCCGTCGCCGTAGATGTAGTCCACGGCTCCTTCGATCAGGCAGTCGGAGGCGTATTGCTTGGCATTGATGGTGGCTCCTGCTTTGGTTACGGCCGTCTGCCATGTGTCTTGGAAAGAACGGAACCGGCAGTCTCGGAAAGCGATGCGCGTGTTGGCCGTGTACATGGCTTCTGCCATCGGGCCGATGAGTTTTTCCACTCCCCACCGGTTTTCAAACGAGAGGCCCTCGGCATAACAGTCGGGAGCGTAGATCATCGTGACGGCTTCCTGATAACCCGTGTTGGCAGAGTTTCTCCACGAGTGTGTCCAAGCCTCTTCACCGCCTTCTCCCGAGGCGTTGCTCGCACTGGTGAGCATGCGGGTGATGACGGTCTTCTCTCTGTCTTGGCCGATGAAGTGCAGGAAAGGCTTGTCTTTCGGTACGTTGACAAACTCCTCGTATGTGCCGTTGGCAATGAAGATAAGATACGGTGTCGTCCGGTTTTTGGGCGCGTCGTCGATGGCTGCCTGAACGGAGGTGTGGGTTCCTTTTCCGTTGAGATCGACAATGGCGTCGAACAGCCGGGCGGTTACGGTTTCGTTGACCGAAAACCGTAGCGTGAAGCTCTCGTTGCAGACATTCCCCTCAAGATCGGTCAGCGAGCGGGCGGGAATTCTGAATGTGCAGTCTGTTCCGTATTCGGCGAGGCTGTATTCGTAGCGCAGCATTTTGCCGTCGATGGTTACGGTCGCGGGCAGTCCGTTGAAGAGTAAAGCCTTGTCGGGTGCCTGTTTGATGTCTCGGTCGAAAGTCAGTTCGAGCGTTCCTTTCCGGCTGCTCACTACGGCTCCGTCTTCGATGTTGGAAGATACCAGTTGCAATGCGGATGCGGAAGATTCGTTCGACGCGTTGTCGTCGCTGCAAGCCGTCAAGGCTGCGAAAAACGCCCCGAAAAAGAACAGACGGGCGCATGAGGATATGATTTTCATAAGCATGAACATTTAGTATTCACCGACAAAAGTACTGAAACCTCATCGGCGGGGTGTGCAATAATTGTTTTTCGGCGTGTATTTTTTGAAGAATTGCTTTCCTTGCATCGAATGCCTTTTTTCACCGAAGCGGCGAAGCCTCGCGTTAACATAACTTTATTCGTTTGCCTGCACCCAAACGAAAAAGCAGGTGCACCCAAACGAAAAAGCGGGTGCAGGCCAACGAAAAGGAAGGTGCAGGCCAACGATTGACTTCATGCACCGGAAGGAAATGAGCTACGAAGCGACGAAAACCGGCGGATGCACACCGTCCGCCAGTCTTTGCTCCGGCAGCGTTTTCGCATGGCTTGGAATCGTGTCTTGCAAACGGTCCCGAACCCTCGTCGGCCGATGCTCATGACGCCGGGATGCGCTGTTTTGATGCGGCCGGCCTGATAAAAAGCCACAAAAGGTTGTCCGTGTCGAATTTATTGCATAGCTTTGTCTTTATTATATATTCAAAATGCCCAAAAACCATGACATTTAGTAATCTGTCCAACGACATTTTTCGGAAATCGACCGACGATTATCATCTGACGGACCACGTCGACGCTCCGATGAAGAATCCTTACGAGCTGAGAACCATCGAGTATTATCTCTATCTCAAAAACTGGATCGACGCCGTGCAGTGGCATCTCGAAGACATCATCCGCGACCCGAACATCGATCCGGCCGAAGCCCTGACCCTGAAACGCCGCATCGACAAGTCGAATCAGGATCGAACGGATCTGGTGGAGCTGATCGACAGTTATTTCCTCGATAAATACAAGGAGGTGAAAACGGCCCCCGATGCAACCATCAACACCGAAAGTCCTGCATGGGCCATAGACCGCCTGTCCATTCTGGCGCTGAAGATATATCACATGCAGCAGGAAACCGAACGCACGGATACCACGGCCGAACATCGCGAACAGTGCCGCACGAAGCTGAATGTCTTATTGGAACAGCAGAAAGACCTTTCGGCCGCCATCGACCGGTTGCTGTCCGACATCGAGGCCGGAAGCAAGTACATGAAAGTGTACAAGCAGATGAAGATGTACAACGATCCGTCGTTGAACCCCGTACTGTACGCGAAGAAATAAAAAAAACGGATGGCGAATATTCTCATCATACGCTTCTCCGCATTGGGCGATGTGGCCATGACCATCCCCGTAATCTGTTCGCTGGCCAAGCAATATCCCCGGCATCGGATCACCGTATTGAGTCGCACGGCTTTTCAGTCTTTGTTTGAAGGATTGCCCGGCAATGTGGATTTCAAAGGATGCGACCTCGCCCATCGTCATAATGGCTTTTGGGGGCTCAACACTCTTTATGCCGAATTGAAGAAAATGCATTTCGACTGCGTGGCCGATTTTCACGGAGTGTTGCGCAGCCGTTACCTCACGTGGAGATTCCGGCTGAAAGGAGTTCACACCGCCACCATCTGCAAAGGACGCGACGGGAAACGAAAGCTGACCCGCCGCGCCAACAAGGTGATGGAACCCCAGAAGAGTTCGTTCCAGCGCTATCTGGATGTGTTGGAGAAACTGGGCTTTCCCGTCACTCCCGACTTTTCGTCGGTCTATCCCGAAGGAAAAGGCGATTTTGGGGAAATCGCTCCCATCACCGGAGAGAAAGAAAACCGGAAATGGATTGGCATCGCCCCCTTTGCCAAACATGCGGGAAAGATTTATCCGCTCGATTTGCAGGAACAGGTCGTGGCGCATTTTGCGGCCGATCCGGGCACACGTGTGTTCCTCTTCGGCGGAGGGAAAGCCGAGCAGGAGGTGTTCGAGGGATGGACGGCGAAATACCCGTCCGTCACTTCCATGATCGGTAAACTCAACATGAGGCTGGAGTTGAATCTGATGAGCCATCTTGACGTCATGCTCTCGATGGATTCGGGCAATATGCACATGGCTTCATTGGTTGACACACCGGTGGTTTCCATCTGGGGGGCAACGCATCCTTATGCCGGCTTCATGGGGTGGAAGCAGCCGATGGAAAACGCGGTGCAGACCGAACTCGATTGCCGGCCTTGTTCGGTGTTCGGCGAGAAACCCTGCCATCGGGGCGATTATGCCTGCCTGCGTCGGATTCTTCCCGCCCAAGTGATAGACAAAGTGGAGGCTTTGCTTGATTCCTCCCGCTAAAACATTCGGTAATTTGTGAAGGCTGTTCTTTTCTCTCTGCTCTATAAGGTGGCTTTTGCCTTCTGCCGCGGTTTCTCGTTGCTGCCGTTGCGGGTGCTCTATTTCCTTGCGGATGCTCTGTTTTTCCCACTCTATTATGTGGTGCGCTATCGTCGGGGAATCGTGCGCGGCAACCTTTGCTCTTCTTTCCCGGAGAAGAGCCGGAAGGAAATCGTCGCCATCGAGAAGCGATATTACCGTTTCTTCTGCGATTATCTGGTGGAAACGTTGAAACTGTTTTCCATCGGTGAGGCGGAGATGAAGCGTCGCATGCACTTCGAGAATCCGGAGGTGGTGGAAGAAGTGTTGCGTTCGGGACGTTCGTGCTCACTCTGTTTGGGACATTACTGCAATTGGGAGTGGGTGAGCAGTCTGCCTGCGAGCATCGGAGGCGAACGGATTTGTGCCCAGATTTATCACCCGCTGGAAAATCCGATAGCCGATAAGTTGTTTCTCTACATGCGCGGTCGTTTCGGTGCGAAGTCCGTTACTCAAGACGATACGTTTCGCCATATCATGGAATGGCAGAAAAAGGGAGAGGTCAGCATCGTGGGCTATATCGCCGATCAAGTGCCGGGTTATAACAACATCCATTACTGGGCAGACTTTCTGCACCATGACACCCCTGTGTTTACGGGGCCGGAACGCATGGCCAGACTCACGGATGCGGCCGTGTTCTATCTCGACGTCTTCCGTACTCGCCGGGGGTATTACACGGGGCGCTTTGTTCTCATTACGGACCGGCCGAGCGATTGTCCCCGCTTCGAAATTACCGCGCAATACTTTCGTTTGCTTGAAGCGAGCATACAGCGTGCTCCGCAATTCTGGCTGTGGTCGCACAACCGCTGGAAGCGGTCGCGGGAAGAATTTGAACGGCTCTATTCTCCCGAAGAACGCAAAAAACGGCTTAGTCGGCTTTGAGGTAATCGGGAAAGGTGACGCTTCGGAATTGCTCTCCGTAAGCCTTGTGCAGTTCTTCGTACGTCGGGAGTTCTTGAGTCTTTACCAGTTCTTTTTGCTTCCATGGCAGAAGCACTTTCTTTTCGGGAGCGACAAAATGACCATAGGTTTCAAACTCCGAGAAAGAGGAATCGTAATACCGATTTAGGCTTTCCACAATGGCTTTGTCCCAAGGAACTCCCGCCGATCGTTGCTCGATGCGAGTCCTCAGGTTCAGCAACGTTTCCTTATCGAAAACCATTTTGTGGGCAATGTAGGAAAGATGGGCGTGGGGGAATTGGCCCATCAGCCGATAGATGTTGTCGTAATAGGGATAGTAATACTCTTTCGACTGATAGAAGACTTGTCTGCCGTCGTCAGTGACGAACGTATGAGGTTGAAGGAGAATATGATCGGCGTCGATTACAACAAAAAAACGGTTTTCGCCGATACGGCCCGAGAGTTTGAGCAGTTGCTGGAAAATCCATCCGCTTCTGTTTCGTCCCGAACGGGAAATGACGCTCATGTCCGAAGGAAGATAACCCAGCACGCTTCCTTCCTCCACCCAAGCGAGACCATGCCGAACGGCTGCTCGTCGTATGGAATCGGAGTCGGGAGATACCAAATAGATGTTGCCGGTCCGATTGGTGATGCAGCGACGCAATCCCTCGACACAAAGAGGGAGCACGGTCAGGTCTTTTTCTATCATGGGAATGACGACATCCACGACTTCGGTTTTCGAGGCGGCGGGCATGGCCGGCGAAAATCGGGAGCGCCAAGCATAAGCCGCCGAACGCCAGCTGCCGAAAACCATGGTATGCAGTTTCTTCTGCCAAGTCAAGTCTTTTATCATATCCTGTT
>JBHAEN010000018.1:0-5797 GCA_041855645.1 Bacteroides sp. | reverse complement strand
GTTGGAATCTCCTTCAAATGCAAGGATGTGCGTACAGATGCGGTCGAGGAACCAACGGTCGTGCGAGATGACCACGGCACAGCCCGCGAACTCGTCGAGTCCTTCTTCAAGTGCCCGTAAAGTGTTGACGTCGATGTCGTTGGTCGGCTCGTCGAGCAGAAGTACGTTGCCTTCTTCTTTCAGTGCCATGGCCAGATGAAGGCGGTTTCGTTCCCCGCCGGAGAGCACGCCGCACAGTTTTTCCTGATCGGCTCCGGAAAAGTTGAATCGCGACAAATAAGCGCGTGCATTGACGTCTCTTCCACCCATGCGGATTAGTTCGTTACCTCCCGAAATCACTTGATAGACGGTTTTGTTGGGGTCGATGTCCTTATGCTGTTGGTCAACGTAGGCCACTTTAACCGTTTCGCCCACTTCAAAAGTTCCGTTGTCAGGCTGTTCCAATCCCATGATGAGTCGGAAAAGCGTGGTTTTACCCGCACCGTTCGGCCCGATGACTCCGACAATGCCGTTGGGGGGAAGCATGAAGTTCAAATCGTCGAAAAGAAGTTTGGCGGGGCCGTAACTTTTGGCCACATGCTTGGCTTCGATGACTTTGTTGCCCAGACGGGGACCGTTGGGGATGAATATTTCCAGCTTCTCTTCCTTGGCTTTCACATCTTCGTTGAGCAGCTTGTCGTAAGAGTTCAGACGGGCTTTTCCTTTGGCCTGTCGGGCTTTCGGTGCCATCCGCACCCATTCCAGCTCACGCTCGAGAGTCTTGCGTCGCTTGCTGGCCGTTTTCTCTTCCATCTCCATGCGCTTGGTCTTTTGTTCGAGCCACGAAGAATAATTGCCTTTCCAGGGAATGCCTTCGCCGCGATCCAGTTCCAGAATCCATCCGGCCACGTGATCGAGGAAGTAGCGGTCGTGAGTTACGGCGATAACCGTCCCCTCGTATTGCTGAAGATGCTGTTCGAGCCAGTCGATTGATTCGGCGTCGAGATGGTTGGTCGGTTCGTCGAGCAGCAAAATATCGGGCTTCTGAAGGAGCAGGCGGCACAAAGCCACGCGGCGGCGTTCTCCGCCGGAGAGGTGCGACACGCTTTCATCTTCGGGCGGGCAGCGCAGGGCATCCATGGCGCGGTTGAGTTTAGTGTCGAGATTCCAGGCATCCGTGGAGTCGATGATGTCCTGCAATTCTCCTTGACGGGCAAAGAGAGCATCCATCTTCTCCTGATTCTCGTAATATTCGGGAAGGCCGAATTTCTGATTGATTTCTTCGTATTCGGTCAATGCGTCGACAATGGGCTGTACGCCTTCCATGACGATTTGCTTCACGGTTTTCTCCGGATCGAGATAAGGTTCTTGAGCAAGATACCCGACAGTGTATCCGGGAGAAAACACCACTTCGCCCTGATACGACTTTTCCAAGCCGGCAATGATTTTCAGAAGGGTCGACTTTCCGGAGCCGTTCAGCCCGATGATGCCGATTTTTGCACCGTAGAAAAACGAGAGATAGATATCTTTCAGTACGTTCTTGTTCGGTTGGAAGGCTTTGCTTACGCCTACCATCGAAAAAATGATCTTTTTGTCGTCAGCCATATATGCGTTATTAAATGAATATTAAGTATGGTGTGCAAAAGTAGGTATTTTTAGGGAAAGAGGGAGTCAAACTTTTTGTCGAGCGAGAAAAATACCTCAGTAGAGAAAGTATCCCGCAATGCCGCAAAGCACAATCGTCAGGATGGGACTGAGTTTGAACCGGCGCGTTCCGACGAAAGCCGCAAGGAATAGCCCGATGCTGATCAGGAAAGAACGGAGATCGCCCGAAGGCGAACCGAAGTTTTCGGCATTCATCAGGAGAAGTGCGGCCGAAGCCAACAGCCCCACAACAGCCGGTCGAAGTCCTTGAAACACCCACTGCACTGCGGGATGCCGGCGGTAGTGTAGCAGAAAACGGCTGATGAGAAGCATCAAAATGGCCGAAGGCAGAACGACCGCCGCCGTGGCGACCACAGAACCCCATACGCTGCCTGTGGCCGTATATCCCACGAATGTGGCCGCATTGATGCCGATGGGGCCGGGCGTCATCTGACTGATGCCCACGATGTCGGTGAATTGTTGTGCGGTCAGCCATTCATGACGTGTGACGACTTCGCCCTGAATCATCGACAGCATGGCATATCCGCCCCCGAAGCCGAAAAGCCCGATTTGAAAGAAAGTATAGAAGAGTTCGAGGTAAATCATGACGCTTTGCTGTTTCGGGTAGAGTACTTGCCCCACAGGAAGCCCCCTGTGCCTGCGGCAATGATAATCCATATCGGAGAGAATCCCAGCAACCAGATGAGTAAGGCCGAGGCCACGGGAATCCATATCGTGCGAAGATTGATGCGGGCTGAACGCGCCAGTGTGAAAACGGGAGAGGCGATGAGTGCCACCACCGCGGGGCGGATGCCTTTAAAGATACGTTCGACCGTATCATTGTCTTTGAAACGGTGGAAGAACAGGGCAATGAGCAATACGGTGACGAAAGACGGCAGTACGCTGCCCAGTGTCGTGACTATGCTTCCCCGTATGCCGCGGAGCTTGTAGCCGATAAAGATGGCGAAGTTGACGGCCAGAACTCCCGGTGCCGATTGCGCCACGGCCAGCAGGTCGAGAAAGTCCTCGCGGGATAACCATGCCCGTTTGGTTACCAACTCGTTTTCGATGAGCGGAACCATGGCATAGCCTCCGCCGATGGTGAACGCACCTATCTTGGAAAAGATACCGAAGAGTTCAATATATATATTCATGGATATACAAGTGTAGTGTATGAAAGCAGTTCAACGCCCTTGCGGAAACTCCCGCAGGGCGTTGTTCGACTGTTGCGTACTTCAGCCGTCCGTACCGCCCGTTTTTACTCTTGCCGTTTTTTATGAGCGTCTTTCTTTGGAGCCGTTTCGGCTGAGGCCGGAATACTTATTTTTTGCGTGCTTCCACCCAGCGGCGTGCATTCACGAAAGCCTCTATCCACGGTGTCACCTCGTCGGCATTTGCGCGCGATGAAGGATAGACTCCGTTTTGCCAAGGGAACAGCGCACGTTCCAAATGGGGCATCATGGCAACATGACGTCCGTCGGCGCTCGATAGTGCGGCCACATTGTAGTCGGATCCGTTCGGATTGCCGGGGTAACTGTCATAAGCGTATGTGGCCACGACATGATAGGCTTCCCGGGGTTTGGGCAGGGAAAATTTGCCTTCGCCGTGAGCCACCCAAATGCCCAGACGGCTTCCGCCGAGCGATTCGAACATTACGCTTCGGTTTTCGGGAATGTCGACACTTAGGAATATCGACTCGAATTTTTGCGAATCGTTATGCTCCATGCGCGCCTTATCCGCTCCCGTTTCGGCGTCGATCAGCCCCAGTTCCATCATGAGCTGACAGCCGTTGCAGATGCCCAGAGACAAGGTGTCGGGGCGTGCGTAAAAACGATCGAGTGCGGCTTTGGCCCGGGGGTTGAACAAGAATCCGCCTGCCCATCCCTTGGCAGAACCCAAAACGTCGGAGTTGGAGAAACCTCCGCAATAAACGATGAGGTTGACATCGGACAATGTCTCCCGGCCGCTGATGAGGTCGGTCATCGTTACGTCTTTCACGTCGAATCCCGCCAGATAGAGTGCATAAGCCATTTCCCGCTCTCCGTTCGTGCCTTTTTCGCGGATGATGGCGGCTCGCACGCCGGTCTCCGTCCTTCGGTCGGGCGATAATCCGTAGGCGGATAGTTTTCCGGAAAATCCTTTGGGGAAGGAGAATGTAACGGGCTGCCGCTTGTAGTTGTCGCGACGCTTTTCCGCATTTCCCTTTCGGGTTTGAAGGCGGTCGAGGCGGTAGGAGGGGGCATACCATGCGTCGCGCAGCTTGTCGATGTCGAGCAGATTCACTTCGCCTTTCTTTTCGATGCGTATGCGACGTTCGTCGGCGGGACGGCCTATCTTGACGAATCCCGTTCCGGCTTCTTCAAGAATGTGTTCGACTTCGCGTGCGTCGGCGTCGGCCACTTGAATGACTATGCCCGGATTTTCTGCGAAGAGTGTGCGGATGAGGTCGGGCTCTTTAATTCCGTCGAGTTTGATGTCGAGGCCGCCTTTCGTGTTGGCGAAGCACATTTCAAGCAACGTCACCATGAGGCCGCCGGCCGAAATGTCGTGTCCGGCGAGGATGAGTTTGCGGTGCACCAGTTCCTGTACGGCGAGGAAGGCGTCGCGGAAGTATTCGGGATTTTTCACCGTGGGAACGTCGCTGCCCACGCAACTCATGGTCTGCGCAAAAGCCGAACCACCGAGGCGGAGCGTGTCGAAACTGAAATCGATATGGTAGAGCGACGAACGGGGGTGCAAGGCGAGTACGGGGGATACTACGGATTTTACGTCGTCGACTTCGGCTCCGGCAGACACGATGACAGTTCCGGGAGCGATCACTTTGGAACCGTCGGGATACTTCTGCGTCATCGACAGCGAATCTTTTCCCGTAGGTACGTTGATCTGAAGAGCGCGGCAGAAGTCGCTGAGTGCCTTTACCGCCGTGTAGAGGCGGGCGTCTTCCCCTCGTTGCGACCGGCAGGGCCACATCCAGTTTGCGCTGAGCGACAGAGAGTCCAACCCGTCTTTCAGCGGAGCGAAGACGATGTTCGTGAGTGCTTCGGATACGGCGAGCACGGAACCGGCGGCCGGATCGGCCAAAGCGGCTTGCGGAGCGTGGCCGATTGCCGTGGCTATGCCGCTGCGGCCGCGATAGTCCAGACTTACCACACCGCAGTCGCTCAGCGGAAGTTGCAATTCGCCTTGACACTGCTGTCGGGCCACTTTTCCGGTTACGGAGCGGTCTACTTTGTTCGTCAGCCAGTCTTTGCAGGCGACGGCTTCGATGCCGAGCACCTGTTCGACGTACTTTTCGAGCAGTTCGGGGCGATAATCGGGCATGGCGTAGTGTCGCTCTACGGTTTCGTCTGTCATGAACGTTTTGGGAGAAGACCCGAACATCTGATCGACAGCCAAATCGAAAGGACGAACTCCGTCGGCTTGTTCAAAAGCGAAGCGGCCGTCGCCCGTGGTTTCTCCCACCACGTACATGGGGGCACGTTCGCGATCGGCAATGCGTCGCACATGCTCTAAGGCTTCTTCCTTGATGAGGAGCCCCATTCTTTCCTGACTCTCGTTGGCTATGATTTCTTTGGCCGAAAGCGTGCGGTCGCCGATGGGGAGGCGTTTCATTTCGATGAGTCCTCCGCATTCCTCGACAAGTTCCGACAGACAGTTCACGTGTCCTGCCGATCCGTGGTCGTGTATGGATACGATGGGGTTTTCGGATTCTTCGCACAAGGCGCGTACCACGTTGTTGGCTCGTTTTTGCATTTCGGCGTTGGCACGTTGCACGGCATTGAGTTCGATGCCGCTGTTGTAGCGTCCTGTGTCGACCGACGAGACGGAACCTCCGCCCAGTCCGATGCGGTAGTTGTCGCCGCCGATGACCACAATCTTGTTTCCTTTTTCAGGATGTCCCTTGAGGCAGTCGCGCTGTGTGCCATAGCCGACACCGCCGGCGAGCATGATGACCTTGTCATAGCCATAGCGTTCCGCTCCTTCTGCGTGCTCGAACGTGAGCACCGAACCGCAGATGAGCGGCTGACCGAACTTGTTGCCGAAATCGCTCGCGCCGTTGGAGGCTTTCACGAGAATCTGCTCCGGCGTCTGATAGAGCCAAGGGCGGGCGGGCATTCCGTCCTCCCAAGGGCGTCCGCCGTCGAGGCGCGGATAGGCGGTCATATAGACTGCC
>JBHAEN010000017.1:0-19144 GCA_041855645.1 Bacteroides sp. | reverse complement strand
GCCGTTGATGCGCACTTGGTTGAAACCGCAATTCTGGCAGTTGTTTTCCACACGCACACCGGGCTGGAAAATGATGCCCTGCGCCAGATTGTTCGAGTTCGAAGCCGAAAACACCTTCGCATCGATGACGTTCACCAGAGTGGGAGCAAGACGTCGGGTGGTTTCGGTGCGATTGGCCGATACGACCACGGCATCGAGTGCGGCTATGTCTTCTTCAAGGAAGAAATTCACCTCTTGCGTAGTGCCTTTTTTCAGGGTGATTTCCTTTTCCTGCGTTTTATAGCCGACGGCTTTCATCACCAGCGTTTTGGTTCCGAGCGGCATGTCCATAAGGCGGTAGTGCCCCGTCTGGTCGGTCACCGTACCGATGGTTGTTCCCTTGATGAAGAGACTCACGCCGGGCACGTGTTCTCCCGTTGTGGCGTCGATGACATGCCCCACGATGTGGGCGTCGGTTCTCGGCTTCTTGTCTGCATCTTCCGCATGAAGCAGCGGCATGGCCATCCATGTCAAGAGTGCGGTAAGAATAAAATGTTTCATTGTGTAAAGTAAAGTTTGGTTTTATGATTTGATTTTACGCGTGTTTCCTTTCGGAAAAGCGCGGCAAATGTAGAGGTTTTCCGGAGTAGTAACCCGTCCGTTTTTAAGATTTATTGACGGGCAGACGACAAAATAGCCATAAATAGGTATCGGAGGAGAGCGGGAGATACCTACTTATGGGTATTGCATACGAAAAGCAACCGATCGGCCCGGCTCCCCGCATGCGTTTTTTGGCTCTGCGCACTATGATTATCCGAAAATAAACCGCTAAATTTGCGGCTCGATAGCCAAAAGAATAATAAATCGTTGATTAATAAACACATTTATAACTATGGAGTATAACTTCAGGGAAATTGAAAAGAAATGGCAACAATGGTGGAAAGACAATCACACTTATCGCGTTACGGAAGATCCGCAACGGGAGAAGTTCTATGTGCTCAACATGTTTCCCTATCCTTCCGGCGCAGGGCTGCATGTAGGGCACCCGTTGGGTTACATCGCTTCGGACATCTACGCCCGCTACAAGCGTCAGCAAGGATTCAACGTGCTCAACCCCATGGGCTACGATGCCTACGGACTTCCCGCCGAGCAATATGCCATACAGACCGGACAGCACCCTGAAGTGACCACTCGTGCCAACATCGCCCGCTATCGCGAGCAGCTCGACAAAATAGGCTTTTCCTTCGACTGGAGCCGTGAAGTGCGAACCTGCGAACCGGAATATTATCACTGGACGCAATGGGCATTCATCCGCATGTTCCAAAGCTACTACTGCAATGAAACCCGCAAGGCACAGCCCATAGATGCGCTCATTGCCCGTTTTGCCCGACAAGGCAGCGAGGGATTGGATGCCGCCTGCAACGAAGAACTCCGCTTCACCGCAGAAGAATGGAACGCCATGAGCGAAGAGGAACGGCAGGAAGTGCTGATGAATTACCGCATCGCCTATCTGGGCGAAACGATGGTCAACTGGTGTCCTGCATTGGGCACGGTATTGGCCAACGACGAAGTGGTGGACGGAGTGAGCGAACGAGGCGGACATCCCGTAATCCAAAAGCAGATGCGCCAATGGTGCTTGCGCGTATCGGCCTATGCACAACGCCTGCTCGACGGACTGGAAACCATCGACTGGACAGACTCCCTGAAAGAAACGCAGCGCAACTGGATAGGACGCTCGGAAGGGGCGGAGATGGAATTTTCCGTTAAAGACAGCGACGTGCGCTTCACCATCTTCACCACTCGTGCCGACACCGTATTCGGCGTAACCTTCATGGTACTCGCGCCCGAAAGCGAATTGGTGGCGCAGCTCACCACCGACGCACACCGCACCGAAGTGGAAGCCTACCTCGAACGCACGAAGAAACGCACCGAACGCGAACGTATTGCCGACCGCAGCGTGAGCGGTGTGTTCAGCGGTTCGTATGCCATTCATCCCTTTACGGGCGAAGACATTCCGATTTGGATCAGCGACTATGTGCTTGCCGGATACGGCACGGGGGCCATCATGGCCGTTCCGGCGCACGACAGCCGCGATTATGCTTTCGCCAGACACTTCCGTCTGCCCATCATCCCTCTGGTGGAAGGATGCGACGTGAGTGAAGAAAGTTTCGACGCCAAGGAAGGCATCGTGTGCAATTCGCCCAAAGCCGGCGTTACCCCGCATTGCGAACTCGTGTTGAACGGACTTACGGTGAAAGAAGCCATCGAACGCACAAAAGCCTACGTCAAAGAAAAAGGATTGGGACGTGTAAAAGTCAACTTCCGCCTGCGCGACGCCATCTTCTCGCGCCAACGCTATTGGGGCGAGCCTTTCCCCGTGTACTACAAAAACGGCATGCCTTACATGATCGACGAAAGCGCATTACCCCTCCCCTTGCCCGAAGTGGCCAAGTTTCTTCCCACCGAAACAGGCGAGCCTCCGCTGGGACATGCCACCCACTGGGCATGGGACACGGTGAACCGTTGTGTGGTGGAGAACGCAAAAATCGATTATAAAACCGTTTTCCCCATCGAACTGAACACCATGCCGGGCTTTGCCGGTTCCTCGGCCTACTACCTGCGCTATATGGATCCGCGCAACGACAAAGCACTCGTATCTGCCGAAGCTGCCGGCTACTGGCGCAATGTCGACCTCTACGTAGGCGGAACGGAACACGCCACGGGACACCTCATCTATTCTCGTTTCTGGAACAAATTCCTGTTCGACATCGGCGTGTCCGTGACGGAAGAACCCTTCCGAAAACTCGTGAATCAAGGAATGATTCAGGGACGCAGCAATTTCGTATACCGCATCAAAGACAGCAATACGTTCGTTTCATTGGGATTGAAAGACCAATACGACACCACTCCGCTGCATGTCGACGTGAACATCGTAAGCGGTGACGTGCTCGACGTGGAGGCTTTCAAAGCATGGCGACCGGAATACGCCACGGCCGAATTTATCCTCGAAGAGGGCAAATACGTCTGCGGCTGGGCAGTGGAAAAGATGAGCAAGTCGATGTTCAATGTCGTCAACCCCGATATGATTGTCGAAAAGTACGGTGCCGACACGCTGCGCATGTACGAGATGTTTCTCGGCCCCGTGGAACAGTCCAAACCGTGGGACACGAACGGCATCGACGGTGTGCATCGCTTCCTGCGTAAGTTCTGGACGCTTTTCTACGACAGAAACGGACAGTGGACAATCACCGACGAACCCGCCGCCAAAGAAGAACTCAAAAGCCTGCACAAGCTCATCAAGAAAGTGACGGGCGACATCGAGCAATTCTCGTACAACACCTCCGTAAGCGCGTTCATGATTTGCGTGAACGAACTTTCCGCGCTGAAATGCACCAAGCGCGAAGTCCTCAAAGACCTCGTCGTCGTGTTGGCACCTTTCGCGCCTCACGTTTGTGAAGAACTGTGGCACGCATTGGGACATGCAGATACGGTATGCGACGCCTCATGGCCCGTTTGCAACGAAGACTACCTCGTCGAAGACACGGTGAACTATACCGTTTCCTTCAACGGAAAGGCGCGGTTCACGATGGAATTTCCCGCAGACGCCGATGCCAAAAGCATCGAAAACGCCGTGTTGAACGACGAACGCGCACTGAAATGGACGGAAGGACGAACACCGAAGAAGGTCATCGTCGTACCGAAAAAAATCGTCAATGTAGTTATCTAACCCAAATACCTCAACTTATGCTTCAACCCTCCAAGGCCGACATCTTCCGCACGTTGAAAGATTACGGTTACATCACTTTCGGTTTAGCCTGTTACTGTATGGGATGGGCCGCTTTCATGCTTCCCTATCAGATCACCACGGGTGGGGCGACCGGTGTGGCGGCCATCATCTATTATGCCACAGGATTCCCCATTCAGAATTCTTATTTCATCATCAACGCCATCCTCATCACGCTGGCCATTAAAGTGCTGGGACCGGGATTCAGCATCAAGACCATGTATGCCATCGGTATGATGACGCTGATGCTGTGGGGCTTTCAGTTGATCGTGGACAATTACATCATTACTCCCGATCATGCGGAAGTGGCCGGACAAATCAAACCACTGCTGCTGGGAGCGGGACAAGACTTCATGGCCTGCATCATCGGCGCGGTGATCTGCGGATTCGGGCTGGGAATCGTTTTCACCTACAACGGCAGTACGGGAGGAACCGATATCATCGCCGCCGTAGTGAACAAATACAAAGACGTGTCGTTGGGACGCATGATCATGCTCTGCGACGTGGTGATCATCACCACCTGCTACTTTGTGTTTCACGACTGGAAGCGGGTTATTTTCGGTTTCGTAACGCTGTTCATCATCGGGTTGGTGCTCGACTGGGTGATCAACCGCGCCCGCCAGTCGGTACAGTTTCTCATCTTTTCCAAGAAATACGATGAGATTGCCGACAGCATCATCAAGGACACTCATCGCGGCGTAACCGTGCTCGACGGAACCGGATGGTACAGCAAAAACGACGTAAAAGTGCTGGTGGTACTGGCCAAAAAACGCCAGTCGTTCGATATTTTCCAACTGGTGAAACGAATCGACCCCCATGCTTTCATTTCCCAAAGCTCCGTTATCGGAGTCTATGGAGAAGGATTTGATAAACTAAAAATCAAATAGTCGATGCACTAAAAATCGAAGCGGATTTGATTATCCGCTTCGACAAATACTTGCGGACATCTTAAAAGGAAATCCGAATCATTCGAGGGTCGGACGATAACCTTTCGGAGGTCGGAAAAAACATCTTGCCGGATATGAAACTCGTTTTTGCCACCAACAACGCTCACAAGCTCGAAGAAGTTGCCTCCATACTGGGTCATGACATCGACCTGCTCAGCCTGAATGACATCCATTGTCATGAAGATATTCCTGAAACAGCAGACACGCTCGAAGGCAATGCCCTGCTGAAATCTTCCTTCGTTTACGAACGCTACGGTTTCGACTGCTTTGCCGACGACACGGGACTCGAAGTGGATGCCCTCGACGGGGCGCCCGGAGTCTATTCCGCACGTTATGCGGGCGGAAAAGGACACGATTCGGAGGCCAACATGAACCGATTGCTACACGAGCTGGAAGGCGTGGACAATCGTCGGGCACGCTTCCGCACCGTCATCTCGCTCCTCATTCGCGGACAGGAACACCGCTTCGAAGGAATCGTCGAAGGAGAAATCATCCGTACGCCTCGGGGAGCCGAAGGATTCGGTTACGACCCCATCTTCGTACCCGACGGCTTTGACCGGACCTTCGCCGAGCTTGGAGCCGACGTAAAGAACCGCATCAGTCACCGTGCGCGCGCCGTACAAGCCCTGGCAACTTTCCTGAAGAAAAATCCAATCCTTTAAAATTTCATCGCCTCGAAGATAAAAAATCGTTTGTAATTTGTTGTTGTGCAGATTTTTACTATCTTTACCTCCATCTCTCCGCACACAACCGAAAGAAAAACGAAACGAGAAGGAGGCGTCATGAAAACACTCAACCCTTTGCTCACAATGCTTGCAGCCATCCTCTTGATGCCTGCACCGACTGCCGCCGTCACGCCCCGCGAAGAAAAAACGCATCTCACCGTGAACGGTGTCGTAAAAGACCGCAACAGCAAGAAAGTCATTCCTTATGCAAACATCAATGTAGTCGGCAGCCCGCACGGAACGGTAAGCAATGACGACGGAGATTTTACGCTGAAAATCGCCCGTTCCGCAACGGGAAGCGACATAAGCATTGAAATCTCCCATTTGGGCTATTACAATTCGCAGATTAAGGTAGACAGCACATCGACTACCGAAAAGCTCACCATTTGGCTCTCTCCCGCCGTAAATCAGCTGCGGGAGGTGGTCATCACGGGCTACGAGCCTCGGCGTCTTGTCGAAGAAGCGGTGTCGAAAATCGTTGCCAACTACGATGCGAACCCCCGTTTGCTCACGGGTTTCTACCGGGAAACGGCCCAGAAGAAAAAGCGATACATCAACGTATCCGAAGCCGTTGTCGACCTCTACAAGACAAGTTACCGGAATCCCGGCGTCGAACAAGACCGCGTACAACTCATAAAAGGACGCAAACTCATCAGCACCAAAGTCAGCGACACGTTGGCCGTAAAACTGCTGGGCGGCCCCGTTTCGGCCGTTTATCTGGATGTAGTAAAGAATCCCGACCTGTTGCTCAGCCCCGAAATGCTCGATTTCTACGATTTCTACTTTGAAGAAATGACCTCTATCGACCGGCGTCTGCAATACGTCGTCGGCTTTCGTCCGCGCCGAGTCCTTCCTCATGCCCTCTATAACGGACGATTCTACATTGACCGGGAACGACTGTCGTTTACCCGCGCCGAGTTTTCGCTCGATCTCTCCGATCTGCCGAAAGCCATACAATCCGTGCTTCACCGCAAACCCGCCGGATTACGTTTCCGACCCACAGAGGTGTCCTATCGCGTCAGCTACATCGATCGGGAGGGACGAAGCGACCTGAACTACGTATATGCCCACATCGCTTTCAAGTGCGACTGGAAGCGTAAACTGTTCTCCACGAACTATGCCATACAGTCCGAAATGGTGGTAACCGATCGCCAACCCGCCATTGATTCGCGCATCTCTTGGAAGGACAGCTTCAAACCGAACGAAGTGTTATCGGACGACGTATCGAGCTTCTACGACGAAGATTTTTGGGGAGCATATAACATCATCGAACCGAGCGAATCGCTCGAACATGCCGTGAAACGATTAAAACGTCAACGCGAGCGATAGATGAGGCATTCAAAAAAGGCTGCAACACCTTCACACGTCGGGTTGCAGCCTTTTTCTTATTTGTGGACCAGCCTGGGCTTGAACCAGGGACCTCCAGATTATGAGTCTGTTGCTCTAACCAACTGAGCTACAAGTCCTGATGCTCCATTATGGAACTTATGGCGACAAAAGTAGTGCTTTCTGCGGAATTATGCAAGTACTGCACTCAAAAAGGGTAGAAAGAACATGCTTCAGAAATCGTACTTTCGCTTGGGATTCTTCGGAAACCAGCCTTTACGAACACGCTCACGCTGTTCGAACAGCTCTTTTATCGTCCAAAACGAAGAGAAGGCAAACACACCCAAAAGCGAGGCTAAAACGACATCGCCCACGAAAATCGAAGCCACAACGGCCCCCATACCCATAAGCAGAAAGAACCACCAGCATTTCGTTCCCCAATAATATTCGGCTTTCACCACGACGGGATGAAACAACCCGATGATGAGAAAGGTACAAAAACCGATGAAAAGCCCTTCGAGATGATGCTCAAGCAAGAAATCCATCACGACCGTTTATTTCTCCGGACAGATGGGTATTTCCTTCTTGATGCTCTGTTCGAGAGAAATCAGCGTCTCGGTGGCCACCACGCCGGGAATCTCCTGCATCCTGTTGTTCAGCAAATCCATCAAATGTTCATTGTCGCGGGCATATACCTTCGTCAACATCGTGTAAGGACCCGTGGTGAAATGACATTCCACGATTTCGGGAATCTTATTCAGCTCGCCGACCACATTCTTGTACATAGAGCCTTTTTCAAGACGAATACCCACATACGTACAAGTACGGAAACCTAAAGATTTGGGATTGACATGATAGCCCGATCCGACAATCACTCCCAAGTCGATCATTCGCTGAACACGCTGATGAATGGCTGCACGCGATACGCCACACTCCGCCGCAACGTCTTTGAAAGGAGTACGGGCATTCTGGGAAATTATTTCCAATATTTGCCTGTCGAGTTTGTCTATTTTTTCCATATAAATAAGTTTAAGGGACACTTAATATCAAAAAGTAAGCAAATATAAGCAATTATTTTATTTTTTGTCCGATTCGGTGCGAAAAATTGAAAAGAAGGCCATACATCGGCAACCAATGTCAATACGAGGTCGGACATTTCGGGCTGTCTATCGCCTCAACCCGTATGAACAAAAAGGGCGCGGATTGTGCGGAACACGGAATCTTATTCGTTTTGAATTCCGTAAAATCCGCGCAATCCGCGCCCGGTATATGTCTGTCCGATTGGTTACAAACAGGTAGAATTACTTCTCGATGCTGAGCAGTTCTACTTCAAAAACCAATGCGGAGAAAGGTTTGATTTGACCCGATTCTCTGGAACCGTAAGCCAATTCTTGCGGAATATAGATTTCCCATTTAGAACCTACGGGCATCATGGTGAGGGCTTCCGTCCATCCTTTGATCACTTGGTTGGCACGGAACGTGGTGGCCTCGTTACGCTTGTATGAGCTGTCGAATTCGGTTCCGTCGATGAGCGTACCCCGATAGTGTACCTTCACGGTGCTGCTATCTGCGGGAATAACGCCTTTACCTTCGGTTATCACCTTGTATTGCAAACCGCTGGCGGTAGTCTTCACCCCTTCTTTCTTTTTATTTTCGTCAAGGTATTTTTCACCGGCAGCTTTATTGTCGGCATACTTCTCTTCCAACGTTTTGGTCTTGATCACTTCCATCGTTGTGCGGGTATATTCCTGAGCATCTTTCATGTTCATCAAGCCGCCTTTTTCGAGAGTTCCGGCAATGAAACCGGCCAGGAAGTTTTCTTTGCTGATGGTCTTTACGGAATCATCGGCAAACAATTCCTGATTGATGCCTTTCATCATTTGATTGCTGAGTTGCTGACCTATTTGCAAACCGGCCATGTAAGCAATGTCTTTCTTCGTGGTTTTGTTGGCTCCTTCGTTCAAACCTTTGATGAAATCATTCATGTAAGCGGTATCCACTTCAAGACGTCCCACCAAATAGTCTTTCAATCCCTGAGTTTGCGACATGCCGATAGCATACGACAATGAATCGAGTTCAGTTTTCAAGTTTGCCTTCGGAGATTGTGCCGTGCACGAAGCAAGGCTTGCTGCGGCAGCCAAAGCCACCCAAATGCTCTTTTTTTTCATTTGCTTTGATTTTTATAGTTTAGAGTACTTCAATTAGTTCTACTTCAAATACCAGCGTACTGTGCGGAGGAATCATTTCGCCGGCTCCCTGCGCGCCATAAGCCAGATTGGAGGGAATGTAAAGCTTCCATTTGGAACCTTCCGGCATGAGCTGAAGGGCTTCGACCCATCCGGGAATGACTTGCCCGACACCGAAAACGGCAGGTTCTCCGCGTTTAACCGAACTGTCGAACAGCGTACCGTCGATAAGCGTGCCTTCATAGTGACATTTCACCCGGTCGGTGGCTTTGGCTTGTTTGCCCGTTCCCTGTTTGATTACTTCGTACTGCAAGCCGCTGGGCAATGTGATCACCCCGGTGCGTTTTCCGTTTTCATCGAGAAAGGCCTTGCCTTGTTCGATATTCGCCGCGTTCATTTTCACTTCGAGTTCTTCGAAGTATTTATTTACAATGTCGCGTGCTTCTTGATGACTGATTGCGGTCTGATTGCCCTCAAGCACATCTTTGATGGCTTTGGCGAAGTCTTCTACGACAAGTCCTTTGGTTCCCATGCCCAGAAGGTTTTGTCCGATGCCCAGACCAATGGCATAGCTGAATTTATCCATACTTATTGCGGTTCGTTTTTCTGTGAAAGAAGAGAAGAAAGAAAGATTTTTATGATTTTCGTTCTCAACCGATTGTAGGTTTAATAAGGCACAAAAGTAAATCTTTTATTCGAATGACGATACATTTCCGTTCTAAAATTTCTTTTTCAAGCCGACGGAAATGCAGGAAATGCAAGAATACACGACACCGATGACAAAAGCAGAACGGAAAAAGAAGAAACTTTACTTCTTTCTGATTATCGTGAGTCCGTCGCGCAAAGGCAGAATGACTTTCTCCACGCGAACATCCCGGGCCACATGATCATTGAAGGCTTTGATGCCGAGTGTCTGTGCATCGGCAGGACGGGTGTCGACTTCAAGTACGTGGCCGTCCCACAAGGTATTGTCGGCAAGGATGTATCCTCCGGACGAAAGATGTTCAAGGGTCATTTCGTAATAATCGACATACCGGCGTTTATCGCCGTCGATGAAAGCGAGATCGAACGTCAATCCCATTGAAGGAACGAGTTGCAGGGCATCGCCTATGTAAAAGCGAATTTTGTCGGCATAAGGAGAACACTCCAACCACGGACGGGTGAAGTCTTCCTGTTCGTCATTGATTTCGAACGTATGGAGCATGCCGCCTTCGGGAAGTCCTTCGGCCAGACAAAGGGCGGAATATCCGCTATAAGTTCCTATTTCGAGTATTTGAAGCGGACGTATCATGCGGACAAACATGCAAAGCATCCGTCCTTGCAAGTGGCCGGAGGCCATGCGCGGACGGAGAAGCCTGACATGTGTGTCGCGATAGAGTGCTTTAAGATAGTCGCTCTCCGCGTCGATGTGTTGCAAAATATATTCGTCTACGGATTCGGTTTCCTGCATAAACGGTGTGCGGAGCGAGGGTAAGATTACAAGTAACGGTTTTTATTGGGCAACACCGTGTCTTCAGCGTATGCCAAGGCATCGGACACCACGTTGATTTCAAGGAAAGAGGTATGAGTGCCCGCCTTTCCGCTGCTGAGATAGCCCACCATATCGTCAGGGTTCAACCTGCCTTCCTTGATCAAGCGGCGCAAGGCAGCAAAATAATATTCCTGTCCGTTGGCCAGTTCGGGCATATAGATGGCTTCCACTCCATAGGAGAGCGCAAGATGACGCATTGTTTTTTCCTTATAACAAATGGCCAGTACGGGAAATTTACCACGGAAAGCGGCGAGGTTACGTGCCGTGCGTCCGCTGTAACTGTCGGTAATGATGGCGCGTATTTTCAGTTTCGATGTGGCTTTCACGGCTTGCTTGGCCAGAAAAGCGGTAACGTCATTGCTGTTCTCGTCGAGCGGAATGCGAATATCGTTTTCCTCGAGTTTGTCTTTTTCGGCTTGCGCGGCAATCGTTGCCATTGTTTTTACGGCTTCGACCGGATATTTGCCGTAAGCCGTCTCTCCGCTCAGCATGAGGGCATCGGTGCGGTAATAGATGGCGTTGGCGATGTCGGTCACTTCGGCACGCGTGGGGCACGGGTTGTTAATCATGGTGTGCAGCATCTGCGTGGCCACGATAACGGGTTTCTTCGCCAGAATACATTTGCGAATGAGTATGCGCTGAATGCCGGGAATGCGTTCCTGAGGCACTTCGATACCGAGATCGCCTCGAGCTATCATGATGCCGTCGGCCACTTCGATGATGTCGTCGATATTATCCACCCCTTCCTGATTCTCTATCTTGGCGATAATTTTGATGTCGCTATGGTGAGCATCGAGTATCTCGCGGATGTCGAGCACATCCTGACGATTGCGCACAAAGGAATGGGCAATGAAGTCGATGTCTTTTTCGATGGCGTAGAGGATGTTGTCGCGATCCTTATCCGTAAGTGAAGGCAGATTGATGCGTACACCCGGCACGTTGACGCTTTTGCGACTGCCCAACGTGGCTTCGTTGTGCACTTCGCAAATCAAGTAATCGGCATGTTTTTCGACGACGCCGAGTTCGAGGTCACCGTCGTCGATAAGAATGATTCCGCCTATGTTGAGGTCGTTCACAAAGCGCGGATAAGACACGGCTATACACTCGCGCGTGGTTTCCAAACCGGGGTCGCCCACCACTTTCACCCGATCGCCGATGCGGTAAGCAATGGGTTCCGCACTGAATGTGGTGCGTACTTCGGGGCCTTTCGTGTCCATAAGAATGCCGATGCGGTTGGACACGGTGCGCACATTGGCAATTAACGCCTCAAATCCTTCACGGCCGGCATGGGCTGTGTTCATGCGCACCACGTTCATGCCAGCGTTGAACAATTCACGGATAAAATCCACATCGCAGCGTTTGTCCGATATGGAAGCAACAATCTTAGTCTGTTTCAATAACATATACAGTAATACCTATTATTTTACGTTCTTCATTTACGCATTCAGCAAGGCTTCCACGGCCAAGCGGTAAGAATCGAGTCCGAAGCCGGCAATCACTCCTTTACAGGCACAGGCAATCATCGACACGTGACGGAACGGCTCGCGAGCATGCACATTGGATATATGCACTTCGATTACCGGAGCCTGCACCGCACGGATGGCATCTTGCAAGGCAATGGAAGTATGCGTGTAGGCCCCGGCGTTGAGAATGATGCCGTCGACTTCAAACCCCTTTTGCTGAATGCAGTCGATAAGTTCGCCTTCCGAATTGGATTGAAAATAAGTCAACTCCACTTCCGGATAACGTCGGCGCAACGTGAGCAAACACTCTTCGAAACCGACGTTTCCGTAAACCGAGGGTTCGCGTCTGCCCAGCAGATTGATGTTGGGACCGTTGATGATTTGTATTTTCATTGGTTTATGCGGATTAAGGGGAAAAAAGTTGACGAATCGACAAGTTGACGGAACAAACGGCAAGTTAAGAACAAAGTGAAAAGAAATCATCTCTCTCCCCGGCGTGCCGACTGCCCGACCGAATAAATCACTAACTTTGCCGCAAAGGTAAAAAAAGAAATGAATATGGACAAAAAGACACAGGATAAGGAAAGAAAACAGTCTGTTGTCAAGGAATACACGCAATATCTCAAACTCGAAAAATCGCTTTCACCGAACACACTCGACGCTTACCTGACGGATTTGGACAAGCTGATGAGTTTTTTCACAATCGAAAACATCGATTATCGGGAAGCGAAACCCGACGATTTGGAACAATTCGTCGCCGGACTTCACGACATCGGCATACATGCCCGGTCGCAAGCGCGCATCCTGTCGGGCGTCAAATCGTTCTTCCGCTTTCTGGTCGTGACCAACCGACTCGAAACCGACCCTTCCCAACTGATCGAAGGACCGAAAATAGGTTTCAAATTACCCGAAGTCCTCACGGTGGAAGAAATAGACATGCTGATCGGTGCAATAGACCGCGGAAAAACCGAAGGACAGCGTAACCGTGCCATTCTCGAAACATTGTACAGTTGCGGATTGCGCGTGTCGGAACTGACCGAACTGAAGCTCTCCGACATTTATTTTGAAGAAGGGTTCGTCAAGGTCGAAGGAAAAGGAAACAAACAACGCCTCGTGCCGATTTCGCCTAACGCCATCCATGAAATCAGGCTTTATTTACCCGACCGAAACCAAATAGACATCAAACCGGGGCATGAAGATTATTTGTTCGTCAGTGCCCGACGAGGAAAAAAACTCTCGCGCATCATGATTTTCCATCTCATCAAAGAATTGGCCGACGTGGCGGGAGTGACCAAAAACATCAGTCCCCACACCTTCCGCCATTCGTTTGCCACTCATCTGCTCGAAGGCGGAGCCAATCTGCGTGCCATTCAAAGCATGTTGGGTCACGAATCCATCGCCACCACGGAGATTTATACGCACATAGACCGAAACATGTTGCGCAGTGAAATCATCGAACATCATCCGCGCAACATCAAATACAGGGCGAAAAAACAGCTTTAAAAAATCACCTCGTCAGTTTTCCGAACAAATCCCAGATTACGATTCCCGCCGTGACCGAAACATTGAGCGAATGCTTCGTGCCGTATTGCGGAATCTCCAGACAACCGTCGCAACGGTCGATGGCTTCCTGCCTCACGCCTTTCACTTCATTGCCCAGAACAACGGCGTATTTCTTTCCTTTCTCCGGCACGAAGTCGCCGAGCATAAGGCTGCCTTCCGCCTGCTCCACGGCATAAACGACATATCCTTCCCGACGAAGAAGCTCGACAGCCTCCACCGTGTCGGACACGTATTTCCAATCGACGGTGTATTCGGCACCCAAGGCCGTCTTGTGCATTTCGGGATGGGGCGGACGGGCAGTGATTCCGCAAAGATGGATACACGACACGCGAAAAGCATCGGACGTGCGAAACACCGAACCGATGTTGTGAAGACTGCGCACATTGTCGAGCACCACCACCAAAGGAAGTTTCTCCGCTTCCTTGAATTCTTCGGCCGAAATTCTGTTGAGTTCCGTAATTTTCAGTTTCCGCATCGTTTCAATTCACTGTTTCCGACAACAAAGGTAATTCTTTCTGTTCACACCCCTGTGAATAACGGTGGAAAACCTGTGAAAACAGGACGCAAAGATTTTCATAAATCACACTTGCAAAAGTCGGAAGAAAACATAAAGGCATTTGAAACCGAAACTTCCAAACCGGAAAAACGAAAGTTCTCAGGGAATATCCAACCGATTTTTCAGCCTCGCAGATTCGGGTGCTACAAATAAAGTTTTTAACTTTGCCCCTTCTCAACAACCGGTGAACAATGAAACAGAAAAAATCCGAAAACAACTGATTTTAATGAGCATAAACGCCATTTTCATTCTTTTTTCTCCGTTGATAAAGCCGGGACAACGAAAGCGCAACGGGTGATAACTCTTTAAGCAAGAAAATCCCTGTTTTTTTACGAACACTATCAACAACCCATCATCATCATCATCGAATTTTCTCTCTTTAAAAAGAAATCAATAATAATATGAATGAACTCGTAACTGCCATCGAACAACTCAAGAAAGAAAAGAATGCGCTCATCCTTGCCCATTACTACCAGCGGGGCGAAATACAGGACGTGGCCGACTTTGTGGGCGACAGCCTCGCACTGGCGCAATGGGCGGCACGGACGAAAGCCGATATCATTGTGCTTTGCGGCGTGCATTTCATGGGCGAAACGGCCAAAGTGCTCTGTCCGGACAAAAAGGTGCTCGTGCCCGACAGGGAAGCGGGTTGTTCGCTGGCCGACAGTTGCCCGGCCGACGAGTTTGCCCGTTTCGTGGCCCGGCATCCCGACCACACGGTGGTGTCTTATGTCAACACGACTGCCGCCGTCAAAGCGGTGACGGATGTGGTGGTGACCTCGACCAATGCCCGACAGATTATCGAAAGTCTGCCCCAAGATACGAAAATCATCTTCGGCCCCGACCGGAATCTGGGGAATTATATCAACTCCGTTACCCACAGGGAAATGTTGCTTTGGGACGGAGCCTGCCATGTGCACGAACAGTTTTCGGTGGAGAAGATTGTGGAATTGAAAGCCCGGCATCCCGAGGCCGTGGTGCTTGCCCATCCCGAATGTAAAAGTGCGGTTCTGAAACTTGCCGATGTGGTGGGGTCCACTGCGGCTCTGTTGAAATATGCCGTTGAGCATCCCGAACGGAAATTCATCGTAGCCACCGAATCGGGCATTCTGCATGAGATGAAGAAGAAGTGTCCTTCGACCGAATTCATTCCTGCTCCGCCCGACGACAGTACATGTGCCTGCAACGAGTGCGCATACATGCGTCTGAATACGCTCGAAAAGCTCTATGCCTGCCTCAGGGACGAGTCACCCGAAATCACCGTCGATCCCGAAGTGGCTGAAAAAGCCGTGAAGCCCATTCGACGGATGTTGGACATTTCGGCAAGTCTCGGTTTATGACCGGTGCGTGCGTGAGTTTCGCGCAAAAGGAAACGAAAAAAGGCCTGTGATCATGCAGGCCTTTTTTCATTTCTTTATTTGGGGAATTACAAGTCGAAATTCAAACTTTTGAGCAGTTCGTTGTTCTTCAAAGCGGGCGATGCCTTGCTCAGCATGGCATCCATTTCTTCTTTCGTGAAGAGCTGCCCGAAGGTGGCCAGCCAGAACACGGGAACGATGTTCGTGAGATTCTGTTCCGTGATTTTTTTCACGAGCACGCGGGTGATTTCATTTCCTTCGGCCACGCTTTTGAGGAAAAGGTTCTTCTTTTCTTCCTTGTCTATGTCCATGGCGTTGATTTTGGAACGATTTTCCAGAAGTTCCATTTCCGATTGCTGATACATTTGCCACCCCATCTGGAAGGTATCGTTCAGCGGAGTTCCTTTGCTGAAAAATCCTTCGGCATTCATTTCGAGGCTCAGAAAACCTTCTTCGAGGATGATGTAGGCAATTTCTTCCTCGTTGATGTCCACGCAGGCCCAGCAGGGTTTTTTCACTGTTGCTTTCAGACGGAAACGCCCGTTGACCACCACGGCACTGTCGGCCACTTGATTGTCCGACTCGATGAGCAGCAGACGGACGATTTTTCCGTCGGAACTCGGATCGGTCGTGACGCCTCTGATGGAACAGGTTTGCGAGAAAGCGGTGCTACCGAGGCAAAGCAGGAATGCGATAAAAACGGATTTGATCATACTTCTTATGTATTTAGTTATTTTCAATGCGATTGATTTCGTTCGGATGCATGCGGCAAAGATAATGACAATCAGCGTATAGAAATAAAAAAAGAGCAATATTCTCGTTAAGTTAACAAAATACTTCTTTCCTGATGTACCGCTTTTTTTGTTTGCTATTTTTCTTCTTCATTTTCTTCTTTTTTTTGTATGTTTATTTTATCATTATTCGTTTGAATCGAACTTTTGAAGTAAAAAAATCACATCTTTATTTTCTTGACCGAAAATTCGTTTTTAACAAAAAAAGGCGTCGTTTTTGCAAAAACGTACTCCTCGTTTTTTCTAAAACGAATAACGAGTCGTTTTAACCGAAATACTCCGTTTTCTCAACAAAAAAGGCTGCAAAACCCCGTAAGATTTGCAGCCTTTACCCCGTAGAATAGTCTTCCTTTGCGTGTGAAAGGATGGATTATTCACTGTTTTGTATGATATTTTCTCTGTTTTCTTGCATCTTTTTCCGTATGAATTTTGTTTGTTTTCCCGTTTTTTTCATGCCCGAAGGCTGATGCAAAAATAAGAAAAAGGAGAAAGCGTGGAGGAAGATTGAGGAGAATTCAAAAAAAGACGGTTGCTCGGCTCGCGCGCACCGTTCGGAAACTCGTTTTCAATTTCTGCTTGGCTGTGTTAATTCAACGAGTGTGAAGGGTGTCGGGGTATTTTTTTGATGAAAAATTCTATTCCGTATCGGATTTTAATCTATGTTTCACAACATAAATCGATTTCTATTGTTTTTTTTGTTTTTATTTGTGATATAATTAAAAATATTGGGATATGAATAAATATAGTATGTGGTTAAAAATTATTTCTGCTGTTTTATTTGTTTTGTATTTCATATTGATTTCAATACCTCAGTTAGACACATCTGACAATAGATTGTTTTTAAAGATATTGTCGATTTTGCCCTATGTTTTGATAATGATTTCTTATTATCCGTTTAAATCTAAAAATCACAATCAGGAAAAGGGCAATCAAAATTAGTTTTATTTATTGCCGGTGCGGTCTGTCCCGGCTCAAATCGGATGATTGAATCAATCGTGAGTGCACCCGCCCGCATGTTCGCCGAGTATGCGGTGGGGTATTGCTCCGTGTCCCAGCAATTCGATGGGGCAATGGAAGTTTCGTTCCAGCCATTCGGTGGTAATGCCCGTGTCGGGGTGATAGTCGAGCGTGCCGTTTACGCAGGCTATGGATTTGACTTGCCGGAGTACCGTGCCGATGTCGTGGCTCACGAGGATGATGGCACATTCCCGGTTGATTTCGGCCAGCAATTCGTACAGGCGGGCTTCAAAACGTTTGTCGATGTACGTGCTCGGTTCGTCGAGAATGAGAGCGGTGGGAGAGGAGATGACGGCTCTTCCCAGCAAGGCGCGTTGCAGTTGTCCGCCGCTGAGCGACCCGATGTGGCGCCGTTCCAGTCCTTCGAGTCCCATGCGGGCAACCACTTGCCGGGCTTTTTCGCGTTCATCGGCCGTAAAACGCGATACAAGCGATTTGCGGGCATTTAATCCCGAAAGAATGACTTCCTCCACGGAAACGGGAAATTTTCGGTCTAAGGAGCTGTATTGCGGCAAATAGCCCAATGAGGGTTCGGCATGGAACACGATTTCTCCGCTCATGGGTTTCAGCAGACCGAGTATGCACTTGATCAGTGTGGTTTTTCCGCCTCCGTTGGGACCGATGATGCCGAGGAAGTCGCGATCATAGACGGTGAGGTCGACGTCGTGCAACACCTGTTTGCCGTCGTATCCCGCCGACAGCTTCCTCAGTTCGATGATTGGTTTCATAAGGATTCCCGGAATTTTCCGGCAAGTATGTCCGCGGTTCGCAGCATTTCGTTTGGCCAGTCGTAATTCAGCGGATTGACGGGTACTATTCTTGCGCCTGTCTGCCGGGCAATGGTTTCCGCGTTGCTTTGGTCGAATTCCGGTTGTATGAAGATAATGCGCACTTTCTCCTCTTTGCAGATGTCGATGAGTTTCTTCAGATGTGCGGGCGAAGGTTCTTTTCCGTTTTCCTCAATGGCAATCTGCTGCAATCCGTAGTCGCGGGCAAAGTAGGAGAGGGCCGGGTGATAAATCATGAATGTCCGGGTTATGTCCGGTCCCAAGAGTTTTTCGCAAATGCGATCGTGCGTTTCCTGAATCTTACGGCAAAGCGAATCGTACCGGGCGAAATAATAAGGTTGGTTCTCCTTGTCGAGCGTTACGAGGGCCTCGTAAGTGTTGCGGGCAAGGATGAAAGCGTTGGTCGTGGAATTCCATACGTGCGGATCGACTCCGTGCGTATGGAAAGTGCCGTCGTCATGATAGTGTGTGCAATGATCGTCGGAGATGATGAGGTCGATGTCTTTGGAAGTATCGAACACTTGCAGATGGGGAGTGTTGGACACCAGCCTGTCCATCCACGACATTTCGAAGCCGATGTGTCCGATGCGCAGGTAGGCGCGGCTTTCGCTGAGCGACACGAGTTGCTGCGGAACGGGGTCGTAGGTTTCGGGGCTGCTTCCTTTGGGTACGATGGACACCACCTTAAACTTATCGCCCGCTATGGCTTCGGTAAAATAACGTTGCGGTTCGATGGTGACGGTGATGACCGGAACTTCGCTCTTGGACGTTTTTCCGCCGCAGGCTGTCAGTAAGGAAACGAGTATGCCGCAAAAGGCAAGGTATGCGATATTCTTTTTCATGTGATGGAGTTTATTCGGTATTCTCTCGGTTTTTAAGTATTTCGTCGTCCGGATTTATGTTTAAAGGGTTCTTTCGGGCTCGCAGCATCTCGCGTTTGCCTCCGGGAGGTCCGGGCAGCCGCTCCACGGTGAAACCGGAGCTTTGCAACATTCGTCTTACGACACCTTTGGCACAATACGTGGTCAGAAGTCCTTCGTTGCTTAATAAAACGTATAAATCGTCAAAAAGTTCTTGCGACCACATTTCCGGTTGCTTTTCGGGCGCGAAAGCATCGAAATAAATGAGAT
>JBHAEN010000016.1:0-3794 GCA_041855645.1 Bacteroides sp. | reverse complement strand
TTCGGCGGTCGCCCTCAAGTCATTACCGGAGTGGCCGATCGCTGCGCGGCCATATTGCAGTGCGGCTATCCCGGCGAAGAAGGCGGTACGGCGGTGGCCGACGTGCTCACGGGCCGTGTCAACCCATCGGGCAAACTTTGCCTGAGCTATCCGAAAACGGAATCGACGGACCCGATCTGTTACAACCGGTCGTTGACGCAAGACACCGAACGCGTGCTTTATCCCTTCGGGCACGGACTGTCCTATACCGAGTTTCGTTACGCCGATCTTCGTCTTGCCGTCACCGCCGACGCGGTGGAAGTGGCATTCGAACTCACGAACGTGGGGCGCATGGCAGGTGCGGAGGTCGTGCAGCTTTACCTGTCGCCCGCCGACGGACAGCCGCTCAAACCCATCGGATTGAAAGCCTTCGAGCGCGTGTTCCTCGAGCCGGGGCAGACGAAGACTGTGCGTTTCGTGCTGGATTACGATTTGTTCGCTTACTACGATGTGACCGACAGGCTTTGGCATATCGATGCGGGGAGGTATACGATTCGCATCGGCCGTTCATCGGCCGACCGGCCTTTGCAGGGTGACGTCACATTGACGGCGGTACGCGCTCCGGTTCGGCGTCGTTCGGTCTATTTTGCGCGCTGACCGCTTGCGGGCGGCTCTCTTTCTTGCCTCGGCAGGGTGTGAATTTCGACTTTTCACCGTACTTTTGCAGAAACCAAAAGTGAAAAGTTATGCAATATAATTTCGATGAAATCGTAGACCGTCGCGGAACCGATGCCCTGAAATGGGACGGAGTGCCTTTGCGCTGGAACGGTCGGACCGATTTGTTGCCGATGTGGGTGGCCGATATGGATTTCCGTACGGCTCCGTTTGTCGTGGATGCCTTGCGCAAGCGTCTCGAACATGAAGTATTGGGCTACACGATGCCCTGTAAGGAATGGTCCGAATCCATACGCCGATGGTGTGCCGCGCGCTACGGATGGCATTTTGAAGACGATCGGCTCATCTTCGTTCCCGGCATCGTGCGCGGGATAGCGGCGGCCATTCGCTGCCTGACGCAGGTGGGCGACAAAGTGTTGGTCACGCCTCCCGTCTATCATCCTTTCTTTCTCGTTACGCAAAACACCGGGCGTGAGGTGGTTTACAGTCCGCTCACGCTCAGGGACGGGCAGTATGAAATGGATTTCGACCGTTTCCGCCGCGATGTGCAGGGATGTAAAATCTTCCTTTTGAGCAATCCTCACAACCCGGGCGGCAAAGTGTGGTCGAAAGAAGAACTGGCTCGCATCGCCTCCATTTGCGCCGAAAGCGGCACGCTGGTCATCTCCGATGAAATTCATGCCGATCTGGTGTTGCCGCCTTATCGGCACTGCACCTATAACACGGTTTCGGAAGAGGCGCGCGCGCATTCCATCGTGTTCATGTCGCCCAGCAAGGCGTTCAACATGGCGGGGCTGGCCAGTTCATACGGCGTTGTCGAGAACGAGGCTTTGCGCCGGCGTTTCTTCAGCTACATGCAGGCCGGCGAACTTTCCGAAGGTCATCTCTTCGCTTACATCGGCACGGCGACCGCATACAGCCACGGCACGGAGTGGTTGGATCAGATGCTGTCGTATGTACGGGACAACGTGGATTATGCGGAGGCGTTTCTGCGCGAGCGGATTCCCGCCGTCGGCATGATACGCCCTCAGGCTTCCTTCCTCATCATGCTCGATTGCCGTCGGTTGGGTTTGCGGCAGAAAGAATTGGTGTCCCTCTTTGTGGATAAAGCCCGCCT
Source organism: Bacteroides sp. (assembly GCA_041855645.1). Classification (GTDB taxonomy): domain Bacteria; phylum Bacteroidota; class Bacteroidia; order Bacteroidales; family Bacteroidaceae; genus Bacteroides. Next base: position 2,023 of record JBHAEN010000016.1, on the reverse strand, counting down.
CGCGCTCAACGACGGAGCGATGTTCGGCAAAGAGGGCGAAGGCTTCATGCGCTTGAATGTGGGTTGTCCGCGCGTCGTGCTGCAAGAAGCGCTGGAGCAACTCGAACGGGCGGTGAACGGACGCTGACCGGCTTTTTCGTCCCTTTTCAGCACATCTCTTCTTGAGGGGCTGCGTCGAAAACCTCGGTTTCGGCTCAGCCCCTTTCCCGTTCATCCCTGCCAAGGCTCGTCTTGTTTTCGGAAAGTCCGTTTTTATTACTCCCGGCTGCGGCAATCTTCTTTCCGCTTCCTCGGAAGCGTAATTTTTTTTGTCTTTTCTTTGAACGCGAAAAAATCGTTGTTTAAACAAATTTCGGGTCGTTTTTGCAAAAACGATTTTTCCGTTTTGCTAAAACGGCATACACGCCGTTGCACGAAAAACCGACCGTTTTCTTGACAAAAAAGGCCGCAAAATCCCGTAAGATTTGCGGCCTTTAGTCTGTCTAAAGGGAGTCTGTTCCTCCGTTTTATGGGGAAATCTGCCTGTTTTTGTATGTTTTAATTACTGTTTTTGCTTGCATTTCTTCCATCGGTTTTTTTCTTGCCGAGGCAAATATACAAGATTAAACCCGAAAATATCCCGAAAACGATTTTTTCCGTGTGAAATAAAATTTTGCCTGTCCGTGGCAATTCCGAATTCAGAAAAAAAAGATATATTTGTATCCGAATTATAAAAAAAATGAGTCGAATGAAAGTCATAGCGGAGAGTGGTTCCACACGGACGGAGTGGGCATTGGTCGAAGGTAACCAAGTGATGCAACGAGTGTTTACGGAAGGCCTCAACCCGTTCTTTCAGACACGGCGCGAAATTAGCCGCAGCGTGCGTCTGGGGCTTCCGCCTGTTTTTTTCAGGCGAAGGCTCGAACAAGTCTATTATTACGGAGCCGGATGTACGTCGTACGAAAAGAAAAACGTGCTGGGGGCTTCTTTGGTGGCGCAGTTCAAAACGCCCATTCAGGTGGAGAGCGATTTGCTGGCCGCCGCCCGCGGACTGTTCCTGTGCGAGGCGGGTATTGCCTGCATTCTGGGAACCGGTTCCAATTCCTGCTTCTATGACGGGCGCATGATTGTGAAAAACGTCAAGGCCGGCGGCTACATTCTGGGCGATGAGGGCAGCGGTTCCGTCTTGGGCAAGCTCTTCCTTTCCGATGTGCTGAAGGGGTTGGCTCCGCAGTCCGTCACTCAGGAGTTTTTCAATAAATTCCGCATCTCGGTCGACGATGTGATGAACTCCGTCTACAATCTTCCTTTCCCCAACCGTTTCCTTTCGACGGTAGCCTATTTCCTGGCCGATCACACGCAGGATGAATACGTCTTCCGCCTGATTACGGACAATCTCCGCAACTTCTTCGCCCGCAACATTTGCCAATACGATTATAAGGAATACCCCATCCGCTTTGTCGGTTCGCTGGCCTATCTGCTGTCCGACATCCTGCTCGATGTGGGTCGCGAGTACGGCGTGGAAATCGACCTCATCAAGGAAACATCCATGGACGGACTGATCGAATTCCATTCCTTGCCAATCGAGGATTAGTCGACGGGAGAGGGGGGATAGAGGCATTTTCTCTTGAATCATCATGTTCTTATCGTAAGTGTTCGATATGCTGTTTTGCGGGTGTGTGCGCTGCCCGATGCGAGTAAAATGGGATTTCTTGGAGCGCTTTGGTCGTATCGGTTCTTTGGGGTAATTGGGGTTGCATAAACCCGACACTCATCGAATCGAAGCACGAAAAACAAAGCATGGGTCGCGGCGAACCCGTTTCCATTGTGTAAGCCACAGGCCTTGAGCAGGCGCAAGTCCGCATGGTTGCCTCGGCAAATGCCGACATGCTCTTCCCTTTGTTGGAAGGCGGGGCATGCTAAACCCCAATTATGCAAGAACCTCCTTCGCTGATTCGACGTGCAATAAATCAGTGAGTTGAAGTTGTCTGGCAACCTGTTGCGCGATGAGGCGGACCCCAATGTCTGCCGCACGGACATCGCG
>JBHAEN010000015.1:0-7159 GCA_041855645.1 Bacteroides sp. | reverse complement strand
TAGGCCGCAGATTCCTCTCATGACTTTCGAAGCTGCCATATAAGAAACCGGTACATCCTGTTTTTCAATATCCTATAATCCGATTCCGAACATCGAAAGATTATCGACCGAGCATCGGAAAGTTCGGAAATCGAATTTGAAAACGCCTACTGTTCGTCATTTTCGGATGTGGTGAGGCAACTCCGAAGGTATCTCCATCGAGATCTCCACCAATCCGGCCACCGTGCCGTTTTTCTTCCAAGCCGTCTGGTAAATCATTTTATGCACCCCGTTTTTCTCAATTGTATAGCTGTTGCTCCCACCCGTGGCAAGAAGCTCCCTGATTTTTTCGACCGAAGCGGGATTATGGCAATTCAACAGATTTTTCCCGATCAGACTGCCGTATTTGGCAAATGTGTTACACGCTTTTTCATTCATAAACAAGATGATGCCCTCCGTGTCGCACACGGTTACGGCGCAATTCATCTCCTGAGCCCATTCATACATAACAGTTGTTTTTTTGATATGCCGCAAAGGTAAAACGATTTCGGCAAACCAAGAAAAAAGGCCGCACCCAAAGCAAACCGGAGTTTACTTTCGGGTACGGCCCTTTGTTTTCAAGCCGATGAAAAAGGCTTATTCTTCTGCGCCCCAGTTGGTCTTGGCCAAACGCTTATAGCTGTTGTAGCGCCATTTCGCGTTTTCTTCCGCGGCTTTGAAGAGTTCGGCTGCTTCGGCAGGGAATTGCTTCAACATGGATGAATAACGTACTTCACCCTTGAGGAAGCCTTGGAATTCTTCCCAGTTAGGTTCTTTACTGTCGAGTTGGAAAGGATTTTTGCCTTCGGCTTCCAAAGCGGGATTGTAACGCCACAAGTGCCAGTATCCGCAGGCCACGGCCTTTTCTTCCTCTTCCTGACTCTTGCCCATGCCGGCTTTCAGGCCGTGATTGATACACGGAGCGTAGGCAATGATGAGCGACGGACCGGGATAAGCCTCTGCTTCACGGATGGCTTTCAGCGTCTGAGCCTGATCGGCACCCATGGCGATCTGAGCGACGTAGACGTATCCGTACGTCGTAGCCATCAAACCGAGGTCTTTTTTACGTACACGCTTTCCGGCAGCTGCAAACTTGGCAATGGCACCTACGGGAGTCGCTTTAGACGATTGTCCGCCAGTGTTCGAATACACTTCCGTGTCGAGTACGAGGATGTTTACGTCTTTTCCCGAAGCAATCACGTGATCGAGACCTCCGTAACCGATGTCGTAAGAGGCTCCGTCGCCGCCGATGATCCATTGGCTGCGCTTCACGAGGAATTGGGTCAGGCCTTGCAATTCCTTGCATACCGGACAACCCTGAGCCGCGCCTGCCTCGATTCCGGCTTCAAGTTGCGGAGCCAGCTCTTTCGTTTTGTCCGCATCGTACATGTTATCGATCCAAGACTGCATCAGTTCTTTGATCGAAGCCGGCGTGTGTTCGTCTTCGATGGATTGTGTGAAGAGTCTGACAATGCGGTCGCGCATCTTCTCGTTGGCCAATTCCATACCCAAACCGAATTCGCAGAAGTCTTCGAACAGAGAGTTCGCCCACGCCGGACCGTGTCCGTCTTCGTTGGTCGTGTAGGGAGTGGAAGGCACAGAACCCGAGTAGATCGAAGAACATCCCGTGGCATTGGCCACCATTTCGCGATCGCCAAACAGCTGGGTGATGAGCTTCACATAAGGAGTTTCACCGCAACCGGCACAAGCTCCCGAGAACTCGAAGAGCGGAGTGGCAAACTGAGAGTTCTTCACATTGGCCTTGATGTCTACCAAATGTTGCTTGGTCTTCACCTTGTCGGCGCAATATGTCCAATTATCCACTTGCGAAAGCTGACTTTCGAGCGGTTGCATGGTAAGTGCCTTTTCGCCCTTCTTGCCCGGACATACGTCGGCACAGTTGCCGCAACCCAAACAGTCGAGCACGTCTACCTGAATACGGAATGTCATTCCTTCGAACATCTTGCCTACGGCCTTCAATTGCTCGAAGTTTGCGCCCTTTTGTTCTTCTTCGTCAAGCACAAACGGACGAACAGAGGCGTGAGGACAAACGTAGGCACATTTGTTACACTGAATACAGTTCTCCGCATTCCACTGAGGCACGTATGCAGCCACACCGCGTTTTTCGTAAGCGGCCGTTCCCTGATGCCATGTTCCGTCTTCCAATCCTTTGAAAGCAGATACGGGTAACAGATCTCCATCCTGTGCATTGATGGGACGCACGACTTCGTTGATGAATGCGGGGTCGTTGTTCACCGCTTTTTCATCGTCGGGCAGATTCGCCCAAGCCGGATCAACGGTCAGTTGTTTGAATTCGCCACCGCGATCGACAGCCGCATAGTTTTTGTTCACCACGTCTTCACCCTTGTTGCCGTAGGACTTCACGATGAACTTCTTCATCTGTTCGATGGCTTGTTCCACGGGAATTACTTTCGTGATGCGGAAGAAAGCAGACTGAAGTATGGTATTGGTACGGTTACCCAGACCGATTTCACGCGCAATCTGTGTGGCGTTGATATAATAAACGGTAATGTTGTTCTTTGCAAAATACTTCTTCACGCGGGTCGGCAAGTGTTTGGCAAGTTCTTCGCCTTCCCAAATGGTATTGAGGAGGAAGAGGCCGTTTTTGCGCAGACCGCGCGTTACGTCGTACATGTGCAGATAAGCCTGAACATGGCAAGCCACGAAGTTGGGAGTGTTCACCAAGTAAGTGGAGCGGATGGGATGATCGCCAAAACGCAAGTGCGAGCAAGTGAAACCACCCGATTTCTTAGAGTCGTAAGAGAAGTAAGCCTGACAGTATTTGTCCGTATTGTCACCGATAATCTTGATGGAGTTTTTGTTTGCCCCCACCGTACCGTCGGCTCCCAATCCATAGAATTTCGCTTCGAACATTCCTTCGCCACCCAATGCAATTTCTTCTTTTTGCGGAAGTGAAGTGAAAGTCACGTCGTCCACAATACCGATTGTGAAACGGTTCTTGGGCATGGGCAAAGCCAAGTTTTCAAACACGGCCATGATTTGCGAAGGCGTAGTGTCTTTGGAACTCAAACCATAACGTCCACCGACAATGATCGGGGCATTTTCTGCACCGTAAAAACAGTCTTTCACATCGAGATAAAGCGGTTCTCCATTGGCTCCCGGCTCTTTCGTACGGTCAAGTACGGCGATGCGTTTCGCTGTTTTGGGCACAGCCGCAAGGAAATGTTTCGCCGAGAACGGACGATACAGATGCACGGCTACCATACCCACCTTCTCGCCGTTGGCAACCAAATGATCGATGGCTTCGCGGGCAGCTTCCGTCACAGAGCCCATGGCGATGATGACTCGCTCGGCATCTTCGGCTCCGTAATAATTGAACAGGCCGTAGTTACGCCCCGTGATCTTGTTGATCTCGTTCATGTATTCCTCTACGATGGCGGGAACGGCTTCATAGAATTTGTTTCCGGCTTCACGGTGTTGGAAGAAGTGATCGGGGTTTTCGGCCATGCCGCGAGCAACCGGCTTCTTCGGATTCAGGGCACGTGCGCGAAACTCGGCCAAGGCTTTCTGATCGATAAGCGGCTCCAAATCACTGCTTTCCATCAATTCGATCTTCTGGATTTCATGCGAAGTGCGGAAACCGTCGAAGAAGTTCATGAACGGAACACGAGACTTGATGGTGGACAAGTGGGCCACACCGGCCAAGTCCATCACCTCCTGCACAGAACCTTCGGCCAACATGGCGAATCCCGTCTGACGGGCAGCCATCACGTCTTGGTGGTCGCCGAAGATGGAAAGCGCATGCGAAGCAATCGTACGTGCCGAAATATGGAACACGCAGGGCAAAAGTTCACCGGCAATCTTATACATGTTGGGAATCATGAGCAACAGCCCTTGAGAAGCTGTGTAAGTAGATGTCAACGCACCGGCTTGAAGCGATCCGTGCACAGCGCCGGCGGCACCGGCTTCAGACTGCATTTCCTGCACCAATACGGTTTCGCCGAAGATGTTCTTGCGTCCTGCGGCGGCCCATTCGTCTACGTATTCGGCCATAGTCGATGAGGGAGTGATGGGATAAATCGCGGCAACTTCGGAGAACATATACGAGATATGCGCCGCAGCCTGATTTCCATCGCAAGTGATGAATTTCTTTTGTTTAGTCATAACTAAAAATTAATATTTAAGTAAATAATTCTTCTTGTTCTCTGAGGGCCGTGCCGTTTCTTAATACAGAAAGCCGAACAGCCACAGCGGTATCTGATTTCCCTGACCGCGATCCGTTCGATGAAGGGCGTACACGACGTCGGGATTGTTCCGTGTTTTCATTCCTTCGCCACAGATTTTAAAGGGCTTTCCATCCACCAGAAACGAGATTCCTTTCTCGCCTTTATGGACTTCATGATCTTTCCACAAGATGTTGGCAAAGAACGTATCGAGCACATCCTGTTCTTCCACCCTCACCGGGAAGATGGCGTACATCAGGTTGGGGTTGTGCATCATGATTTTCGAAGGTTTTTTCGGAAACTCTTCTCCTTTCGGATATACCAGATTGATGAGGCGGGCATCGGCCAAATACTTGATATAGTTCATGACCGTTGCACGCGAAGTTTCGATTTCGGCAGCCAATTGACTTACGTTCGGGGCTTTCGGCCCGTCGATGGCCAACAGGTAGAGCAACTTCTTTATCTTCGGGAGGTATTTCAGTTCGATTTGCTTGATGAGCAGGATATCGACTTCGAGCATCATGTTCATTGTCTTCAACAAATTCTCCGAAAAGTTGCGCTTCTCCAGAAAGAACGGATAAAAACCATGATGCAGATAATTCTGGAAATGGTCCTGAGGATGTACTTTCCTGAGGATGTCCGAAGCAATCTGTTCGTGGTTTGTCAGGATATCTTCCAACCGACAGGCGGGGAACTTCACCCCTGTTTGCAAAAAGAGGTATTCCCTGAACGAGAAACCGCGAAGGTTATAACTGCGCACGATATCGCGCAACTCAAGGTTTTCTTCTTTCAGACGCATCACGGAGGAACCGGTAAAGACAATCTTGAGATCAGGGAAAAGGTCGTAACACATCCGCAGTTCCGCGCTCCAATTCGGATATTTGAATACCTGATCGATTAACAGAACCTTCCCGCCCCGCTTTTGAAATTCGCCGGCAAAATCGACGATGCGATGTCCGGAGAAATAGAAGTTGTTCATGTTGATGAACAGGCAGGAACGGTCATTCCCGAATTTCTCCTTGGCATATTGCAGCAAAAAGGTCGTCTTCCCCACTCCACGCATCCCTTTGATACCGATGAGACGGTCGCTCCAATCGATCTCGTCCATCAGGTCGCGACGAACGGGAGAATGGGTATTTTCCACGAGATAGGCATGAGTGCGATAGAAAGGCTCCATAGACTGATTTGCTTTTCGCGGGCAAAGATAAATCAAAAAATAGATATTGCAAAGTAGAGATAGCAAAATTGTAAGCTCAGAATCTCGGAATTACACAGTTTCAATGAAAATGAGCGAAAAACGGCAGACGAATCTGCACGAAGAGAAACGGCCGGGAACGTCGGGCCAACTTCCGGTCGGGAGCTTTTGTCCTCCTCGGAAGAAATGCGTATACTTGCACCGATAAACAAGCAAGGTTCGGCCGACGGGAAAGAGAAACCTTCGTTTTTTGTCGGAAAATAGCCGCAATGAAAGACAGTCCTATTTATATTTTCAATCCTGACCACGACTTGGCTTTGGCCTCGAACGAGGAAAACTACATGCCGCCGGCATCGGCCAGGCAGATGGCGACGGATTTGGCAGTGCTCCCCGCATGGTATGCCGAATCCGGAAGTCGGGTACTGGCCGCGTCGGCCTACAATGCGGAATTTCTTCGCGAACGGCTCGCTCCGTTTTCGGGAGAACGACGCATCGAGCTGATAACGCCTCCCGAACTCTCCGCAAATGCCGAATCGGACTTCATCCCCTGGGGATGGAACAGGTCTTTGCGCAAAAAGCTCACGACGTGGGGGACACCACGTTCAGCACTGCCCACGGACGAGAAACTGGATGAGCTTCGCCGCTTATCGCACCGCTCGCAGGCGGTCGATTTGCTGCCCCGCCTGCAACAGGATGCGAATTTCTGCGGATCATCGGCCTGTTTGTTCACGAAGGAAGAACAAAAGCGGTATGTGGAAGCGCACGAACGATGCGTTCTGAAAGCTCCGTTTTCGGGTAGCGGAAAGGGGCTGAACTGGTGCAAGGGCGTGTTCACGCCGGCCGTTGCGAATTGGTGCGCCCGGGTGGGAACGGCTCAAGGAGGCGTAATCGGAGAGCCGGCATACCGTAAAACGGAAGATTTCGCCATGGAATTCTTCTCCGACGGCGCGGGAAATGTTCGCTTTGCGGGCTATTCTTTATTCCGTACCGGCAGCAGCGGCATGTACGAGGGCAGCCTGTTGAACACCGACGAACGCATTGAATCGACTCTCGCCCGGTACGTCCCCATCGACTCCATACGGAATCTCCGGCAGCGTCTGCTTGAGGAAATCTCCGCCCGATTCGGCCCGGTCTACACGGGCTATTTGGGCGTCGACATGATGATTTGCCGCTTCGACGAATCTCCCGAATACCGCATCCATCCCTGCGTGGAAGTGAATCTGCGCATGAACATGGGCGTGGCGGCCCGTCTTCTGTACGACCGTTATCTGAGCGACACGACGGAAGGAGTTTTCCAAATAAGCTGTCACACCACCGAAGGCGAAGCCCTGAACGCCCATCGGGAAATGGAATTCGCGCATCCTCTGCAAACAGAAGGGGGAAGAATACGGACGGGGTATCTGCCGCTGACGCCAGTGACCAAGCATACTTTGTACAGGGCTTGGATACTTTGCAAACCTGTGGAAAATTATTGCTGTCCGCCAAAAGCGTGAAGCCTTCGGCTCTTCCCTTTCAGCATACCTATCCGATCTCTTTTGAAAAATAAGCCCCTGCCGGAGAGATTTTCCATCTGCTTCATTTCGTATTCAACGTTCTCTTTTTTTTACATGCTTTCCCTCGCTTTCCGAATCGCGTGCAATTCACGCGACAACTGCGCGCATTTGACGTCTGAAATGCGCGTGTCTGACGTCTGAAATGCACGTGTTTCAGACGTCAAATGCACGCATTTCGGAAAAGCCCT
>JBHAEN010000014.1:0-7419 GCA_041855645.1 Bacteroides sp. | reverse complement strand
TCCAGTGTTTTTTTGTGTTCGTCAGACGATTGATACCACGATTCCACCCGTATGCTCTCTTCCGGAGTGCTTTTTCCCCGTAAATAGCTAATCAAGACTGATTCATCCATAGTGGCAATGATTCTTTTACTCTTTTAAGAATAATACAATTCAGGATACAAAAATACTAAATCCACCCGGACGAAAAATCCATTTCTCTTACATTTCTTTTGCCGTGTCTGTTTTTTCGACTATTTTTGTTTTGCTTATCACTGAGAAGAAGCATGCTTCAAAGAACTGCTCATATTGATATTGACAATAATGCCGCTGTCATCAACGCTTTGCGGGCGAAGGATGAAATGATGTTCGATATGGTTTACAGACACTATCACAGGGGGCTTTGCGCCTTTGCTTCTCAATACGTGCCGCTGAACGAAGCCGAGGAAATTGTACAGGAAACGATGCTTTGGCTGTGGGAAAATCGAGATAGTCTGAATCCTTCGCTCTCGTTGAAAAGCCTGTTGTTTATGATTGTGAAGAATAAGGCATTGAATCACATCACCCATGAAGATGTCCGCCATCGGGTGCATCAGGCCATTTCCGAGAAGTATCGGGAAGAGTTCGAATCCCCCGATTTCTATTTGAACACCGAGTTGATCCGGCTTTATCGGGATGCGTTGGCAAAGCTCCCTCCCGAGTTCAGGACAGCTTTTGAAATGAATCGGAATCAGCAACTTACGCACAAGGAAATAGCCGTGCGGTTGAACGTTTCTCCTCAAACTGTCAACTATCGCATCAGTCAGGCTCTGAAAATACTTCGCACGGAATTGAAGGATTATCTTCCGTTGCTCTTGTTCATGTCCGGATGGCGGTGAGAGACAATGATTCCGGCCTCATCGCAACGGTAGGATAATCGTTATTCCACGAATTTCAGGCAAACAGGCTTGTCGAGCCTGATCCGTTCTTGGGTTTCCCGCAGATTCCCCGTTTCGGAATCTCTTGCAAAAACCTGAATGACGTTGCTGTCTCTACAGGCCACAAGCAAATATTTGTCGTTGGGCGTAATGATGAAATTTCGCGGATGAATTCCCGTAAGTTGATATCCGGTCTTGGCAAGTGTCCCGTTTTCCGCATTGATGCGAAAAATGGCTATACCGTCGGCTTTGAGCCGATTACTGGCATAGAGAAACTTACCGTCATGGCTGATGTGGATGTCTGCGCTTCCGCGTCCTCCCACCGTGTCGGCCGCGATGCTTTGTATCTCTTTCAGGTTGCCGTTTTCTTCATAACGAAAAGCCACTACCGTACCCGATAGTTCGTTGATGACATAAGCGTATTTTCCATCGGGCGAGAACGTCAGATGTCGAGGGCCCGACCCCGGAGCCACGGCGAACCATGCCGGCGTTCCCGCCGTCAGGAATGTCTTGCCTTTTTCGTTGGAGACGGTAAACTTATAGATACGATCACTGCCCAAATCGGCGGCCAACAGATGACGGCCATCGGGAGTCACTCGTACGCAGTGTAAGTGAGCCTGCTTCTGTCTGGTTTTATCCGCTCCCGTTCCTTGAAACGAAAACACGGAAGAGGGCGACGACAGTGTGTGATCTTTCTCAAGAGGAAGGACGGAAATGCTTCCTCCGCTGTAGTTGGCGATGACCGCATGGCCTCGATGAACAACAATATAACATGGAGAAGCCCCTCGGGAGGGTTGACGGTTTAGAAAACGGAATGAACCGTCAGCCTTGTCAAAAGCAAATGCGCTGACCGCGGCTTGCTCGTTATTCAACTCACTGACGGCATAAATGAATTTTCCGTCAGGAGAAACCGTCAGATAGGACGGATTGTCGACAGACACTTCGCCGAGCAAAGTTGCTTTTCCGGTTTCCTGATCGAAACGATATGAATAAATGCCCTTGCTCGTGCCCGAAGTGTACGTGCCTGCAAGTAACGTGAGTTCCGCCGGGGCGGAACCGTTTTTTGTGCTCGCCGCTTTTTGCCCCGAGCAGCCGGTCGTCATTGTGATAAGTCCGATCATGACGGATATAATGGATGTTTTAGGCATGATGAAGTTCATGAGTTTCCTTTTTTTAGTGGCGCAAAGATAGCGGAATCGAAAACATTTTCATACCTTTGCCCTCACAAACCATGGGCTTGACTGGATTTGACAGCGGGTAGAAATGGTATGTAAGCATGCAGTGGGTCGGTAATTTCCACTTAAATCTCAGTTATCAAACTATTATCTGGCGAAAACAACTTTGCTCTCGCTGCTTAATCGAAGTACAGTAGATTGGCTTTATTTCCACCATAGTGGTGGAAACGGGATGTCGCTCAAAAGCTCTTGTTCCGAGGCGTTTGGTAAAGCGGCACAGTAAAATCGGGAATAGTTCGGGTTTTTCCTCGCGACCCTTACGAAATTTTAGAGGATAAGGTACGGGTTGGTAGCTTCGGTCTTGCCTGCACTCGAAAAAAGAAAGCGAAGATAAGCATGTAGAAAGCGTATGGTTTCCTCGTTTGGACGAGGGTTCGATTCCCTCCAGGTCCACGAATGTTTGACGACAAATCTTTAACAAGGGGCTGTTATCGAAACTTCGGTTTCGGTTCGGCCCCTTTAAGTGTTCCGGAAAAAGGATGATTGTCCGTTGTTTCGCCGGCAATGGCTTCCATGTCGGAATTTCTGTCGTTTTTTTTACCTTTGTCCCCAATCTGCATCAGCAAAGAATTCAAAAGACATAATTAACAGACACGCATGAAAGAATTCGTTATATCCGAAGCCAAAGTAGAAACAGCCGTTCTCGTGGGCCTGATTACGCAACTGCAAGACGAACGCAAAACCACCGAATATCTTGACGAACTCGCTTTTTTGGCCGAGACGGCAGGTGCGCAAGTCGTCAAGCGATTTACGCAGAAACTTCCCGCAGCCCATGCCGTTACTTACGTGGGCAAAGGAAAACTCGAAGAAATCAAGCAATATATTCTTGATGAAGCCGAAGCCGAGCGAGAAGTGGGCATGGTCATTTTCGATGATGAACTTTCGGCCAAGCAGATACGTAATATCGAAGCCGAGCTGAAAGTGAAAATACTTGACCGCACATCGCTCATTCTCGACATATTTGCCATGCGCGCACAGACGGCCAATGCCAAGACACAAGTGGAACTGGCGCAATACAAATACATGCTTCCCCGCTTGCAACGGCTGTGGACACACTTGGAACGACAGGGAGGAGGCTCAGGCAGCGGAAGCGGAAAGGGCGGATCGGTAGGACTGCGCGGTCCGGGCGAGACACAGCTTGAAATGGACCGCCGCATCATCCTCAACCGCATGTCTTTGCTCAAAGAACGCTTGGCCGAAATCGATAAACAGAAAGCCACTCAACGTAAAAATCGGGGAAGAATGATTCGCGTGGCACTCGTTGGCTACACGAATGTGGGAAAATCCACCATGATGAACCTCCTTGCCAAGAGCGAAGTGTTTGCCGAAAACAAGCTGTTTGCCACTCTCGACACCACCGTGCGAAAAGTGATTATCGACAATCTTCCTTTTCTGCTCTCGGACACCGTGGGCTTCATCCGCAAGTTGCCCACCGACTTGGTGGAATCGTTCAAATCAACGCTCGACGAAGTACGCGAGGCCGATTTGTTGATACATGTCGTAGACATATCTCACCCCGGATTTGAAGAACACATCGACGTCGTGAACAAAACGCTGGCCGACATCGGCGGAGGAGGCAAACCCGTGATTTTGGTATTCAATAAAATAGATGCTTATTCCTACGTGGAGAAGGCTCTTGACGACTTGACCCCCATGACCAAAGAGAATCTGACACTTGACGACCTGATGAAGACATGGATGGCCAAGATGGAAGACAACTGTCTCTTTATCTCCGCCCGTGAGCGTCTGCACATTGATGAACTGAAAACATTGGTCTATCAACGGGTGCGCGAACTGCATGTGCAGAAGTATCCTTACAATGATTTCCTTTATCAGACCTACGAAGAAGAAACAGAATCGGATGCCTGACTAAAACAAATTACATGATATGAGCAATTACCGGAAGTTGACCGACGCGGAGATTGCCGGTCTCGAAAGTCGAGGCTGCACGGCCGAAGATTGGAATAATGTACGGGTTAAAAACGGAACCGTGTCCGAGCGCATCACCAATGTACGCTTTTCGGGTATGGTGCGTTTGGGCGTATTTGAATCGGACTATGTACTTGCCGGAGGCATCCGAAAGCCTGCCGGATTGCGCAATGTCGTCTTGCACAACACAACGGTGGGAGATAATTGCTGCATTGAGAACATACACAATTACATTGCCAACTATGAGATAGGCAATGATACGCTGATCGAGAATGTCGATGTGCTGCTTGTCGAGGGCGTCAGCACGTTCGGCAATGGCGTGGAAGCCGCGGTACTCAACGAGACAGGCGGCCGGGAGGTACTGATCAATGACAAACTGTCGGCACAGCAGGCCTATGTATGGGCACTTTATCGTCATCGTCCCGAACTGATAAACCGGATGAAAGCCATTGCCGACTATTATTCCGACAAACATGCTTCGGCGACGGGGTATATTGGCAATCACGTGAAGATTCAAGACGCCGGAACCATCCGTAATGTGCGTATCGGCGATTATGCCCGTATTTATGGTGCCTGCCGCCTGACAAACGGAAGCATCAACAGCAATGTCGACGCCCCGGTACGCGTAGGCGACGGGGTGATCTGCGACGACTTCATCATATCCTCCGGATCTGAAGTGACCGACGGATCTGCGCTGACACGCTGTTTCGTGGGACAGGCCTGCAAGCTGGGACACAACTACTCGGCTTCCGATTCTCTTTTCTTCAGTAATTGTCAGGGTGAGAACGGTGAAGCGTGTGCCATTTTCGCAGGCCCTTTCACCGTGACTCATCATAAATCCACCTTGCTCATTGCCGGAATGTTTTCCTTCATGAATGCGGGATCGGGCTCCAATCAAAGCAACCACATGTACAAGCTCGGCCCCATCCATCAGGGAGTTATGGAGAGAGGTTCCAAGACGGCCTCCGACTCCTATATTTTGTGGCCGGCGAAGGTCGGCGCCTTTTCATTGGTTATGGGACGGCATGTGCACCATGCCGACACATCCGACCTGCCTTTCTCATACCTCATCGAACGGTTGGATACGACATACCTCGTACCCGGCGTTAATCTGCGCAGCGTGGGAACCATCAGAGACGCCCAAAAGTGGCCCAAACGCGATGGACGTACCGATGCGAACCGCTTGGATTGCATCAACTACAACCTGCTCAGTCCTTATACCATCCAGAAGATGTTTAAAGGACGTTCCATTCTTCAGGAATTAAAGCGTGTCTCCGGAGAAACATCCGAGATTTATTCTTACCAAAGCGCAAAAATCAAAAATTCATCGCTCAACAACGGAATTCGTCTGTACGAAACAGCCATTCACAAGTTTCTCGGCAACTCCATCATCAAGCGTTTGGAAGGCATTCCCTTTCGGAACGATGAAGAGATTCGCGCCCGTTTGCGTCCCGACACCAAGATCGGACTGGGCGAATGGGTGGACATTGCCGGCTTGATTGCTCCCAAAAGTGAAATCGATCGTTTGCTCGACAATATAGAAAACGGAACCGTAGACCGTTTGAAGGTTATCAATGCCGCCTTTGCCAAAATGCATGACAACTATTATATATACGAATGGACATGGGCTTATCATCGGATACGGGAGTTCTACGGCATTGACCCCGACACGATCACCGCCGGCGATGTGGTGAGTATCGTTGAGGCTTGGAAGGAAGCGGTAATCGGTCTGGACCGGATGCTGTATGAGGACGCCCGCAAAGAATTTTCGCTTTCCTCGATGACCGGATTCGGAGCAGACGGGTCTCGACAAGACAAAAAACTGGATTTTGAGCAGGTACGCGGTGATTTTGAAAGTAATCCTTTTGTCAAGGCTGTGTTGCAACACATTGAAGTTAAAACGGCATTGGGCGACGAACTGATCGAACGCCTCGGAAAGATATTGCCCGATTGAGACTGCGCGGAACGAATGGAAATTATTCGTCCGCATTTTATACGTTATGTAGCCAATTAACATTACCTTTGTCCAACGAACATACGAACTCATCTATATTATACGTAATAAAAACCGAAAACTTATGGCAACACCTCCGTTTAAGTATCAGCCCATGTTTGAGAAGGGAAAGGATACGACCGAGTATTATCTGCTTACGAAAGATTATGTATCGGTAAGCGAATTTGAAGGAAAACCCATCCTGAAGATCGAAAAAGAAGGGCTGACAGCTATGGCCAATGCAGCTTTCCGAGATGTATCGTTCATGCTTCGCCGATCGCACAACGAGCAGGTGGCAAAGATCTTGAGCGATCCCGAGGCCAGCGACAACGATAAATATGTGGCACTTACCTTCCTTCGCAACGCCGAAGTAGCCGCCAAAGGCATACTTCCCTTTTGTCAGGACACGGGAACAGCCATCATACACGGGGAAAAGGGCCAACAAGTATGGACAGGATATTGCGATGAAGAAGCTCTTTCGCTCGGAGTCTATAAGACCTATACGGAAGAAAATCTGAGGTATTCGCAGAACGCTCCTCTCAATATGTATGACGAGGTGAACACCAAATGCAACCTGCCCGCTCAGATCGATCTCGAAGCCACGGAAGGCATGGAATACGAGTTTCTCTGCGTAACGAAAGGGGGCGGTTCGGCAAACAAGACTTATCTGTATCAGGAAACCAAAGCCATTTTGAACCCGGGCACATTGGTTCCTTTCCTCATTGAAAAGATCAAGACACTCGGCACGGCAGCCTGCCCGCCCTACCACATCGCCTTTGTCATTGGAGGAACTTCCGCAGAAAAGAATCTGCTGACGGTTAAACTCGCCTCCACCCGCTTTTACGATAATCTGCCCACGACGGGTAATGAATATGGCCGGGCATTCCGCGACGTGGAACTGGAAAAGCAAGTTTTACAAGAAGCCTACAATATCGGACTCGGCGCGCAATTCGGAGGCAAATATCTGGCGCATGACATTCGCATCATTCGCTTGCCGCGTCACGGCGCATCGTGTCCCGTGGGATTGGGCGTATCTTGTTCTGCCGACCGCAACATTCGCTGTAAGATCAACAAGGATGGCATCTGGATTGAAAAGCTCGACGACAATCCCGGCAACCTGATTCCCGCATCGTTGCGCAATGCCGGCGAAGGTGATGCAGTGAAGGTAGACCTGAATCGTCCGATGGCAGAGATACTGAAAGAACTGGCCAAGTATCCTGTGGCCACACGTTTATCGCTCAACGGAACCATCATCGTGGGTCGCGACATTGCCCATGCCAAACTGAAAGAACGCATCGACAGAGGAGAAGGCTTGCCGCAGTACATCAAAGACCATCCCATTTATTATGCCGGTCCGGCAAAAACACCG
>JBHAEN010000013.1:0-5751 GCA_041855645.1 Bacteroides sp. | reverse complement strand
ATCAAATGTGTGCATTTCGGAAAAGCCCTTCCGGAGGGACTTTGGAGAGGGGAGAAATCCCGGCCGATTCCGAAGCCGACCTCGCAAAGAGAATTGAAATTATTTCACAAACAACCGATACGTGAGGGCGTATGCGCATGGGGCGGTTCCCGGTTGTTGAGAGGGCGATGAAAATACATAATCGGCCGTTCGCCGGAAAAAGGAAGGCTTCTTCTTTCCCGAAAGAATTACCGGAAAACGACATAAGATTATGGCAAACTCAAGCCTAAAATGACTTTTTCAAGAAAAAAAAGTTTGTTGTATTCAACGTTTTCCTATCTTTGTTACGCTAAAAAACGATTTTAAAAAACAACAACATGAAAGAGTTCTTCAAATACACGTTCGCCACAGTGACGGGTATATTCATTTCGGGTATTGTTCTATTCCTTATTGCCGTAATCGTTTTGTTCGGTATCATGGCGAGTTCGGACAGCGAAACGGTTGTTTCCAAAAATTCCGTAATGATGCTCGATCTGAAAGGGAGTTTAGTGGAACGCACGCACGAATCTCCCATAAAGATTCTGAAAAATTTCTTCGGAAGCACGGAAGAATCTTACGGACTGAACGACATTTTGTCTTCCATCCAAAAAGCCAAAGAAAACGAGAACATCAAAGGCATATATCTCCAACTTAGTTCGTTAAACGCGCATTACGCCTCGCTGCAAGCCATACGCGACGCACTGGCCGATTTCAAGACGAGCGGAAAATTTGTCGTGGCCTACGGTGACGTATATACGCAAGGCCTCTACTATTTAGCCAGCGTGTCCGACAAAGTGCTGCTCAATCCGCAAGGAATGCTCGAATGGAAAGGGATTGCCTCCACACCGCTTTTCTTCAAAGATTTGCTCGACAAAGTGGGCATAGAGATGCAAGTCTTCAAGGTGGGCACTTACAAATCGGCCGTAGAGCCTTTCACTGCCACCGAAATGAGCGAAGCCAACCGCGAACAAATCGAGGCCTACATCGGTACGATATGGAAAAACGTCGTACAGTCCGTAGCCGATTCGCGCAAACTTTCGCCCGATTCGCTCAATGCCTATGCCGACCGGATGCTGTCTTTCTATCCGGCCGAAGAAAGCGTGAAAAGCGGATTGGCGGATACGCTCATCTATCGCAACGATGTTCGCGATTACCTGAAGCAGATGGTCGGCATCGAAAAAGACGACCGCATCCGCTTGCTGAGTCTCTCCGAAATGATTAACGTCAAGAAAAACGTACCCAAAGACAAAAGCGGAAACATCATTGCCGTCTACTACGCATCGGGCGAAATCATTGACGCGGAAATTGAAAGTCAGGAAGCAACGATTGTGGGCAACACGGTAATCGGCGAC
Source organism: Bacteroides sp. (assembly GCA_041855645.1). Lineage (GTDB taxonomy): Bacteria > Bacteroidota > Bacteroidia > Bacteroidales > Bacteroidaceae > Bacteroides. Next base: position 4,381 of record JBHAEN010000013.1, on the reverse strand, counting down.
TTGCAAAAGCTGGAAAAAGACGAAGACGTAAAAGCGGTGGTGCTCCGCGTCAACTCTCCCGGAGGAAGCGCCTTCGCCTCCGAACAGATTTGGCATGCCCTGAAAAACCTCAAAGCCAAGAAACCGCTCATTGTTTCGATGGGCGACTATGCCGCGTCGGGCGGTTACTACATAGCCAGCATCGCGGACACGATTGTGGCCGAACCGATGACACTGACGGGCTCCATCGGCATTTTCGGAATGATTCCGCAAGGACAAAAGCTGGCGGAAAAGGTAGGAATCAGCCACAACGTGGTCAAAACCAATAAATTTTCCGACTTCGGCAACGTGCTTCGCCCTTTCAATGAAGACGAAAGAAAACTGTTGCAAATGTATGTGGAAAAGGGCTACGACACCTTCATCAGCCGCTGTGCGGAAGGTCGGGGTATGAGCAAGGAAGCCATCGGAAAGATAGCCGAAGGCAGAGTCTGGACGGGAGAAAAAGCCTTGGAATTGGGTTTGGTCGATGTGTTGGGCGGCATGGACACCGCACTGGACATTGCCGTTAAAAAAGCGCAAGTGGAAGACTACACCGTGCTTTCCTACCCCAAACAGACCGATCTTTTCGAGATGTTTTTCAAACAAGCATCCGGTAGCCGTCTCGAAGCCGAGATTCTGAAAAGTCATTTGGGAGAATATTACCAATCTTTCGAACAACTAAAGAGACTGAACAGCCATTCCGTCGTACAGGCGCGTCTGCCGTTCTTCCTCAACATCAAATAAACCATAAGTTCAATGTGTCGGCATGCTCAGTTCTGACCCTAAAACACGGCCTCAATGGCTCCGCCCGGTTTCCTGGCTCTACCGGGGAGTTGTGACGTTGAGAAACAAATGCTTCGACTGGGGAATTCTCAAATCCAAGTCTTTCGACCTGCCCGTCATCTGCGTGGGCAATCTGACGGCAGGCGGAACAGGAAAGACTCCGCACACGGAATATTTGGTCAGATTGCTCGGCGACAACTATCATGTGGCCGTACTGAGCCGTGGTTATAAACGGAAAACCAAAGGCTACGTATCGGCCAATGCCCACAGCACGGCAGCGACGATAGGCGATGAACCCTATCAAATGTACGGCAAGTTTCCCAAGGCGACTTTCGCCGTGGACGAAAACCGCTGTCACGGCATCGAACAACTGCTGAAGCTGAAAGACCCCGCCATAGACGTCATTCTTTTAGACGACGCGTTTCAGCATCGCTATGTAAAAGCGGGACTAAACATACTGCTGACGGACTATAATCGTTTATTCTGCGATGACGAGTTGTTGCCGGTCGGTCGTCTGCGCGAACCCGTGCGAGGAAAAGACCGCGCACATGCAGTCATTGTCACCAAATGTCCGGATGACATCAAACCCATTGATTTCAACATCATCACCAAACAACTGAATTTATATCCTTACCAGCAACTGTTCTTTTCCGCCCTACGTTACGGCAACCTTCAGGCACTCTTCCCCGACGGGGAAACGAAACCGACACCGCGAGCACTTGCTTCACTGAGCCACACGGACGTATTGTTGGTCACCGGCATTGCCTCGCCCGAACCACTTCACAAGGAATTGCAAAAAACGGCCTCGAAAGTGGACCTGCTGTCGTTCGGCGATCATCACGCTTTCCATGCCAAAGATTTGCAACTCATCAAAGAACGATTTGAAAAACTCAAAGACCGGCGAGTGATCATCACCACTGAAAAAGATGCCACCCGCCTGGCCAATCATCCGGAACTGGACGAATCGCTGAAGCCCCACCTCTATGTGCTTCCCGTCGAAATAGAGTTCCTGCAAGGCCAACAAGAAAATTTTAACCAATACATCATTGATTATGTTAGAGAAAATACAAGAAACGGCAGCCTATCTGAAAAACAGGATGCACACCAACCCTGAAACGGCCATTATCCTCGGAACCGGTCTGGGAAGCCTGGTAAATGAGATTACCGACAAATACGAAATAAAATATGAAGAGATTCTCAACTTTCCCGTATCCACGGTAGAGGGACACAGCGGCAAGCTCATATTCGGCAAACTGGGCAACAAAGAAATCATGGCTATGCAAGGACGCTTCCACTATTACGAAGGCTACTCCATGAAAGAAGTGACTTTCCCCGTACGCGTCATGCGCGAACTGGGCATCAAAACCCTGTTTGTGTCCAATGCCAGCGGAGGAACGAACGCCTCATTCGAGATTGGCGACCTGATGATCATCACCGACCATATCAACCACTTCCCCGAGCATCCCCTGCGCGGTAAAAACATTCCCTACGGGCCTCGCTTCCCGGACATGAGCGAAGCCTACGACAAAGAACTGATTCGCAAAGCCGACACCATCGCGGCAGAAAAAGGAATCAAGGTTCAACATGGCGTGTACATAGGAACCCAAGGCCCGACGTTTGAAACGCCGGCCGAATACAAAATGTTCCACACGTTGGGAGCCGATGCCGTAGGTATGTCTACCGTACCCGAAGTAATCGTGGCCAAACATTGCGGCATCCGCGTATTCGGCATTTCGGTAATCACCGACTTGGGCGTGGAAGGAAAAATCGTCGAAGTGTCTCATGAAGAGGTACAAAAAGCCGCAGATGCCGCGCAACCCAGAATGACGACCATCATGCGCGAACTGATCAACCGCGCCTAATCATCGCAGAAGCAATCTTTTTATGAGAACAGAAATAGCCACCCTCGGCGAGTTCGGCCTCATCGACCGTCTCACCGAGGGCATTCTACTGAAAAATGAATCGAGCAAGTACGGAGTGGGCGACGACGCAGCCGTACTCTCCTACCCTGCCGACAAAGAAACACTGGTCACCACCGACCTGCTTATGGAAGGCGTACATTTCGATCTGATGTACGTTCCACTCAAGCATTTGGGGTACAAAGCCGCAGTAGTCAACTTTTCGGATATCTATGCGATGAACGGAACTCCCCGGCAAATAACCGTATCCATCGCTTTGTCCAAGCGATTCAGCGTAGAAGACATGGAACAATTGTATGCCGGCATCCGTTTGGCCTGCGAAACCTATCAAGTGGACATTGTGGGAGGCGATACATCCTCCTCGCTTACGGGATTGGCCATCAGCATTACGTGTATCGGCGAAGTGGAAAAAGGCAGAACCGTATATCGCCACGGAGCGAAAGACACCGACCTGATTTGTGTGAGCGGCGATTTGGGAGCTGCTTATATGGGTCTGCAACTTCTGGAGCGGGAGAAAGCGGTGCTGAAAGGAGAAAAAGACATACAACCGGATTTCTCCGGGAAAGAATACCTGTTGGAACGACAACTGAAACCTGAAGCTCGCAAAGACATAATCGACCAATTAGCGGAAGCCCATATTCTCCCCACCGCCATGATGGACATTTCCGACGGCCTTTCATCGGAGCTGCTGCACATCTGCAAACAAAGCCGGGTCGGTTGCCGCGTTTACGAAGAGCACATTCCGATTGACTACCAGACCGCAGTCATGGCCGAAGAATTCAACATGAATCTGACCACCTGCGCCATGAATGGCGGCGAGGACTACGAATTGCTCTTTACCGTCCCCATTGCCGATCATGAAAAAGTTTCGCAAATGGAAGGAATTCGCATCATCGGCCACATTACCAAACCGGAATTAGGTTGCCTTCTCATTACCCGGGACCGGCAAGAATTTGAACTGAAAGCGCAAGGATGGAATCCGCTCAAGGAGAAAGAGTAAACCCTTCCGGCCATTCGGTTTAACAGACAGCCTCCGACGTTTTTGAACGATCGGAGGTTGTCTGTTTTCAGGCACCCAATTCGGGATGCGTTCTAAAAAGACAAGCTCATGACTCACCCGAACAATAAAAAAGTCCCGCAACTGTCGTGTTGCAGGACTTAATCTTTATTCCAGTGATCCGCCAGGGTTATGAACCAAGCGTTATTTCTTCCTCAATATCAACACTTTCAGAATTTTCGACTTTGCATCCGTCACGCTTTAGTCTTGAAAACTGTCTGCTGTTGTCCGGTGGCTGCCTGCCAACATCTTGGGTTCAAATGTACGCATTGTTTTTTTAATTATACAAACCGTTGAAAATAAACATTTAAGGTTAGCGCAAGGTGCAAGCTATATATAGATATATACTTGCACCTTGCGCTAAAATTGTAACCTAAGATTTATAAAATTGGCGAGATTGGACAATCATACGTTTGTATAAACTCTATATATTTGCAAATTACATAGTTATAGATGAAAAGTAGTACTGAAAATATATACAAACAGAAAGTCAATCAAGTAATTGATTTCTGATTATCCGTTTATGCACCTGTTATATTCGCAATTACTAGTCTGTCAAAGAGTTTGTCTCCAAAATACCGTCTGTTTAATTTGTAAATAAACT
>JBHAEN010000012.1:0-22495 GCA_041855645.1 Bacteroides sp. | reverse complement strand
TTATGGCAGAATCATCGATTTCAAGAACACCGTACTCATCATGACTTCCAACGTCGGCACACGCCAGTTGAAAGAATTCGGACGGGGAGTCGGCTTCGCCACTCAAAGCCGGACGGACGACAACGAGTTCTCCCGCAGCGTCATTCAAAAGGCTTTGAACAAATCGTTCGCTCCCGAATTCCTGAACCGTATCGACGAGATCATCACTTTCGACCAACTGTCTTTAAATGCCATCACGCAAATCATAGACATCGAGTTGCAAGGGCTTTACGAACGGATAAAGAACATCGGCTACACGCTGACCGTGGATCAAAACGCCAAAGAATTCATCGCGGAAAAAGGCTATGACGTTCAGTTCGGCGCACGTCCGTTGAAGCGTGCCATACAGACTTATTTGGAAGATGAACTTTCCGAACTGATCGTATCCGGCACGCTGAAAGAAGGCGATTCGATCAATGTCGGGCTGAATGCCGAGAAAACCAAACTGGAAATAAAAACGAGCCCGGGAACGTAAATACGGAAGACAGGCGAAAAGAAGCGACAAAATGTCAGGTTCACATGAATCTGGCATTTTTTTTGCCTGTTCTCTGCAAAATTTCAATCACCATAAAAAATAACAGTACACGTATGACACAGAAAGGTAATATCGGGGTAACCACCGAAAACATTTTCCCCATTATCAAGAAGTTTTTATACAGCGACCACGAAATCTTCCTGCGCGAACTGGTTTCGAATGCCGTAGATGCCACACAAAAGCTTAACACATTGGCTTCTATCGGCGAATTCAAAGGCGAATTGGGCGATTTGACCGTGCGCGTATCACTCGGCAAAGATACCATTACCATTTCCGACCGCGGCATCGGGCTGACGGCCGAGGAAATAGAAAAATACATCAACCAAATCGCTTTTTCGGGAGCAAACGACTTTCTGGAAAAATATAAAAACGACGCCAACGCCATCATCGGACACTTCGGGCTGGGGTTCTATTCCGCATTCATGGTGTCCAAAAAGGTGGAAATCGTAACGAAGTCTTACCGGGAGAATGCGCAAGCCGTGAAATGGAGTTGCGACGGCAGTCCCGAATTCACTCTCGAAGAAATCGAAAAAGACGATCGGGGAACGGACATCATTCTGTACATCGATGAAGACTCGAAAGAGTTTCTCGAAGAATCACGCCTATCCGCTCTCCTGAACAAGTATTGCAGCTTTCTCTCCGTACCCGTGGCTTTCGGCAAAAAGAAAGAATGGAAAGACGGAAAACAAGTGGAAACGGCGGAAGACAACGTAATCAATGACACCACACCGCTGTGGACAAAGAAGCCGGCCGACCTTTCCGACGAAGACTACAAAAATTTTTATCGGAAACTTTACCCGATGTCCGACGAACCGCTGTTCTGGATTCACCTCAACGTAGACTATCCGTTCAATCTGACGGGAGTGCTCTACTTCCCGAAAGTGAAAAGTAACATCGAACTGACCAAAAACAAAATCCAGCTCTACTGCAATCAAGTGTATGTCACGGACTCCGTAGAAGGCATCGTACCCGACTTCCTGACTCTGTTGCACGGAGTGATTGACTCGCCCGACATCCCACTGAACGTTTCGCGTTCCTACCTGCAAAGCGACTCGAACGTAAAGAAAATATCGAGCTACATCACCAAAAAAGTATCCGACCGCCTGCAATCCATCTTCAGGGCCGACCGTAAACAGTTTGAAGAAAAATGGAACGATCTCAAAATATTCATCCATTACGGCATGCTCACCCAAGAAGATTTTTACGACAAAGCCAAGAACTTCGCCCTATTTACGGACACGAGCGGGTCGCACTATACGTTCGAAGAATATGAAAAGCTGATCAAGACCGAGCAAACCGACAAAGACGGTAATCTCGTCTATCTCTACGCCGCCCATCGCGAAGAGCAGTACAGCTACATCGAAGCCGCCACGAATAAAGGATACAACGTACTCCTGATGGACGGGCAACTCGACGTGGCCATGATAAGCATGCTCGAGCAGAAGTTCGAGAAAGCACGCTTCATCCGTGTCGACAGCGATGTCATCGACCGTCTCATCGTCAAGGAAGATTCGGTAAAGCCCCTTCTTGGAGTCGACGAGGAGGAAGCGCTGACCATTGCATTCGAAAGCCAACTGCCCGTGAACGACAAGGTCAACTTCCATGTTTCGACACAAGCCCTCGGCGAACAAGCCACTCCCGTCATGATCACACAAAGCGAATACATGCGTCGGATGAAAGAGATGGCCAACATACAGTCCGGAATGAGTTTTTACGGAGAAATGCCCGACATGTTCAACCTCATCCTCAATGTCGACCACAGACTGATCAAGCAGATTCTGAAGGAAGAGGAAGCCGATTGTCTCCCACAAACCGCTCCCATACGGAAAGAGCTCGACGAAATCGGCCGACGCCGCGAAGAACTGCAGAAAAGTCATAAAGACAAAAAGGAAGAAGAAATCCCCACGGCTGAAAAAGAGGAGTTGAAAGACCTGGATAAAAAATCCGAAGATTGTCACTCACGCAAAAAAGCCCTATACAAGGCCTATGCCGAAGGACACCCCATCGTCCGCCAACTCATCGACCTGGCTCTGTTGCAAAACGGCATGCTCAAAGGCGAAGCTTTGGACAAGTTTATCAAAAGAAGCCTTGATTATTACAAATAACATTAGACGGCATACCTGCGGCTTTCTTCCCCACATTCCCGAATAAAGCCGGAGAATTCATGGTGCAATGCCTCCGTCCGCCAATTTGGGGTTCACTTAAGATGAAGTTTCCCATATACATTGGCCGACGGGGGCATTGAACTATGTTTTCTTGCCATGGCGTTTGTAACAAAACTGAGCATTATTCGTGTAACATTATCCGTTTTATAATCGGAACTTCCTCCGACATTGTACAATCCGTTTTTCAAAATCCCTGATAGGCCCGGAGAAAAAAATAAAAATTTCCCAAGTCCTCACTTTATCTTTTTCCCTCCGTCCTGTTTTTTCCTTTCCCTTCTTTTGCAATTCCGAATCAAACGCTCTATTTTTGTACCGATTCATTAACTAACCGAACTGACATGAAAAACAACACACCTGTCGCCAAAGACATAGTTGACCAAGCCATCGAAGAACTGCAAATTTCGGATTTCTCGAAAGCCACCATCCGCGAAGTAAAGGCTATCGCCGCCAAAGCCGAAAGCGTATCGGGAGTAGAATTTATAAAAATGGAAATGGGTGTACCCGGACTCCCTCCCTCATCCGTAGGCGTAGAAGCCGAAATCGCCGCTTTGCAACGCGGTGTAGCCAGTCTCTATCCCGATATCAACGGAATACCCGAACTGAAACAATCCGCATCGGCTTTTGTCAAAGCCTTTGTCGATATCGATATTCATCCTGAAGGATGCGTACCCGTAACGGGTTCCATGCAAGGCACATACGCCTCTTTTCTCACTTGCAGTCAGTGTAATGCTCAAAAAGACACGATTCTTTTCATCGATCCGGGATTCCCCGTACAGAAACAACAACTGACAGTGATGGGGCAGAAATACGAGACATTTGATGTCTATCATCATCGGGGCGACAAACTGAAAGAAAAATTAGAAAGTTTTCTGAAGCGCGGAAACATCTCGGCGCTCATCTATTCCAATCCCAATAATCCGAGCTGGATATGTCTTAATGAAGAAGAATTGCAGACAATCGGCGAACTGGCCACTCAATACGATGTCATCGTACTCGAAGATCTGGCCTATTTCGCCATGGATTTCCGCAAGGAACTCGGCCACCCTTATCGTCCTCCGTTCCAACCCACAGTGGCGCGCTATACGGAGAACTATGCCTTGCTGATTTCCGGATCGAAGGCATTCAGCTATGCAGGGCAGCGCATCGGTGTGGTTTGCATATCCGATAAACTCTACCGTCGCAGTTTCCCCGGACTGACCGAACGCTACGGTGGAGGAACGTTCGGATCCGTATTCATTCATCGGATACTTTATTCACTCTCATCGGGTACGAGTCATTCGGCGCAATACGCGCTCGCAGCCATGCTCAGAGCCGCAGCGGAGGGAACATACAATTTTCTCGACGAAATCAAAGTATATGGAGAACGAGCCCGAAAACTGAAAGAAATTTTCCTGCGAAACGGCTTTTATCTGGTTTATGACAAAGATTTGGACTGCCCCGTTGCCGACGGCTTCTATTTCACAATCGGTTATCCGGGAATGACAAGCGGAACACTTGCCCGGGAATTGATGTACTACGGTGTCAGCGCCATCTCGCTGCAAACGACAGGAAGCGAACAAGAAGGACTTCGGGCATGCACGTCTTTCATCCGTGAACATCAGTATGAATTACTTGAGGAGCGCATGCAGCTTTTTGCCCTACGGCATCCGGTCGGCTGACATATCGGCCCCGCCTATCGATCGCATGTTCTCAATCGCTGGAAGATGAAGGCATCTTTATAGCGATTGCCTGACTTCAACCAGTGTTTCAAGCAACCGCACTGTTCGAATCCGCAAGCGATGAACAACTGTATGCAAGCCACGTTGTCGGTGGCGATGTGAGCATAGAGTTGTTCAAAAGACAAGTAATTGAAGACGTAATTGCAGAGAAGCGACAAGGCGTCAATTGCGTATCGCTGTTGCCTGTATGCCTTGCGTACCACGACTCCTACTTCGCCGCGCCTGTGAAGCGCCGTAAATTCCGTAATATCGATCATACCGATGACGATTTCAGGGTCTGTCCGGCCGACTATCATCAGGCGAATCTGTTTGTCGGCAAAGACATCGCATTGAGTGTCCTCGATATATCGGCGAAGCATGTATCTGGAATAAGGCACGGTGAAATTGCTGATATCCCAAAGCGACGGATCGTTTTCTATTTCATACATGACTCCGATATCTTCCGGCTCCACAGCCCGCAAAGAAATGCGGTCGTTATAAAGGAAAATACTTTCCATGCCTCGTTATTCCGAATCGGTTGTGATACACAGTTCGTTGCGCAATCGTTTTTCACCCGGCAAGCAAAAGAGAGAAGCGGCAAGACCGATCAGCATACAGAGATTACCGGTATTGCAAAGCAACAAATAGTATCCCAATGCACTGAAGATCACCACTGCTTGTAACATGCCCAAACGGATGTAACTCCAACGTTCATATTGTTTCAATGCTTCGGACAACGACAATTTATCCATTCTTTTCAGCGCACGGCCAAACGACTTGAGAGACAAAGGCACAAAAAGAGCAGTCAGCAAGATGTCGATTGTCTCAAAAACGTAAACAAACCGCGTGTTTTCCGCCCACATGCCAACGGGGAGAACATCCAGTTCGCCCAACCCCATCAGAAATGCAGGAGTGGTCCAAAAGAGAATATAGGCAATGTTCAAATGCCTGACGGTTTGCTTCACTTGATCTTCCATGTCCGTTCTTATTCATTTATTGTTACACTGCTCCCGTGAAAAGCGTCCGATTCACGATGCTGCGTCCCAAAGTAACTTCATCGGCATATTCCAGTTCGTCGCCCACAGAGACGCCTCGGGCGATGACGCTGAGTTTCACTCCCGTTTTTTCCAGTTTGCGATAAATATAAAAGTTGGTTGTATCGCCTTCCATTGTTGTGCTCAAGGCCAGAATCACTTCGTCGACCTCTCCCGTTGTCACTCTATTGACCAGACTCTCGATTTCCAGATCACTCGGACCTACTCCATCCATCGGTGAAATCACTCCGCCCAGCACATGATACAAGCCATGGTATTGTTGTGTCGCCTCCACAGCCATCACATCACGGATGTTTTCGACCACACAAACCGTAGAAACCTCACGCTGCGGATCGGCACAAATGCCGCAAATTTCCGTGTCCGAAATGTTATGGCAAACCTTACAGTACTTTACTTCCCGCTTCAACGTAATGACAGCTTGTCCGAAACTTTCCACGGTTTTCGTCTCCTGACGCAACAGATGAAGCACCAAACGCATCGCCGTCTTTCTACCGATGCCGGGCAGTTTGGCAAATTCGTCCACCGCTTTCTCCAGCAGTACCGAAGGATATTGTCGATTCATAATGTATATAAAAGGCAAATAATATTTAACTTTTGCGGGCAAAGATACGGATATGTTTCAAAAATAGTACCTTTGTGCCCGAACAAAGTGCCGCAAAGCACGTAAACAAACGCCATAGCGCATGGAAATAACAAGTGCCGAATTTGTCATCAGCAACACCGATGTAAAAAAATGTCCGTCGGGTATTTTCCCCGAATACGCATTTATAGGCCGATCGAATGTGGGAAAATCGAGTCTGATCAACATGCTGACAGCCCGAAAAGGTTTGGCCATGACTTCTTCAACTCCCGGCAAAACCATGCTCATCAATCACTTCCTCATCAATAAGAATTGGTATTTGGTCGACTTGCCCGGATATGGTTATGCCAAACGCGGACACAAAGGCCAAGAACAAATACGCACCATCATCGAAGACTATATTCTCGAACGTGAGCAGATGACCAATCTCTTTGTTTTGGTAGACTGTCGTCTGGAACCGCAAAAGATTGATTTGGAGTTTATGGAATGGCTGGGTGAAAACAGTGTGCCTTTTGCCATCATCTTTACCAAAACCGACAAGCTGAAAAGCGGACTAGTAAAGATGCACATCAACGCCTATCTGCATGAACTGCGCAAACAATGGGAAGAGCTCCCCCCCTACTTCATTTCCTCTTCCGAGAACCGAACGGGAAGAACGGAGATCTTACAATACATAGCAACCATCAACAAAGAACAATATTCAAAAGAAAGATGAAAAGACGCTTTTTTATTTTAGCCTGCATATTGACCGGCACTACCGCCTCAAGCAGCTATGCCCAATCATTGAAGGACTTGTTTTCCAAAGACAATGTCGAGAAAGTGGTGAACTCCATTACCGGAGAAACGGAAAACATAGACCTGACCGGCACATGGACATACAGCAAACCCGCCGTAGAGTTCAAATCGGACAACCTTCTGATGAAAGCCGGAGGAACCGTTGCCTCGTCCACGGTCGAAAGCAAACTGAGCGAACAACTCAAGAAAATAGGCATCACCTCGGGAAAAATGGCTTTCACGTTCAATGCCGACAGCACTTTTGTCACCCAAGTGGGCAAACGCACCATGAACGGTACTTATTCATACGATCATTCAACCAAGCAAGTCACACTCACTTACCTGAAGTTACTGAGCGTACCGGCCAAAGTCAACTGTTCTTCGGGAGCCGTCGACTTGTTGTTCAATTCGGACAAGTTGCTGAAGATAATGGCCTTCCTTGGTAGTAAATCAAGCAATGCCACCCTCAGCACCATCAGCTCCATTGCCAATAAATATGATGGCATGATGCTGGGTTTCGACCTGCGAAAATAGCAACCGTCATGGTGTTTCACTTTGTAATCAACCACCCATTATGAAAAAGATAGCACTTGCAATCACACTTATGGCCGTAAGCATCAGCATGGCTTTTGCACAAAGCGGCGCCGACATCAAATTCGATAAAACTCAACACGACTTCGGCAAGTTCTCGGAAAGCAATCCCGTGGTGGAATGTGTCTTCACCTTCACCAATACCGGAACCGCGCCTTTGGTCATCCATCAGGCTGTGGCTTCTTGCGGATGTGCCGTGCCCGAACATACGAAAGAACCGGTTATGCCCGGTAAGAAAGGAACGATTAAGGTAACGTACAACGGAACCGGAAAATATCCGGGACAATTCAAAAAGTCGATTACCTTGCGTACCAACGCCAAGACAGAGATGGTTCGCCTCTACATACAAGGCGACATGACTGCCAAAGACAAATAAAAAAGTACCGATTTATTTTCATAAAGGAGCCTGTGCCGGCATAAACCACCGCGTCACAGGCTTCACAATATCCACACAACAGCCATGAACACTACATTTACCGATTGGGAACTGATTCCGTATGCCGAAGCGTGGCAACGTCAGACCGAGCATTTCGACTCCATCATCCGCGCCAAAGAACAAAAGCAGGCATACGAAAACCGGATTGTTTTCTGCGAACATCTCCATGTATATACGCTGGGGCGAAGTGGCAAACAGCAAAACATGCTGTTACAGGACGAACAGCTAAAGGCCGTCGGAGCTTCGCTGTTTCACATCGACAGAGGAGGAGACATCACTTACCACGGACCGGGCCAATTGGTCTGTTACCCGATTATCAATCTGGAAGAATTTCATTTAGGACTAAAAGAATACGTCCATCTGCTGGAAGAAGCCGTGATTCGCGTATGTGAATCTTACGGCATTACCGCGGGAAGGCTCGACGGAGCGACCGGCGTATGGTTAGACGGCCGCACGCCGCACGCCCGGAAAATTTGTGCCATTGGAGTACGAAGCAGCCACTACGTCACCATGCACGGTTTAGCCTTTAACGTAAATACCGACTTACGCTATTTCAGCTATATTCATCCTTGCGGGTTCGTCGATAAGGGCGTTACTTCGTTGAGTCGGGAACTGAACGATGAAGTGTCTTTGAATGCCGTAAAGCAACACCTCCGAGAAGAGCTTTCCCGCCTGCTCCGTTTATGACACCATAGCCGGACAAGCGGCCGCAACAGTTCGCCACCCATAGAGAAATACCCTGCCCACAGAGTGCGATGCTCTCCGTCGGCAGGGTATTGAATTATGGAAAGAAGCGTGACTTGAGACTACTCACGGCAGCAACCGGACAACCCGTATGCCTGTCCATTTCCGGTGCTTCTTCAATAATCCGCTGAGCGGTTCTTCACTGATTTCCACTTTCAGACTCACGGAAGATGCATGAAGCAAATGCAATTTCCCTTTCTTGTAACAGGCTATTCCCACATGAGCCACATCCAATCCGGGAACATCGGTTGTCAAAGCGATGATGTCGCCCGAATGAATCCAGTCAAGACCCTTATCCGGCAAGTTTTCTTTGTGCAGTACGTGGACGGATTTCCCCGTAAGCGATTGTTCGCACATTCTGATACGCTCGACATTGGCGGACGAATGAGCCAAATGCTTATACCGATCGGCATGTGTCGACATGTAGAAAATCGACAACGTGTCGATTTGCGGACAATACAATGCCGTCACATCGGCAAGGAATCCGTTGCGCACGCCGTTATCCACCCAGTCGGCAATGTAGTGCAAACGGGAAGCGTATCCGTCGATCAAACCGTTTCTGTATCGAATCTTCCGAAGGTTGTCTTCAAAAGAACCGCCCATGGCTTCGGCCAACACGTTCTCCACGAAAATGATGCAATCCACCGAATCCGTCCTGACGAGCAGCCGCTCTTCTTCCGTCTGTTCGAGCATTCCAGCAGCGTACGGTCGCCCCAGATAAGTCATGCCCACACGCAGCACGGAAGCTCCCCGCGCGTCCGAAACGAGTCTGCCGGCCGGTTCCTGTGCCGACAAAATTCCGGTCATGACACACAACATACATGCACAAACACGCATTTTCATACACATCGGGCTTATTTTGTACGCAAAGAACTCTTGATGAAGTAGAGTATCAACAGCACATAAGCCACGAGAGCAAGTACTTCGGAAAGTACATTATTGAGCCAAGCCTCGTTGACCAAGTTGATTCCGCCGAAACGCATCGCTGCACTGACTACTCCCATCAAGGCACCGCCGGCAATGAATCCGGAGGCGAGCAGAGTACCCTTCTCTCCTCGTGCGGCGTTGACGGCAGCATCTTTACTGCGAGTCGTCACATACCAGTTCACGGCGCCGCCGATTACCAACGGTACGTTCAACTGCAAAGGTATAAACATACCCAGAGCGAAAGCCAAGGCCGGAATTTTAAAGAACGTCAGCACAACGGCAAGCACGGCACCGACGCCATAGAGCAACCACGGAGCACCGACACCGCTCATCAAAGGTTCGATGACGGCAGCCATGGCATTGGCTTGAGGAGCGGTCAACGAACCGTCCGTAAATCCGTAAGTTTTATTGAGTATGATCATCACACCGCCCACGGTAGCTGCGGAAACAATGGTTCCGAGGAACTTCCACACCTCTTGTTTGGCGGGTGTGGTTCCCAGCCAGTAACCTATTTTCAAGTCGGTGATGAATCCTCCGGCCATCGACAAGGCCGTGCAAACCACACCTCCCATGATGAGCGAGGCAATCATTCCCGAAGGACCGCGAAGACCCACAGCAACCATAACAACCGAGGCCAGTATCAGAGTCATCAACGTCATTCCCGAAACCGGATTCGTGCCCACAATGGCTATTGCATTGGCCGCAACGGTGGTGAAAAGAAACGAGATGCCCGCCACCAGAAGTATACCGACCAAAGTGTGAACGAGGTTACCCTGCATCACGTCGAAGTAGAAAAAGGCGACAATCAGCAATAAAGTAAAAATCGATCCGCCGGCAATGATCTTCATGGGAATGTCGCGTTGGGTGCGAACAACCTCAGTCTTAACATCTCCTTTGTTCTTCATCTCTTTGGCAGCCAGCCCAACCGCACCTTTGATGATTCCCCACGAACGGATGATACCGATGATGCCGGCCATGGCAATGCCGCCGATACCGATGTTCTTGGCGTAATATTTAAAGATGTCTTCGGGACTCATGGAGCCTACGGTCGCCGTTATTTCGGGATTCCACTGATTGAGCACGGCGTCTCCCCAGATGGCAGACATGCCCGGAATGATTATCCACCAAACAGCCAGCGAACCGGCACAGATGATGGAAGCGTATTTCAGCCCCACGATATAGCCCAGCCCCAATACGGCAGCTCCCGTATTGACTTTGAACACGAGTTTGGCTTTATCCGCCAGCATTTCACCGGCAGCGCACACGCGAGTCGTGAAGTTCTCGCTCCACCAACCGAAGGTGGCCACGATGAAATCGTAAAGTCCGCCGACAAGTCCCGCCATCAGCAGAGGTTTGGCCTGACTGCCTCCCTTTTCGCCCGACACGAGCACCTGCGTAGTGGCCGTCGCTTCGGGGAAGGGATATTTGCCATGCATGTCGCTGACGAAGTATTTACGGAAAGGAATCAAAAACAGAATACCCAACACACCGCCCAGCAAGGAGCTTACGAAGACCTCCAGAAAGTTGACCGTCATTTCAGGATATTTTGCCTGAAGAATGTACAAGGCGGGCAGTGTAAAGATGGCTCCGGCCACAATTACGCCCGAACAGGCTCCAATGGATTGAATGATGACATTTTCGCCCAGTGCGTTCTTCCGCTTCGCAACTCCCGAAACGCCCACGGCAATGATGGCAATGGGGATGGCGGCTTCGAACACCTGTCCTACTTTCAGGCCCAAATAGGCCGCTGCGGCCGAGAACAGCACGGCCATGGCAATCCCCCAGGTCACCGACCAGAAATTTACTTCAGGATAGGTTCGTTGGGGACTCATCAAAGGTTCATAGTTTTCGCCCGGTTTCAATTCCCGAAAAGCGTTTTCGGGTAGCCCGGCATGTTTTTCGTTTTCTTGTTTCATGTGTTTACAGGTTTGAGTTCATTGGTCTATTGTCCTCTCCCGGCCGCACAGCGGACAGAATTGGAGCGTCCAAAGTAAATGAAAAAAACAGAATAATGAAAACACTCTACCCGATAAAAGAGAATTTACGGTCGATACGGAAAGGATTTTCGAAGTGTCCGAAGTCGGTTTAAAAGTGTGAAGTCTCTGCTCTCTCCATTCCTATCTCTTCTGAAAAAAGTAAGCCCCGCTTGAAGGATTTTACACCTGTTTCATCCTGCTCCCGATTATCTCTTTTTTTTACACGATTTCCCCGATTTCCGAAATGCACGCATCTGACGTCTGAAATGCGTGCATTTCACAGCTGAAACACGCGCATTTCAGAGATTGAATGCACGCATTTCAGACGTCAAATGCACGTGATTCGGAAAAGCCCGTTCTGAGGGGTCTGAGAGCCGTTCGGAATCTCGATCGATTCCGAAATCGGTCTCACGAAGAGAAATGAAAGAATTTTACAAAACACCGACATATAAGAGCGTGAATATCCCAACAGGAGGACACCCTTTCTCCGGATGCGAACCGTAGGTGCCGCGGGGATTTCGCTCAACGACGGGCCAAACTGAGCGAGCTGAGCACCACCGACACACTGGAAAAAGCCATAGCCGCACCCGCAAGCATGGGATTAAGCAGCCAGCCGTTCACGGGGAAAAGAATGCCGGCGGCAATGGGAATGCCGATAAGATTATAGATAAATGCCCAAAAAAGATTCCGGCGAATCAGGCGCACCGTTTGTTTGGACAAGTCAATGGCTTCGGGAAGCAAAGAAAGGTCGGAAGTCATCAACGTCACCATGGCCACGTCCATGGCCACATCCGTACCTTTTCCCATCGCAATGCTGACATCCGCCAGTGCCAAGGCCTGCGAATCGTTGATGCCGTCGCCAACCATGGCCACCTTGCGCCCTTGTTGCTGTTGCGATTGAATGAATGCGGCTTTATCGTCGGGCAGAGCGTCCGAGACGAAACGCCCGATACCGAGTTGCGAAGCCACCGAACTTGCCGTTTTCCCGCCATCGCCGGTCAGCATGCAGACTTCGATGCGACGATGTTTCAGAGCCTCGATGGCTTGCCTCGAAGTCGGCTTCACCGGATCGGAAACGGCAATCACCGCCAACAGGCGATTTCCCGTGCCGAAGTAGACGATACCCTTTCCTTCGTTTTCAAGCTTTTCCACTTCCTCGCGCTGTGCCTCGGACACGGAAGCCCCTTCCTCTTTCAACAGTTTATGACTGCCCACCCAATACTCCCGGCCCGATCCGACAACTTTGACGCCTTTCCCCGTAAGGCTTTCAAAGTGTTCGATCGGGGCGGGCTCCACCTGTTCGGCCTGCAAAGCATCGACGATGGAAGCGGCCAAAGGGTGTTCCGATTTCAGCTCGGCGGCCAATAAAACGGACTTGCTTTCCTCCGCCCCGGTTTCAGACCACAACCAATCCGTGGTCGTCGGACGTCCTTCGGTCAATGTACCGGTTTTATCGAGCACCACCATATCAATCTGCCGGAGCTGCTCCAGAGCCACCGCGTCTTTAATCAGGATGTGTTTGCCCGCCGCCTTTCCGATGCCCACCATCAGGGCGGTGGGTGTGGCCAGCCCCAACGCACAAGGACAGGCAATGACCAGCACGGACACGGCCGAAAGCAAAGCGTGAGAAACGTAAGCACTTCCCCCGATCAAAAGCCAGAGCAACAGCGTGAAAAGGGAAATCGCCAGAACGACGGGAACGAAAATGCCCGTCACCCGGTCAACGATACGCTGTACGGGGGCTTTGCTGCCCTGAGCTTCCTGAACCAAGCGAATGATGCGGGAAAGCATGGTGTCGTGCCCCACTTGTAAAGCCACCGCGACAAATGCTCCTTTTTGATTGATCGTTCCTGCCAAAACTTTGTCGCCCGGCGACTTCTCCATAGGAAGAGGTTCGCCGTTGATCATGCTTTCGTCCACATACGAATTGCCTTCCTCAAGCATGCCGTCCACGGGAATCTGTTCTCCGGGACGAACGATCACGAGATCGTTCACTTGCAGGTTTTCGATGGGAATCTCCGTTTCTGTCCCGTTGCGCCGCACACGGGCTGTCTTAGGCTGCATACCCATCAACTTGCGGATGGCTGCCGAAGTGTTTCCTTTGGCGCGTTCCTCCATCAGTTTTCCTGTGAGTACGAAAGCGACAATGACGGCCGAAGCCTCGAAATAAACATGCGGATCGAGTCCGCGCGAAAGCCAAAAATGGGGAAAGAACGTGTTAAACACACTGAAAAGAAAAGCAATCGAGGTGCTCAGCGCCACCAGCGTATCCATGTTGCAGCGGCCCAACTTGGCTTGTCTCCACGCTCCGACGAAGAAACTCCGCCCGAAAAACACAAGTACGCAAGCCGAGAGCAACAGCTGGATCTCATTGCCGTAAGGCGCGTGCATCCACACCATCGAAAGCAGCAAAAGCGGCACGGAGAGCACCCATGCGCCGACCACCCGGTGCTTCAGGGTCCGGTAATTTCGACGCTGTTCCTCTTCTTGCCGTTCTTCTCTGCGTTCTTCGTCCGCAATCAAATCATAGCCGGCCGCGACGACAGCCGCACGAATGGTTTCGGGCGTTTGCTTCCCCTCTTCGTAAACCAGCGACAGCTGGTTGGCAGACAGATTGACCGAAACCTCATTCACGCCTTCAAGACGCGCGACGGTACGCTCGACATTGCCTGCACATCCCGCACAATGTAAATGGAGCACGGGAAATGTTTTTCTGATTTTCTTTCCCACAGACGGTTCAGATTAGAAAAAGTTTCATTCCGGTCTTTCCTTGGCTTTTTGTTTGGCTTCTTTGGCGGCAGCCTTGGCATCCTTGGCAGCTTCTTTGGCATCCTTAACGGCCTGCTTGGTCTGCTTCTCCTCTTCACGGGCTTTCTTTACCTGCTCTTTGGATTCCTTTATGGCCGCTTTCGCTTCTTTTTCACTCTTCTTAGCGTCTTTCAAGGCTTGCTTGGAGTCTTTCACCGCCATGTCGGCATCCTTTTGATGGTTCATTACGCTGGCTTGGTAATTGAATTTCCTGAATCCGTCACGCAACTGTTCCACCGAAGTTTTGTCGGCGTCATAGGTTATCGTCACCGTCTTGCTTTTCAATTCCGTCACCAGTTTGGTCACTCCTTTTTCGAACTTCATGTTCTTCTGCACCTTACGTTCACAGTTGGCGCACTCCATTTGATCGACTTTAAAGATAACGACACGAATGTCTTTCGCCATAAGAGCTCCCGCACACACGAAAGCCATCAGGAATGTAATCCACGCTTTTCTTGTCTTCATAATTCAATTTGTTGTTAATGAGTAAATATGTAACATACCGGTTCCTCCGGTCAGCTTCTTTCCCAATTAAAGCGGAAGCCGATGTAAGCCTTCGCTCCGTGAATAGGCCCCCAAATCATGGTAGGGTCAAAACGATTTCCCCAGGGGTTCGATGCGTCTATGATAGGATTCTTCTGTTTGAAGTTCGTCAGATTTTCTCCTCCTATGTAAACCGACCAACGACGGAAGTAACGGGTGACTTGCGCGCTAAGCAGTCCAAAACTTCCGAATCGGGATGCCCAAGACTGACTTCCGTCGGGCAAGACATAAGGCGTGGGCATCCTTCCGCCGCCATTCAACTGGTATGTGGCGTCGAACTGCCATTTGCCCAATCCGGGCTGATAAGAGGCCGTAATCAGACCTTTATACTTACTCGTCAAGGGTTTTTCCAAACGGATACCGCCGTAGGTGGAACGCACATCGGTTCGCCGGTAAGCCGCGGTCAGCGTAAATCCGTCAAAACAAGGATAGTTTGCCTGCACTTGAAACACATGGGAAAAAGAACGTCCGTCGAGATTGCGGAAAGCGATTTCATGCGGATCGGAATCCATGTCGATCACCCATTGGTTGATGAAGTCCGTATAATAATACTCTCCGTTCAGGGTGAGCGTCTTTCCCCATAACGGAATATAACCCGACACGCTGAACCCGTAGTTCCACGCCTCTTCCTGCCTCAAATCATCTGCCCCGCTCACTTTGCGGCTACCGGCGAGCAAGTAATTGTTCTCTGCCAAAACCTGCCCGGAACGATAGCCCTTTCCCGCCGAAAGGCGGAAGTGAACAAACTCGTTCGGAGTATATTTGATATGGGTGCGGGGTGTCATGAAGAATCCATGCCGGTTGCTGTAATCGGCACGCAACCCGACCATCCACGTCAGTTGTTCATTCAAACTCAGTGTATATTGCATGTATCCTCCCGGAACCGATTCTTTCGCCAATTTATCGGTCAGAGGAAGGGTTGCGTCATTGGACAGCCGATAGCGTTGATCGTATCCGTCATAATTGAAACTCAATCCCGCCGACAGTTTATGCAACTGCCCCAATTCCGTTTCAAAAAGCAATGAAGCATACAGATTCGTTTGTTCCACATCGTATATCTTACGGCCATAAAAAGAATCTTGATTGTGCCATGAGGAAGAAAGAATGAGTGCCATGTTCGTATTTTTTTCCTTGTCGAAAACGTAGGCATTCTTGGCAAACAATTCATAGCGTCTGCTGTCGATGCCGATTTCATAGGGATCGGCCGCCGGGGACTGGTGGTGTGCCGACTGACCTCCGTTCCGAGTCTCTCCCAAAGCTTTAACGCCTGCTTGAAAAACATATCGATCGCCCATATACACCCAACGATTCCATAAGTTATACTGCTCGATGCGGGGAATGTCTGCAAAGCCGTCTCCGTTGGCGTCGTGCAACTTGTTTTCGTTTTCATAATGCGCAAGTAACGAGGTGCTCCAACGCTTATCGATTTTGAACGTTGCGTCCGAATTCGCTTCAAAACGACCGGTACTCGCACCGAACAGATTGACCGACACCCAATCGGCTTCAGGGTTCTGAGGTTTTTTGAACTCCACATTGATTTGTCCGGTAATGGCCTCATAGCCATTCTTTACCGATGAAATACCTTTGGACACCTGAATGCTTTCCATCCACGGACCGGGCACATAGCCCAATCCGTAAGGAGCCGAAGCTCCGCGATAATTCGGCATGTTCTCGGTAAGCAACTGTACGTAAGTTCCCGAAAGTCCCAAAAGCTGAATCTGCTTGGCTCCGGTAGCCGCATCCGAGTAATTTACGTCGACCGAAGGATTGGTGACAAAGCTCTCGCCAAGATTGCAACATGCGGCGCGTGTCAGTTCGGCACTGCTTATCATATCTTCGTTCATCACACTGCTTCTCAGTTTCATCGTCCCGATCCGCCGGCTTGTTACGTTCACTTCAGCCAGTTCCACACCTTCTTGAAGAATTACCTCAAGCATATCGTCGCGACCGGATACCCGGATCGTATCGCTACGGAAACCGATAAAACTGATGACCAACAGATGACTGTTCGAGGCTTTATGAATAGAAAAAGAACCGTCTTGGGAAGTCGTCACGCCATGAGCGGAATGAAGCCAGGAAACATTGGCTCCCGGAAGAGGTTCACCCGTTTTATCTTTTACCACACCGCGCACCTGCGCTTGCGTACTCATGCTCCAAAGAAGCATCCATAAAATACAGGCATATTTCATTGCTTTCGTTTTGTTAGTCGCAAAGTTACGGAGTAAGCGAAACGCACGGTATTTTTTTTTGTTTTTTTATTCTCCATATCCGTTAATTATCTATATTTGTCGATAGGTAAACCGCCTTTCAATAATAGATTTACATGGAATTACGGCAATGAAACAACAAACGATAAGCGTTATAACCTTTCTTCTTACATTAAGCGGCTTTTTATTTTCCTGCCATAACAAAGTGGGCCGCGGTGTCGGTGATCTGACATTCGACAGTGTTCAGACAGACCATACCGCATACCTTTTTAACGACACGACCAAACCGGGCTGTCAAATCGCCACCCGCTTTGTCTACGTGTCCCGTTCTTCCGACAATGCCATCAAAGACAGCTTGAACGCTTTCTTCACCGCCATCGCTTTCGGCGAGAGATACATCGGCGAAGATCCGAAAGAAGTTTCCGAAAAATATGTGCAAGAATATATCGAGGATTACAGGAATAACCTCGAACCCATGTATTTGGAAGACCAAAAAAACAAGGAGGATGAGGAGTCGATCGGCGGCTGGTATGCATACTCCAAAAATATCCGGACATCCGTCCGGTTCTATGAAGGCGACTTGCTGACCTACTGTGTTTTCTATGATGAATATACGGGCGGCGCACACGGCATCTACATGACTACATTCCTCAATATGGACCTCACGCTGATGCGCCCGATCAGATTGGACGATCTCTTCGTCGGCAGTTATCAAAAGCCGCTTACAGACCTTATCTGGAATCAGTTAATGGCCGATCGTCAAGTAAAAACCCGTGAAGAACTCGAAGATTTGGGCTATGGGTCGACCGGCGACATCGAACCTACGGAGAACTTCTATTTAGACAAACAAGGCATCACCTTTTATTATAATGTGTACGAGATTACCCCCTACTCCACGGGGCCCGTATCGGTGAGCATCGCTTATGATGCCATGGAACACCTTCTGGGCAGTCATCCTATACTGAAACAACTGAGATAAGCCTTGCAACATACATTTTGCTAACGACTCAAAACAGCGTGGATATTCTTCTTAAATACTTCCCTCAACTGACGGAGACCCAACAAAAACAGTTTGCCGCCTTATACCCTCTCTATCTCGAATGGAATGCCAAAATCAACGTCATCTCCCGAAAGGATATTGAGAATTTATATACGCATCATGTACTGCACTCATTAGGTATTGCCCAGATAATATCATTCCGCCCGGGTACGCATATTATGGACTTGGGAACAGGTGGAGGATTTCCGGGCATTCCGCTGAGCATTCTGTTTCCTGAATGTCACTTCCATCTGGTCGACAGCATAGGCAAGAAAATACGGGTCGCCACCGAAGTGGCACAGTCCATCGGACTTTCGAATGTGACTTTCCGGCACGCACGCGCCGAAGAAGAAAAGCAGCAATTCGATTTTGTCGTCAGCCGTGCAGTAATGCCGCTCGGCGATTTGACCAAGATAGTCCGAAAAAACATTTCTCCCCGCCAACAGAATGCACTTCCCAACGGACTTATCTGCTTAAAAGGAGGCGAATTGGCGAATGAAATCACTCCATTCAAACATAAAACCATGATTTACGAACTGAGCAAAGCGTTTGAAGAGGAGTTTTTCCAAACCAAGAAAGTGGTATATTTACCGCTGTAATACCGCTAATCCATGATATATGAAAATAAAGAGATTTGAATTTAATATGTTCCCCGTGAATTGCTATGTGCTGTGGGACGAAACTCAAGAGGCTGTCATTATCGACCCGGGATGTTATTATGATGAAGAGAAACAGACCCTGAAGAAATTTATTCTTAACAACGATTTGAATGTAAAACACCTTCTCAACACGCACCTGCATCTGGATCACATCTTCGGAAACAACTTTCTGAAACAGGAATTCGGATTGGAAGCCCAAGCAAGCCGGGCCGACGAATACTGGATAGAGCAAGCTCCGGGGCAAAGTCGCATGTTCGGCTTCCCTCTGCCCGATCCTCCTGCCCACATTACTCAATATTTGAATGACGGAGACGTGATTACTTTCGGGAAAACGCGTCTGGAAGTTATTCAGGTGCCGGGTCATTCTCCCGGAAGTCTTGTATTTTATAATAAGGAGAACAACTGTATGTTTTCGGGCGATGTACTCTTCCGCGGAAGCATCGGACGCGCCGATCTCAAAGGGGGAAACTTCGATATGCTGATTGATCACATCTGTCGCCGGTTATTCGTTCTTCCCGACGAAACCGTGGTTTATCCCGGACATGGCGATCCCACAACCATAGGAATGGAGAAAGTTGAAAATCCCTTCCTCAGAAACCTTAAACATCTCTCATAACACTAACATATCCAATAAAAACTCTTTTATCGACATGAAAACCGATTCATTAGCAAGCCGTCACATCGGCATCAGCGAACAGGATATCCCTGTGATGCTTCAAAAAATTGGCGTGAGTTCACTCGACGAATTGATTAAGCAGACCATCCCGTCGAATATCTTATTGAAAGAATTCTTGCCACTGGAAAAACCACTCACGGAGAGCGAATACGCCAAACACATCAGCCGGATGGCTGAAAAGAACAAGCTCTACTCCACTTATATCGGCATGGGCTGGTACAACACCATCACTCCTGCCGTAATTCAGCGCAATGTATTTGAAAACCCTGTGTGGTACACCTCATACACCCCTTATCAGGCCGAGATCTCGCAAGGACGTCTGGAGGCACTGATGAACTTTCAAACCGTAGTCAGCGACCTGACTTCGTTGCCTCTTGCCAACTGCTCTTTGCTGGACGAGGCCACTGCGGCTGCCGAAGCCGTGAGCATGATGTATGCCTTGCGTTCACGCGCCCAACAAAAATCCGATGCGAATGTCGTTTTTGTAGACGAACAGGTCTTTCCGCAAACATTGGCCGTGATGACTACACGAGCCATCCCGCAGGGCATCAAGTTGCAAGTGGGTAAATTCCGGGATTTTACTCCTTCGAGCGAAATATTTGCCTGCGTATTGCAATATCCCAATGCAAGCGGCAATGTGGAAGATTACGCAGAATTTGTAAAGAAAGCACATGCTGCCGACTGCAAAGTAGCTGTTGCCACCGATCTGCTGAGCCTGACTTTATTGACTCCTCCGGGAGAATGGGGAGCGGATATCGCCTTCGGATCGGCTCAACGTTTCGGTATTCCCATGTTCTACGGCGGACCCTCATCCGGCTTCTTCGCAACACGAGACGAATATAAGCGATATGTTCCGGGACGCATCATCGGACTTTCCAAAGACAAATACGGCAAGTTATGCTACCGTATGGCTTTGCAAACACGCGAGCAGCACATCAAGCGCGAAAAAGCGACATCCAACATCTGTACGGCACAAGCTCTTCTGGCCACCATGTCCGGATTCTATGCCGTATATCACGGTCCGCAGGGGCTTACCAATATCGCTTTGCGCATTCACAGCATGACCGCCCTGTTGGAAAAAGAAATCAAGAAACTCGGTTACATTTCTGTCAACGAACAGTATTTCGACACGCTCCGCTTCCGGCTTCCCGAACAAATTTCCGCTCAGCAGATTCGCACGATTGCCCTGAGCAAAGAAATCAATCTTCGTTATTATGATCACGGAGACGTAGGTTTCAGCCTTGACGAAACAACAGACATCGCCGCCTGCAATGCTCTGCTTTCCGTCTTTGCAGTGGCAGCGGGCAAAGACTATCAGAAGCTCAATGAAGTTCTCGAACAATGTGTCATCAAAACCGAATTACGTCGCCAATCCGACTTCCTCGCTCACGAAGTTTTCCATAAATATCATACGGAAACGGAAATGATGCGTTACATCAAACGCCTGGATCGCAAAGATATTTCATTGGCTCATTCCATGATCTCGCTCGGATCGTGTACCATGAAGCTGAATGCCGCCGCAGAAATGCTGCCTCTCAGCAATCCCAAAATGATGAACATACATCCTCTCGTGCCCGAAGATCAGGCCGCAGGCTATCGCGAACTGATCCATAACCTGAGCGAAGACCTGAAAATAATCACCGGATTTGCCGGCGTCAGCCTTCAACCCAACTCGGGAGCTTCGGGCGAATACGCAGGATTACGCGTCATCCGCTCCTATTTGGAAAGTATCGGAGAAGGACATCGCAACAAAGTTCTCATTCCGGAATCGGCGCATGGAACCAATCCGGCATCGGCCATACAGGCAGGATTCCTCACTGTCACTTGTGCTTGCGACGAAAACGGCAACGTGGACATGAACGATCTTAAGGCCAAAGCAGAAGAAAATCGCCAAGATCTGGCTGCCCTGATGATTACCTATCCATCCACACACGGTATTTTTGAAACCGAAATCCGACAGATCTGCGAAATCATCCACAGTGTCGGCGCACAAGTCTACATGGACGGAGCCAACATGAACGCTCAGGTAGGTATCACCAATCCCGGCTTTATCGGGGCCGATGTTTGTCACCTCAATCTGCATAAAACATTTGCCATACCTCACGGAGGAGGAGGTCCCGGCGTAGGCCCCATCTGTGTCGCCGCTCATCTCGTTCCCTTCCTGCCCGGACACACATTATTCGGAAATGCTCAGAACCAAGTATCGTCCGCACCGTTCGGCAGTGCCGGAGTACTCCCCATTACCTACGGATACATACGCATGATGGGAGCCGAAGGCCTGACACAAGCCACACGAATCGCCATCCTGAGTGCAAATTATCTGGCTGCATGCCTGAAAGACACCTATGGAGTAGTCTATCGCGGAGAAAATGGCTTCGTTGGGCACGAAATGATCCTTGAATGTCGTAAACTGAACGAAGAAACGGGCATCACAGAAAGTGACATTGCCAAACGCCTAATGGACTACGGATACCACGCCCCGACGTTATCCTTCCCCGTTCACGGCACTTTGATGATAGAACCCACCGAAAGTGAAAGTCTGGCCGAACTCAATAATTTTGTCGACGTAATGCTCAATATCTGGGAAGAAATCCAAGAAGTCAAGCAAGGAGCCGCATCGGCCGAGGATAATGTATTGGTAAATGCACCCCACCCGGAATATGAGATCGTAGCCGACAGTTGGACACATTCTTATAGCCGGGAAAAAGCTGCATACCCCATCGAAAGTGTGCGCGAAAACAAATTCTGGATCAATGTTGCCCGTGTAGACAATACTTTGGGTGACAGAAAACTATTGTCCACGCGATACGGAGTTTTCGAATAAGCAGAGATAAACAAAAGCGGGGCGATGAACAAAAAATCATCGCCCCGTTTGTTTTTATTTCCTCAAGGAATAACCCTATTTAACGTGAGTTCGATATAATTTTAGAAGATTCTTAGTTGCCCGTCATTTATGTAACTCACATCAATGGCGGGTTTCTTTTCAAAGAAACAATATGCTGCTATTGCCGACAGTGCGTTTGCAATGAAGTTGTCAAAAGAGC
>JBHAEN010000011.1:0-13162 GCA_041855645.1 Bacteroides sp. | reverse complement strand
ATCCCACTTGGGTGTTCTTCCTCGTGCTTTCCATCATTCTCTTTGCGCCGCTCATTCTCTCCAAATTGCGCATCCCTCACATTGTGGGCATGATTCTGGCGGGAATCGCCATCGGAGAACACGGGCTGAACCTGCTCATGTACGACAGCAGTTTCAAACTCTTTGGCAAAGTGGGCATCTACTACATCATGTTCCTTGCCGGACTGGAAATGAACATGAGCGACTTCAAGCAGCAGCGCGGGAAAGCACTGGTTCTGGGGCTGTTGGCCTTTATTCTACCCATGTGCATGGGGCTTGCCAGCAATATTTTCATTTTGGAATACGGACTCATCACGTCGATCTTGCTGGCAAGCATGTACGCCTCGCATACGCTGATCACCTACCCCATCGTCATTCGTTACGGCATCTCCCGCCAGCGCAGCGTAAGCATTGCCGTGGGCGGAACAGCCGTTACCGATACGCTCACGCTGCTCGTGCTGGCCGTAATCAGCGGCCTTTACAAAGGCGAATCGTCCGAAGGCTTCTGGATATGGCTCATCGTCAAAATCGTGATTCTGGGAGCCATCATCATCTATACCTTTCCCCGCATCTGCCGATGGTTCTTCCGGCGTTACAACGACGGGGTGGTTCAATACGTCTTCGTGATGAGCATGCTGTTCCTCGGAGCCGGACTGATGGAACTTGTGGGCATGGAAGGCATCCTCGGTGCGTTTCTCGTCGGGCTGGTGCTGAACCGGCTCATTCCTCACGTGTCTCCGCTCATGAATCATCTGGAGTTCGTGGGCAATGCGCTCTTCATCCCCTACTTCCTCATCGGGGTGGGAATGATTATCGACATTCACATTCTTTTCGGCGGAGGCAGTGCCATGAAAGTGGCCGGAGTGATGACAGTCATGGCCCTGTTCAGCAAATGGGTGGCTTGCTGGATCACTCAGAAGATTTATCGCATGAGCGTCACCGAACGCGAACTCATGTACGGCTTGAGCAACGCACAGGCAGCCGCCACGCTGGCAGCCGTACTGGTGGGCTACAACATCATCATGCCCGACGGACAGCGTCTGCTGAACGAAGACGTGCTGAACGGAACCATCGTGCTCATCCTCTTCACGTGCATCATCAGTTCTTTCATCACCGAACGCGCCGCCCGCAAGATGACCATGGAACTCGAAACCCAGCCCGAGGAACATGCGGACAAGGGCAAAGAGAATATCCTGATTCCGGTGAAGAACCCCGAAACCATTGAAGAACTCGTGGGACTCTCTCTGCTGATCCGCAATGTCAAACAACGCGACCGACTGATCGCACTGAGTGTGATGGAAAACGATTCCGACGAATCCGGACGCGAACGAAGCCGCAGCCGCCGCAACCTTGAGCTGTCCGCCAAAGTGGCGGCCGCCGCCAACGTCGACCTCACCACGGTGAGCCGTTACGACTTGAATGTGGCATCGGGCATCATTCATACGGTGAAAGAGCAGGACGCGACGAGCATCATCATCGGATTGCACCATAAAACCAATATCGTGGACTCTTTCTTCGGCTCGCTCACCGAGAACTTGCTGAAAGGAACGAATCGCGAAGTGATGATTGCCAAATTTCTGATGCCCCTCAACACGTTGCGACGCATCATCGTGGCCGTGCCGCCGAAAGCCGAATACGAGCCGGGATTTGCCAAGTGGGTGGCGCATTTCTGCCGAATGGCGGGCATTCTCACCTGCCGGATTCACTTTTTTGCCTCCGAAGAAACACTGGCGCGCCTGCGCCCTTTGATCGAGAAACGACACAGCAGCACCCTTACCGAATTTTCCATACTTCAGGACTGGGACGACCTGCTCCTGCTTACGGGAGAAGTCAACTTCGACCACTTGCTGGTCATCATCTCCGCCCGACGCGGTTCCATTTCTCACGACGGATCGTTCGACCGCCTGCCCAACCAACTGAGCAAATACTTCGCCAACAACAGCCTTATCGTGCTCTATCCCGACCAGTTCGGCGATCCGCAGGAAGTGCTGTCCTTTTCCGACCCGCGCGGACACAACGAGGCACAGCCCTACAAGGAAGCAGGCAAACGTTTCTATAAATGGTTCAAGAAGAATTGACGATGGAAAATTGGCAACAACGCACACAACTGCTGCTGGGCGAACAGCGTGTAGACCGACTGAACAGGGCACATGTGTTAATCGTGGGGCTGGGAGGCGTAGGAGCCTATGCCGCCGAAATGCTGTGCCGGGCGGGAGTGGGAAAGCTGACCTTGGTAGACGCCGATACGGTGCAGCCCACCAACCTCAACCGCCAGCTGCCCGCCCTGCATTCGTCCATGGGAAGACCGAAGGCCGAAGTCTTGGCCGAACGCTTCCGCGACATCAATCCGCAAGTGGAATTGAAGGTACTTCCCATCTACCTCAAAGACGAAAACATCCCCCGGCTGCTTGAAGAAGCCCGATATGACTTTATCGTCGACGCCATCGACACCATCAGCCCCAAATGCTTCCTCATTTTCGAAGCCCTGAAACGGCGCATCCGCATCGTGTCGAGCATGGGAGCCGGAGCCAAAAGCGACATCACGCAGGTACGGCAAGCCGACTTGTGGGATACTTACCACTGCGGATTGAGCAAAGCCGTGCGCAAACGCCTGCAAAAGATGGGCATGAAACGCAAACTGCCCGTGGTGTTCAGCACCGAACAGGCCGATCCCAAAGCCGTGTTGCTGACCGACAGCGAACGAAACAAGAAATCAACCTGCGGCACGGTAAGCTATATGCCGGCAGTGTTCGGATGTCATTTGGCCGCTTACGTCATCAAGAAATTAGGAGGAGAACAGGCATGATACAAATGGAAGGAATTACCAAGAGTTTCGGGACGCTTCAAGTGCTTAAAGGCATAGACCTGAGCATCGGCCGGAGCGAAGTGGTCAGCATCGTAGGCCCCAGCGGAGCGGGAAAGACGACACTGCTTCAGATTATGGGCACACTCGACGTACCCGATTCCGGTACGGTAATCATTGACGGAACATCCGTCGGACGAATGAAGGAGAAGGAACTTTCCGCTTTCCGCAACCGGAAAATCGGCTTCGTGTTTCAGTTTCACCAGCTGCTCCCGGTGTTTACCGCTTTGGAAAACGTCATGATTCCGGCCTTCATCGCAGGCACGGCCGCAAAGGAAGCCCATACCCGCGCGATGGAAATTCTTGATTTCATGGGATTGTCCGACCGTGCCGGACATAAACCCAACGAACTGTCCGGCGGCGAAAAACAGCGTGTGGCGGTGGCCCGCGCACTCATCAATCGTCCGGCCGTGATATTGGCCGACGAACCTTCGGGCAGTCTCGACACCCGAAACAAGGAAGAACTGCACGGCCTGTTCTTCGACTTGCGCGACCGTCTCGGCCAAACTTTTGTCATCGTCACTCACGACGAAGGCCTGGCCCGGCTCACCGACCGCACCATTCATATCGTAGACGGAATGATCAGCCATTGAGCATCCGTCAGTCGAAGCAGACATAAGGGCGAATCCGCAACAGATCGGCCTCCGAAAATTCTTCGTAAAGAGACAAATCCCGCAAGGAACGCAGACGGCCGTTACGCTTGCGATACTGATCGATGACCTTGGCCTGATAGAAATTGATGTAAGGATGATTCATCATGCGCTGCACACCGGCACGATTCAGGTTGATGCGCGCAATGCCCGCGGTGTCGACGCGAAACCACGGACGCAACACCTCCGCGTTCAGTCGGATTTCATTCAGTTGTTCCACCCGGCAGAAGCCCCCCAAACGATAGCGGTAGCCCACAATCATGCGGGCGATGGCACTCCCCACGCCCGGTATCTTTTTCAACTCTGCCGTATCCGCCCTGTTCAGATCGAGCACGGTTCCGACGGGATATTTCACCACACTGTCTTTACGCACCACGTCTGCCAACCGGATTTTTACCGTATCCTTTTTCCATTCGGGTACTTGCTCTTTGATGTGAATATACGGCAACAGGGTTTCGTATTGCCCGGAAGTCAGTCCGTAAATCTTACGAAAATCCTCAGGATGGCGAAAGCGTCCTTGTTTAGCCCGGTAGCGTAAAATGTTACGAACCATCCATGCGGGCAATCCCATACGAGAGAAAGTCGCGGAGTCGGCCGTATTGGGGTCGAAGATTTCGGGAGTCAGTTCGGGACGGGAGTTCGGAATAAATTTCCTCTTCTTTCGATGGGTCTCTATCGAATCGAGCGAAGCCATGAACTCCCGATAGTCGTGCTCGAAGGCCTCCGTTTCAGCCGGATCGGGCGAATCCGGTTCATGAAAATATTCATACAACGAGGGGAGCGAGAATACAATGAGAATCAGCAAGGCAAGCAAAAGTATGCCTCGCTGTTCGCCGCGGGTGAAGTAAAGGAAGTCTTTCCACATATACCGGGAGCTACCGCCTCTTAATCGGTGTCGCATTCAAAGGAAGACAAATCGGCAATCATGCGGTTTTGTGTCGGAGTAAGCTCATATCCCATCATCATAGCCAATCGGCGAATGGCATAAATCGCACGCTCGCGTAACGACGCACTCAGCCTTCCCGTAACCTTAACACAAGCAAAAGCAGTGGCATAAGTCACCATGTCGCTTTGTATCATATCCATCTCTTTATCCCGCATCAAGGCACGGACGACTTCTTCATCCAATGTATCCGCCGGCAAATATTGCATATCCCAATTGTCTTCGATGAGTGCTCGAGGAAAGTCTTCCACATCCAAATCACGATTTTTGCGTATGCTTTCAAAGAAGTGAGACAGCGTGTCATGCCCTTCATCGCTACCGAAAGGCGCTTCTTCATCAGAGCAGTCATAATAGAAATCGTCTGTAAAATGATCTGTAAAACGCGGATGAGAAGTCTTAGGATGAAGACCGATTTCTTCATCATCAAAATAAAGGCGATTGTCGAAATCGAGCGCGGGATCTTCCACATATCCTTTTTTCAGTTTGGAGCGAATCAGTTTTTCAGCTTCGCGAATGCATTCTTCCTCACTGTCGAATTCCTTTATTTCATACTTTCCTGCATTGCCGTACTTACCATAGTTGACCGCAAAATCGCTACCGCTATAATCGATTGTCCAAAATTTGTGCGATTTCTCATCTTTATAAACAAAGGCTCTTTTCATGGTCTCTCGTAATTTTAGTGAATAAAAAGAGAATAGATTCGTATTTCTCCACAAATATAGGAAACATTGTATCTTTGCACAGACACGAAGTTTACAATTATGCTTTTCTACATCACAAAATATCCCATATCCTGTTCCATCATTCTTCTGGTGAGTTTTCTGTCGCTCTTCCGGCCGCCGCAAACCGGCATCGCGACTTTTCACGGGTGGGACAAGGTGGCCCACGTGGGCATGTATTTTGTCCTTTCGGGGATGTTGTGGTGGGAGTTTTTTCGTGCACACCGCCACGACGAGAACATTCCGTTGTGGCATGCCCGGATAGGCGCCACGTTATGTCCTCTCCTTTTCAGCGGCGGCATGGAAATCGCACAGGAGTTTCTGACCGCTCATCGTGGCGGCGACTGGTGGGATTTCGTCGCCAACGCCGTCGGGGTGGCACTGGCCATGCCCGTGGGCTATCTTCTTCTGCAATCGAGGAAGAAAAAGAACGCATAGGGCGGGCTGACTATTCTTCCAACAGATTATCGGGTTCCGCTTCGGGGATGGGTTTCTTCGGATCGACTTTCGCGCCCAGCTTGACCAACTTATTGGCCGAACCGAGTATGCTCTGTTGCCCCGTGTAGAGTTTCTTCTTTGCCGAACCGAAGGTGGCCGAAGCCGCTTCCAGCCGGGCTCCCACTTCTTCAAAGAGTTTCAGGAAATCGCTCATGCGTTTAATCAGCTGGTTGGCCAACTCGAACACTTCTTCCTGATTGCGTGCCTGTTGCACCTGCGTCCAAGCCAGTTGAATCATTCGCAAGGCGGCAATCAGATTCTGTTCGCTCGTGATGAACACGCCGCTTTCAAAGGCTTCGCGCCACAGGAGCGCATCGTTGTAGAGTGCCAACTGCAAGGCCGATTCGTTGGGCACAAACATGATGACGTAGCTCAATGCCTGACGCGGGGCTTTGATGTACGAACCGTAATCCTTGCGCGACAGCTCCCTGACGTGCTGCCGAAGACTGCGCAAATGACGCTCCAAAGCCTCTTGCCGTTGCTCGTCGGTGTCGGCCTGACGGTAATCGACGAAAGCCGTGAGCGAAACTTTCGAGTCGATCACCGCATCCTTGCCGTCGGGATAATGAAGGATGACGTCGGGAATCATGCGTTTTCCCGACTCGTCGTGCAGAACGGCTTTCCCGTCGGCATCGCGCAGCGTGGTCTGCACTTCGTAGTGGATGCCTTCTTTCAGTCCCTGACTGCTCAGCAATTCATTCAGCACGATTTCGCCCCAGTTGCCCTGCGTTTTGCTTTCGTTGCGCAGCGCATTGGCCAGTTTGTCGGCTTCGTTACCGATTTCGGTCGTGCGTTTCATGACTTCTTCGATTGCCTTTTCCAGCGACGCCGTGTTTTTCGTGTGCGAGTCGCGACTGCTGTCCATTGCCGTCTTCATTTCTTTAATGGTTTCCTTCAGCGGATCGATGATGGCTCCCATCTGCGTGCTGTTCGTGGCCGTTAATTCCTGAGCACGCTGTTTCAGCATCTCTTGCGTGGCGTTTTTCATCTGTTCCTCGACCATGCGAAGTTGTTCGGCAAATTGTGCGAGTCGCTTGCGTTCTTCTTCGGCCATCTTCTCACGGAGCAGTTCCAACTCACGCGCCTGAGCTTCGGCGGTGGCCGTGAGGCGTTTGTTTTCCTTGAGCCATTCGTCGGCCCGGTCGGTTTTCTCCCGCAACTGTTCGTGCAGCAAGACGAGTTCCCGCTCCTGTGAAGAACAGGAGGCGCGGAGGCGTGCATGTTCCTCGGCGAGCGACGAGACACGTGCGTCCTGCTCGCGGTGGGCCGTTTTCAGTGCATTCAGTTCTTCGTCCTTGGCCTTCAACAAAGTGTGCAACGAGGCTGTCTGCATCTTTCCGTACAGGAAGGTCACCACGGCGGCAAGCACGATGCCGATGAGAAGATAAAACAAGCTGTCCATGAGTCTGCAATCTTAAAATCAATGCCACAAAGGTAGAATCTATTCGAGTAATTATCAATATGCCGCGTAAAAGGAAACGGGAAAAAACGGCGGAAATTGAGGCAAAACATCTTTCAAGCGACCGACTTGAATCACGAAGGCTCGGGCGAAATATGGCTCATGCACAAAACCGCCTGCCGTGGCGATGCGGACTCCGGCACAATGAAAATCATTATGCATCAGCGTAAACGGAGATTCGCCATTCTTTCTTCAGAACTGAAAATAGATGAAAGGCTGTATTTCCGCGCTTTTCATCTGCACCACAAGATAGACGAAAGCAACCACCAACACGGCCTTGCCGAGAAGAGGCAACCGAATCACGGTGTGGCAAGCCGCACGCTCCCAGGAAGCAGGGGCAAAATGAAGCAGGAAGCCGATGCCCATCCACACGAAAACCTGCCAATAACCGCTGATGAGCGGGGGGAGAAGTTCGGGACGGAAAGCATTGAAAATCTGCGTAATCATACTGACCGAAGATTGAAAATCATCGTTGCGGAAGAATATCCAGCAGAAACAAACGAAGTGGAAAGTCAGCACCACTCCCACGAAGCGGAAAAAGAAGCGTCCGCGGCGTATCGCCTTGAATCCTCCCGTCAGGCTCATCCAAACCTTGTGCAAAGCCAATGCGATGCCGTGAAGCATGCCCCAGAACACGAAGTTCCAAGAGGCGCCGTGCCACAAACCGCCCAGAAACATCGTTATAATGAGGTTCAGGTATTGACGGAACGTACCTTTCCGGTTGCCGCCCAACGAGATGTACAAGTAGTCGCGCAACCAACTGGAGAGTGAGATATGCCACCGACGCCAAAACTCAGTGATGGAAGACGACCGATAGGGCGAATCGAAATTGATATTGAAATGAAAGCCCAGCAACAAAGCGATGCCGATGGCCATGTCGCTATAACCCGAAAAGTCGCAATAAATCTGCAACGCATAACCATATACGCCCATCAGGTTTTCCACGCCCGAATAGAGCGTAGGGTTATCGAAGATGCGATCGACGAAATTGACACTGATATAGTCCGAAATGACTGCTTTCTTGAACAAGCCCGACACAATGAGAAAAATGCCGCGCCCGAACATTTCTTCGGAAACGAAAAGCGGACGGCGAATCTGAGGAATGAAATCGCGAGCGCGCACAATGGGGCCGGCCACCAACTGGGGGAAGAAGGAAACGTAGAAAGCATAGTCGAGCAAGCGGTTCAGAGGCTGTATTTCTTTCCGGTAGACGTCGATGGTGTAGCTGAGCGATTGGAACGTGAAGAACGAAATGCCTACGGGAAGGAAAATGTCGAGCGGCGTAAACGAGCCTCCCGCAAGCGAAGCCACAACCTCGCCGAAGAAGTTGGTGTACTTGAAATAGACCAGCAAACCCAAATTCAGGGTCAGACTCGACAGAAGCAACAACTTCCGCTTCCACCGGGTCACGGTTCGCTCCATGCGCCGGGCCAAAAGAAAATCGGACACGGTGACCACGGCCAACAGAAAAAAGTAAGTACCGCTGCTTTTGTAATAAAAATAGTAGGAAAACAGCGTGACGAACAGGATACGCGCCGTGTCACGGCGCCTCAGCAAGACGTACACGGCCATGAAAGCCACGAAAAGCCACATAAAAAGACCGCTGCTGAAAATCATCGGCGCTTTCGGGTCGTAAACGAAGATGCCGGACAGCCGGTTCAGGTCGATATCAATGGGTAATAACGAAGTCATTGTAAGCTCGGATAAAGGCTTGATATAACAGATTCCCTTGAAGCTCGTAGCCCTCGGGAGTAAAATGCACATGGTCGGGACGGTACAGACCGGCCTCATCCCAGTTGCGACAGGCTCGTTCGCGCCCGCCGGCGGTTTCGTACAAATCCCATAAGGCGAGTTTATGCCGGCTCGCATAGCGGCGAATGGTCTCGGCTGCCACGGGCGTATTCGGGTTGACTGTGTGGGTGTATCGCCTGCGGCTCAGGCGGACACGACGGTAAGCCCCGGGAGGAGTGGTGAGCAGCAGCGGGACATCGGGCAATGCCTCTTGCAGCAGCTTAATCAACTCGTCCATCTGTCTGTAATGCGCTCCGGAACCATACCTTCGGTTATGGCTTTCGTTGGTTCCGAACGAAAGAATCACCAGTTCCGGACGCAAAGCGGCTATCTCTTCGATGCGGGCGGCATGGGTGAAAGTAAGGCAAGTCGCTCCGTTGACTCCCATATCCGTGTACTTCACCGCGCCGAAAGCCTGTTTCAACCGCTCGCCCGCAGTCTGCGGGAACAGATGACCGCGCACATGACTGTCGCCGATGTGAACGATGCGGACCGAATCTTCCGAGGCATGAGTACAGGCCACGTCGTGCAAACGCCGGAACAGCGGCTCCAACACTTCGGCACCAGTCAGCCGGCTCGGTTTCGTCCGGCGAAAGGCGGCGGGAAGAGTCACGGAACAAGCTATCGTATCCGACGCCTGCATGCCGGTTGCAACAGTAACAGAAGGAGGTTTAACGGCCAACTTATCGAGCGTCTTCACCTGCTCCGAGGGAAGTGTCGAACGGGAATGTTCGGGCAGTCTGTCTTGCGCTTTCAGGTCGTGAGCCAACAGCCCGACAACGACCGACAGTCCGACGAACACCGGCACACGAAGCAGATCATTGCTTTTCATAAGCCCGCCGTTTATCGTATTGTTCCTTACCGTACATCAACGTTTCGTAAAGCATCGTCGCAATGTGCTTTCCGCCGCGGAAGTTGATGTGTGTGTAATCGTAGTTGGCCATCGAAGGCTTGGCCTGTACCAGTCTGTTGATGCTTCCTTCGCCGCCCATGGCTTCGAACATGTTCCAGAAGGCAATGCCGCTTTCGGCCGCGATGTACTCCTGATAGCGAATGAGATTCTTCACTCCCGGCATGGTGCGCAAAGTCCCGTCGGAGGAACGATAGTTGCGGTCGCCCACACTGAGCAAAAGGAATCCCGCCTGAGGGAAGCATTCCTTGAGATGTTCGATGACCGAAAGAAGTCCTTTCTGATAACCGTCATAATTAGACCCGCGCTGCGTGGCAATGTTCAGTCCGTATTCGAGGATGATGAGGTCGTAAGGGCGCAGACGGTTGAATTCTTTCATCGTCTGCATGGGGATGGTGCGCAAAGAAAGCCCCGAACTGCCGCGCAACGAGAAATTATCGAGCACGATGCCTCCTCTGCCATCCATTGCCACACCGTAGAAGATGGCCGAATCGGCCTTGTGCACCGTCCAGCGAATGGCCCCTATGCGTCCGTCGGTCTGCCACATCTGAATTTCATCGGATTCGTCGGGGGCACAGATTTGCGGCTCGCCCCGATTCACGCTGACGGAAAAACGCACCGAATCGCGGTTCAGGAAAAAGAGCGTGGCCCGTTCGCACGTGTCGAGCAAAGAGGCGTATTTAGCCTGCCCGCAGACGTCGACGTAGGCCCGCGCCCCGGCAGAGGGCAGAAAATAATGCCCCGAAACACCTTGTTTCTTTTTATCAAAATTAGAACTGTCCGTCACCGTATGGCTCCGCCAGCCGCCGTAAGTGTGGCGCACCGTGGGGCGGAAGCCGCTCACGGGAGAAGTGATGGGCAGGAAGCCGACACCGCAACCGCCGAAGCGACGTTGCAGCATCTCGCGCAGATCGGCCGTAAAAATATCGCCTTCGATGAAGGAATCGCCGAACACGGCAATACGAACGGGCTGTTCGGACGATATTCGGTCGAGGGCCTCGTAGAAAGGATGCATACCCCGAGAGGTGGAGTCGCCGAAGTCTTCGATGCAAGTAAGACCCGCCTTGCAAGTATCCATAAAAGCAGGCTTTACCTCCGGAATGAGAGAGTCTATACGACTTGAATCTGCAACCTGTTCATCGTTCTCTCCTCCCCTGCGCACATCGCTCAGCAAATCCACTTTCCTGAAGGCATGACCGTCGACTGCGAGTTCGGGTAAATAGTACATCGCCAGCAGAGCCATCCACACGACAATGACGCAGACGAAGACGGCCGTCAGTTGATTCTTCGGTCTGTGTTTCTGTTTGTTCTTCCGTTTCTTATTCATTCGTCCTTATGTAAGCACGACCAATCTGTTAGAGCGCGCAAAGATAGATAAAAGCATGTTCTGCGAAAAATAAAAGTGTAAACATTCTTTGGGCATTCGGCAAACAAACCATGAAAAAGCACATCCGCATCCCGACACGCCGTTTCCCCGGAACTCGTCCATCCGTCCGACTCCTCACCGATTAAAGCAGAGATACGCTATTTTAACACGATTGTTCCGGATTGCCTCTTTGCCGAGTCTGTCCCGTCCGCTATCTTTGCAACGTTTTGCAAACGAAAACACTAAAAACGATTCACAATGACAAAAAGAAAAATTCTCGCTTCGATCGGTCTTCTCCTCTTCTCAGGATTGGCCATATATTACTTCTACCCCGAGCCCAAACTCCCAAGCGATGTCCGGATCGACCGCCTCGTCGTGCATAAAGCCCAAAGGCAACTACTGGCCTACTCGAACGGAGAACTCGTAAAGACGTACACCATCGCCTTAGGCAAAGTGCCTGTGGGAAAGAAAGAGTTTGAAGGAGATAAAAAGACACCCGAAGGCCTTTATTCCATCAACGACAAAAACCCGAACAGCGGTTATCACAAGAACCTCGGAATCTCCTACCCCAATGAGGCCGACAAAGCCAACGCCTCAAAAGCGGGCAAGCCTGCCGGCGGTGCCATCAAGATACACGGATTGAGAAACGGCAGCGGATTCATCGGTAAGTTTCACCGCTGGTTTGACTGGACTTTGGGCTGCATTGCCGTCACCGACGAGGAGATGGACGAGCTTTACCGTGCCGTGGAGATAGGAACGCCCATTGAAATCAAGCCATGAGGCGGCCTTTCTTTTTCAAACTATCGCCATCGTCCGCTAAAAGTGTGAAGCCTTCGGTTCTCCCTCATCCCCCATACCGGCAATGAGCCTGTCACTGCCCTTGGGGAAAAATAAGCCCCTGTTCGAGCGGTTTTCCACCTGTTTCGTCTCGCACTCCGACATTCTTCTTTTTTTACACGATTCGACCCGATTTCTGAAATGCGTGCAATTCACGCGTCAAACACGTGCACCTGACGTCTGAAATGCACGTGTTTCAGACGTCAGGTGCACGCATTTCAGACGTCAAATGCGTGCATTTCGGAAAAGCCCTTCCAGAGGGACTTTGGAGAGGGGAAAAATCCCGACCGATTCCGAATCCGACCTTGCGAAGGGCATTGAAAGAGTTTTACAAAACACCGATACGTAAGAGCGTATGCGCATGGGCCGGCCGCAGGTTATAGAAAGTGCGATAAAATGCGTCATCGGCCGTTCGCCGGAAAAAGGAGGGCTTCTCCTTCCGGAAAAATTACCGGGCAACCCTATTTTCAAACCCATTGAAAGAAAAACGGGGAAGCCGTCGGTCAACAGCTTCCCCGTCATCTCTGCCATACAAAGCGCGGCCGGACTTATTCTTCCACTTGTACGCGGTTCAGGAAAGCCACGCTCTTTTGAATTTCCTTATACATCACAATGTCTTCCTTCACAAAAGGAACTTCTTTACGGTAATCGTGCAAAAAGGCTTCCAGCAAGGGCGATGTCTTCAACGGACGACGGAAATCGATGCCTTGTGCCGCATTCATCAGCTCTATGGCAAGGATGTGTTCCAGATTGTTCATGACTTTATGCAGTTTCGTGGCCGCATTGGCTCCCATGCTGACATGGTCTTCCTGTCCGTTCGACGATACAATCGAATCGCTCGAGGCAGCATGACAGTACATTTTGTTCTGGCTTACCATCGAGGCGGCGGCATATTGCGGAATCATGAATCCTGAATTTAATCCGGGATTCGCGACGAGAAATTCGGGCAAACCGCGGAATCCCATGATAAGCTGTGCCACACGCCGTTCGGAGATGTTTCCGAGTTCGGCCATGGCTATGGACAGGAAGTCGAACGCAAGGGCCAGGGGCTGCCCGTGGAAATTACCGCCCGAGTATATGCAGTCTTCTTCGGGGAAGATGGTGGGAT
>JBHAEN010000010.1:0-13675 GCA_041855645.1 Bacteroides sp. | reverse complement strand
CTTTGATGACGGTTTTGTTGGTCAGCAACATTTCGGCATCGGCTGCCCGTTGCAGTAAGTCTTCGGGCGATGTGCGGTCGTAGATGTCGCATGTGCCCAATGCTTTGATTTCATCCCACGAAAGGTCGCCGGGATTGGCGGCAAAGCCGTCTAAAACTACTATTTTCATCTTGTTCATGTTTGGGTTAATGTATCTATTCGTTTTTTGAGTTGTCTATCCGGTTAAATCGTTCTCCCCAAAGTCTCTGCATCTGTTCGGCGTGTCGTTGTTCCGCCGCGTTGTCTTGCGGATGCCAGAGCCGTTGTGTTTTGATTTCGTCGGGTAAAAACTGTTGTTGCACGAAATTGCCTTTATAATCGTGTGCGTATTTATATTCTTTTCCGTATCCCAACTGTTTCATCAGTGTGGTGGGCGCGTTGCGTAAATGGAGGGGAACGGGTAAGTTGCCGGTCTCGCGTACACATTCCATCGCCCGGTTGATGGCTTCGTAGGCCGAATTGCTTTTGGGACTGGTGGCCAGATAGATGGTGGCCTCGGCCAAGGGTATTCTGCCTTCGGGCCATCCGATTTTCATCACGGCATCGAAGCAGGCATTGGCAATGAGCAGGGCATTGGGGTTGGCCAGGCCTATGTCCTCGGATGCCGAAATGACGAGGCGACGGGCGATAAACGCGGGATCTTCGCCACCCTCGACCATACGTGCCAGCCAATAGATGGCTCCGTCGGGGTCGCTTCCGCGAATGGATTTGATGAATGCCGAAATGATGTCGTAGTGCATTTCGCCATCTTTGTCGTAAGCCAATGGATTTTGTTGCAGGCGTTCGGTCACCATCTTGTCGGTGATTACAACTTTATCTTCGCTCTCGGCGCTGACGACCAGTTCGAGGATGTTGAGCAATTTGCGGGCATCGCCTCCGGAGAAGCGCAACAGGGCGTTTGTCTCTTTCGGTTCGATGTTGCGTTCTTTGAGAATAATGTCGGTGGTGAGAGCCCGGTGCAGTAATTCCAGCAGGTCTTCTTTTTCCAACGATTTGAGCGTATAGAGCTGGCAGCGGGAAAGGAGCGGGCGGATGACTTCGAAGGAAGGGTTTTCTGTTGTGGCTCCGATGAGTGTTACCGTGCCTTGCTCCACGGCCCCCAGCAGGGAGTCTTGCTGCGACTTGCTGAAGCGATGGATCTCATCGATAAAGAGAATGGGACTCGTTTGCGAGAAAAAACGGTTGTTTTTGGCGCGATCAATCACTTCTCTCACATCTTTCACTCCCGATGTGACTGCACTCAACGTGTAAAAAGGGGTTTCCAACTTGTTGGCGATGATCTGTGCCAATGTGGTTTTTCCCACCCCCGGAGGGCCCCAGAGGATGAAGGAAGAAATACGTCCGGAGTCGATCATTCTCCTGAGAATGGCATCAGGGCCCACAAGGTGTTTCTGCCCGATGTAATCGTCAAGGCTGTGCGGACGCAGGCGTTCGGCTAACGGTTGCATACGTTGTTCGTTTTAGAAGACCATGAGCACCATGAATCGGATACCGTTCCGGTTGATGCCGGGATTGTTGCGGTAAGTAAACCGGTGTACGTATTCCACGTGCAGCAGCTTGAAGATGTTGTAGACACCCACGCTTCCTTCGATATAGGGAATTTTGGGATCCATCACAAAACTGGTGAATTTGCCGTCGCGTGTGGGGAAGCGGAACAGTTCGCTGTTGTTGCTGATGAAGGGATTGTTTTTGTCGGTCAGCGTGCCCCACAGTGCGCGGATGCGAAACATCTCTCTCCATTTCAGGTTCTTGATGAGCGGAATGCGGTTGAACAGCTTTCCGTTCATGTCGTAGGAAAGAGACAGGGCGGCGTAGCGGTCGTTGAGGAACTCCATGTTGTTGATCAGCGAAAACGTTTCGCGTTGCGTGATGTACGACAGGTTGGCTTCCGGCAAAATCAGCAGGGGGAAGGGCACGGTGTTCCATTCGGCGCCGGCTTTGAGGCTCGCATCGATTTTTCCCCACGAGGCGGGCAGCCAGAAGCGTTTCCATATACTGGCTTCCGTGCGGTTGAAGTTGTATTCTCCGCCCAGCACGCCTTTGAGTCCCATGGTGTAATTGAAAGTGAAGATGGGGGCATCGAGGGATACGGGAATACGTCGCTGTTTGGAGTTGATAAACGCTTCGCCGGGAGCATAACGCAGCGTGATGCTGGCTTCGGAGGTGGTGATGTCATTGATGCGCGTCGCCGCGGCGTCGTT
This sequence comes from Bacteroides sp., assembly GCA_041855645.1. GTDB lineage: Bacteria > Bacteroidota > Bacteroidia > Bacteroidales > Bacteroidaceae > Bacteroides. The sequence continues at coordinate 11,435 of JBHAEN010000010.1, read as the reverse complement.
GCGCAGGTATTCCGGTTTGCCGGCCGGTTCGTCGTTGCGATGGCGCAACATGGCTTTTACTCCGAATCCGGTAGGCGATTCGAGTTCGTAGTTGACCGTCATGTCTCGCATGTACGACATCTGGTCTACGGTAGTGGTCTTGAAAGAGACGAACACATTGTCCTTATCGGTGAACAGGAATTTATCCATGGGCGACATCACGTCGTAGCTGTATGTGGCCGACAGGAAGTGTTTGGGAAATTCCCATACCACATAGTCGCGCTTGTTGAATGAGTAGGTCAGTGTGCCGCTGTATTTCCAGCGTTTGTCTTTCAGTCCGTATGCTCCGTATCCGCTGAGAAACCAGTGTTTGTTCAGATTGGCCGTGGTCATGCCGCTCAGGCGGAAGCGTGTTCCGTCGATGTAATTGCCCGACACCATGGTGTTGATCGGCCCTATGTCGAACTTGCTCGGATGTCCCTTGCTGCCTGTCTCGACAAAGTTTTCGATGAGAGCCTTGGCTCCGAAAATGACGTATTTGAATCCGGGAATCTGTTCCAGCCGGTTCATAAAGACGTCCATCGAACTCTCTGTTTTGGTCAGCGGAACCTGACGGACTCCGGCCCAATACTCATCGCTTTTGGAGAGCATGTCGGCCTCTTTCACAACCGGCCCCTTGAAACGGAACAGCCGCGGCTCTATGGGATCGAAACGATAATTGCTGTACTTACCGACGCGCTCCACTTGCAGCCCGCCTTCCGTCTTGTTTGAGTTCCACGAGAGGTCTACCGTCATGTTGTCGTCGGACAATACCCAGTTGCCGTTGGGCAGTTGTTCGTATTGTTGCACGATATCCATCTGATTGACGAAGTTCACCCCCGTTTTCTTCGGTAAGTTCATGGTACACTTTTTTACGGCGTAGGTGGAATCGGCCATGACATACAGATGTCCGGTAAAGCCAAAATCCTGTGAGTTCTGCGGAACGAACGTGAGATGAACGCAACGGTCTTTGTCCACCATCAGCGTGTCCATCAGGTAAAATTTATAAAAAGAAGTGGCGTTCTTGCCGATGGGGCTGACGAAGTACTGTTGCAGCAGGCGAATCTCATTGTCGTAAATGTTGATGTCCGAAAAAACGTCGTTCAGTATGGTTCCAAGCATGTCGCCCGTGGAAAAAAACTCTTCGATGCCGTTGGTATTCTTTCCCTTGATGATGATTTTCTTGCTTTCGGGGTTCTTTCGGTAGACGGTTTGCGATGCCGTTTCCTGCACGGAAATGGGGAGGATCATTTTGTTCGTGGTTGCCGAAATCTCTATTTGGTCTTTCAGGAAAGCATATTTTTTATAGATGCCTTTCGACAGTTTCTCCGGGGTGAGGTCATTGATCGACATTTTCATCTTCTCGTATTTGTCGAATTGATAAAAGTCGTTCGCTTCCAGCACTTGCGCTTTCTTATGGGCGATGACCTTTTCCATGAACTCCACCGCCGGATTGTTCTTGCGCGAGTATTTTTCTTTTTGGGGTTTGACGGTGACTTCGCTGAGCTGCACATTATCGGGCGACAGCTTTACGTTCAGTGTTTGAGCCTCTCCCGTGATGCGAACGGTTTTGGTGGTATAGCCCACAGCCGAGAAAATCAGTTTGTCGCCGGGTCTTCGGGCTTCGAGGGTGTATTGACCGTCGATGTTCGTGACCGTTCCCACGTCTTTTTTGGACTCATAGTACACGGAGATATACATAAGAGGCTCGCGGGTGATCGAATCGGTGACCGTACCTCTGATGAGTTGTCCCGAAACGGGAGAAGAACTTACTATCAATAGCAATAGAAGTGCGATTTTGCCATATATCTGTTTCATGTAAATCAAGTGAATGAGTGGACAAAGCTACGAATTTAGTCGGTGTATCGCATAAACGGATAACGTTTTTTACCCATTCTTCCGAAAAAGCATGGAAGTGAAGCGAGCCATAGAGTCAACCGGTAAGTGCAAAATTCGTTGACTCTTCTGCAAAACTCTTCTTGGGGCATTTTAAATTCAGGTTTTTGTCCGGGTCTTTGGTTGGTTTTCTTTTGAATCCTCCTGATTTTTGGGGGAGAAAAACAATCCCCTGCTTGGCGTTTTCTCACCTGTTCCATCCCGCGCCCCGACGCTCTCTTTTTTTTACACGTTTTCCTCGGTTTTCCGAAATGCGCGCAATTCACGCGACAGACACGTGCACTTGACGTCTGAAACACGTGCATTTCAGACGTCAGGTGGGTGCATTTCAGACGTCAAGTGCACGCATTTCGGAAACCCCCTTCCCATGGGGCTTTGAAGAGGGGTAAAATCCCGGTCGGTTCCGAAACCGGTCTTGCGAGGAATTTGGAAAGAACTTTACAAAACTCGTTGATGATGTGATTTTGCAACAAAAAAAGTCCGGGCGAACTCACTTCGACCGGACTCCGTAATAAACTTGGCAGAGTTTATTGAGTAGACTTACTTTCTCTGAATCAGAGTAATGAATGAAATGAGTCGGACGGACATGTCCCGTTCATTAGATTCAACGCTTTTTCCTCGAAAGCAGTGAAAAAAGAATCGCATGGCAGGTCTTCTGACTCGTTCTTTTGCAAGCGCCTTCCCGGAGACAAACTCCAGTGGCTGAGAGAATATGCCTGCAAAGTTCGGATAGAACATACAGCAGCGGGACTGTTCAGGATTCTCACCTGATTCCCTTTTAATCATCCTCCGGAAACGGAGGGTTGAACCAATGCGTAGCAAAGATAGAACTTATTTTTGAACTATGAGACTCGATTCGGAGAATATTCTTCTCGGTCATTGCATTTCGATTTGGAATTTGTGCGAACAAGAATTGAACACAACCGGTTCGTTGTTATCTTCAATTACAAACATCCCTTCGTGAAGAATGTTTCGTGTGCTTTTTTGCCATTGTTTTGCATAAGCAAAGCCTTGTTCAGCGAAGGTTTCGGATAAGTCTCGACTTATTTTGAATAAAAAAGGAGATTCAACAGCATCGGATTACTCGGTGTTGATGTTTATTTTATCCGAATAGATTACTGTTTTTCTCTTCATTTTCATTTCTCGAATAGCGGATTTTACGGTGTAGAGGTACGAAAATATGGGCTATTGACAAAGAAATCGCCCGATTAAATACGCCCGTATTCAAATTCCGGAATGTCTCGTTTTGCCGCTATTTTGGCAAAGTCAATCAGGTTGGATAAGTGGCGCAACACCAGTTCTTTCATTCCCTCTGTCTCTCTGTTCTTAATCTTTTGCAGAATTTCTCTGTGCTCCGTGTGAACGGTTCTTTGCGGAACCGCACAGACTTTGTATTTCTGATAATATTTCAAGATGTCCGGAGTTATGATGAGCAGCAAAGAACTAATCACCGAATTGTGTCCACCTTGTGCGATGGCCTGATGAAAAGCGAAGTCTTTTTCAACGCGAAGAGGCGTGTCGAATTTTTCTTCAAGTTCGTTCAATGCGTTTTCTATATGGTTCAAATCTTCTTCGGTCCGGTGTATCGCACATAATTTGCAGGCTTCTATTTCCAATAGCACGCGGACATATACCAAACTTGAAAAGTCATATTGGCTGATCTTTAATGTGTCTGTGATCATAGTATCCAGTTGATCTTTGGAAAACTCGGAAACAACGGTTCCGCTTTGCGGGTATGTTTTTACAATCCCGTATAATTCCATTTTCTGCAAGGCTTCCCGTACATGAGAGCGGCTTACCTTCAGCAATTCGGATAATTTACGTTCGGACGGGAGACGCTCGCCCGGTAAAAAATGGCGTTCGGATATTTGCTTTTTGATGTATTCTATTACCAGAGTAACCGGCTTCGGGTTAACTTCTTTCTTCATAAGGGATAAAATTTTTTACGGAAAAAGTCTTCTTATTTGGGCGGTAAAAGTACGAATATTATCCGTTAAAGTAAAGCTATACAAGTGGAATATTTCTCCTCCGTTGCCTATAAGTTCGTTAGTAAAATGCTGTTTGTTCATGAGTTATATTCAATGGTTAACAAACAATAATTGGTAAACCAAAATTTTGGTTTACCAATTATTGTTACTATGTTTGCTGCGGAAATTAAAAACGCTAATCTATGAATAAACTTTTGTACCGAAAAAGAAACGTATTGATTTTCTTGTGGTTAGCCGGATCGTTGAATACTTATGCCCAACACGTGGTCACCGGTAAGGTAAGTGATGCACAAGGACCGCTGATCGGGGCTTCGGTAACCGTCAAGAATGCTGCCGTTCCTACGGGGACGGTCACGAACGCCGACGGAGAATACACTATTAAGGTACCCGATTCGAAAGCCATTTTGATCTATTCCTTCATCGGTTATGCCGATAAAGCGGAAGTCGTGGGTAAACGCACTGTGATGAATGTCATTTTGGAAGAAGATTCCAAAATGTTGGACGACGTGGTGGTGATCGGTTACGGCACACAGACCAAATCGCATCTGACCGGTTCGATCTCAAAATTGGACGGGGAGATGTTGATCAATGCTCCGGTCAGTGATGTGACCGCCGCCTTGCAAGGCTCGATGAGCGGGCTTACGGTTGCCAACGAAACATCCGAAGTGGGGGTTACGCCATCTATCCGTGTGCGCGGAACAGGATCTATTTCCGCCGAGAGCGAACCCTTGATCATCATTGACGGATTTCCTGTGTCAGGGGGGCTTTCGTCCATAAACACGGCAGACGTTAAGTCGATCGAAATTCTGAAAGACGCCGCTTCCGCAGCCATTTACGGTTCGCGTGCAGCCAATGGCGTTATCATGATAACGACCAAAAGCGGAACGCCCGACAAGCCGAAATATTCCTTTAAGTTGTATCAGGGCTACAAATATGCCTATCGGTTGCACGATATGATGACTTCGGCCGAATGGCTGTCCTTGCTGACGGAAGAAAACGCAAAAGGAGGGCCGGCCGTACCTTCGGCAGCCCGCGGAGCCGCCTATCTGGAAAGCCGGATGGGAGCGACCGACTGGCAAAAGGAGGGCTTGCGCGATATGGCTGGTATTACCAATGCGCAAATGAGTATCTCCGGCGGACGTAAAGAGACGAAATACTTCATTTCCGCTGCCTATACCAAAGATGAGGGAATCATGTGGCAAAATTCGTTGGATAAATTGAACCTCCGTACCAAGCTGGACGCAAAACTGTCAGAAATGGTCAATGTTGGAGTCAATATGTCCGGCACTTATACAAGAATCGAACGCCCGAGAAATAATTTCATAGATTTCTATCGTACACCTTCTTTTCTTCCTGTCCGGCACAACGAATACAGCACGGCACTGACCGGATATTCTGGATTTGCAAGAGGCAGTCACTTTAATAACATCACGACTCCGACCGGCGCGCCGGATGCGGACGGGAACCCGACGATGGAAAAATCTTCTCCGTTCACATCGGCCAACAATAATCCGCGCAGCGTGATGGCCAATACCACGCGATGGAGCGAAATGATGCAGGGAATGGCCTCTATGTACCTGACCGCAGACATCGCCAAAGGGTTGCAATTCAAAACCTCCAATGGCTTGAATGTCCGTTTCAGCCCTTTTTACTATTATGGCAACCGCGGAGCCACCCGCGATAAGGAAGAAAGTATAGCGACCTATTTCAGTACGCTATATGTCGATCTGTTGAGTGAGAATACATTGCATTATCACACGAACTTCGGGAAAAACAATGCTCATGATATCGACCTCCTGTTGGGATATACCGTAGAGACTACACGCGATCAGAGAGTAGCCATGACCGCCACCGGATTTGCCACTGACGATATACAGACGCTGAATGCAGCCACCGTCTATTCATTGGCTGCTAAAGGGAATGGAAACACGGATGGTACGGGTACTTTCCGCTATCCGGATGTTGTTTTGGAATCTTATTTGGGGCGTATGAATTACAATTATCTGGGACGCTATCTTCTGTCAGCTTCTTTGCGTTTGGACCGTTCTTCGCTGTTCTCGAAAGGGAATCGTAACGCTTGGTTCCCATCCGTATCCTTAGGCTGGCGGGTGAATGAGGAAAAATTCATGAAGAATGTCAAAGCTGTCTCTAACTTGAAACTTCGCGCTTCTTACGGCCTGACGGGAAACAATCGCATCGGTTACGATGCTGCCCTTGAGGTACTGAATAGCGCGAATTATGTGACCGGTTCCGGGAACGGCCACTTGGTCAATGGTTCGGCAAATATTTCTTCTTCGCTTGCCAATCCTCATATTACATGGGAGAAAACGGATGAATTTAACTACGGTCTGGATTTGGGATTGTTCAAAAATCGCGTCAATGTTGCGATAGACGCCTATTATTCCGTTACTCGAGCCCTGTTGTTTGAGCAACCCACACAGTCGTTCACCGGTTATAGCTATTATTGGAATAATATCGGTAAAGTGCGCAATTCAGGTGTGGAAATACAAATTGACACGCATAACATCAAGAACCGTAAATTCTCGTGGGATACTCATGTGAACTTCTCTTTATCGCGGAATAAGTTGCTGGAATTGGGAGGAGAGCAACAAGTCATCAATCAAGGTGAAAGAAACGAATGCTATATCGCACTGGTCGGTTCTCCTTTGATTCAGTTCTATGGCTATAAAACGAATGGCGTATGGAACAGTGTGGAAGAAATCAATGCCAATCCTCATTTCTCCAATGACGTACCCGGCGGATTGCGCATCGTGGATACTAATGATGATGGCGTGTTGACTCCCGAAGACCGTGTTCCTTTGGGAAATCCGTATCCCGATTTCACTTGGGGTATAACAAACACATTCCGAATTAAGAATTTCGATGTTTCGTTCCTGATTCAGGGTGTACAAGGTGTTGAAGTCTACAACGGCGATGTCTATTATAACGAAACCCTGAAGTGGAATAAAGCATACACGAGCAATCGTTGGGTAAGCCCGGAGAATCCGGGTAATGGGAAAGTCCCTTATCTGAAAACAGGTTATGACATCTGCCTGACCGATTATCCATTACAGAATGCTTCTTATGCTTGCTTGAGAAATTTCACTTTGGGCTATACGTTGCCGGTTGTTGCGCGTAAGATAAAACTTTCCGGCGTACGCTTCTATGTGTCCGGAAGTAACTTGCTGTACGTTTGGGGAGGTGGCTATAAAGGCATCAACCCGGAATCGCGGTTGACTTCTTCTCAATATGCAAGTTCAATGATTTCGGGATATCAACGCGGAGGTTTTCCATTGACCGGTACCATTTCCGCAGGTATTGACATTAACTTTTAATAGAAAGTGAACGATGAAAAAAATAAACTATATAGGGTTGTTGTTAGTTACTTTGTTGTCAGCATCTTGCGATCTGGATAAGTATCCTTATTCGGAGATTGCCGCGAATGAGTATGTAAAAGATGCCTCTTCCGTAAATAATCTGCTGCTTGGTTGTTATAACTCCCTTCACGATGTCATGTATTATGAATGGGCCGTGACGGAATTACGATCGGACAATGCCCGCATGTATGCGACGGGTTCTTCTGCCAATACCACCAAACTGATCGAACAGTTGGATCAAGGCACTATTGTCGCGGAGCATCAGTGGGTGGAAGACTATTGGAATGCTTGCTATGCGACAATTACCCGCACCAATAATGTCATATCTTATCTCGATGTAGTCAGGGATGAAATATTACGGAGTCAATATGAGGGAGAGGCATTATTCCTCCGGGCTTTGGAATACTTCAATCTGGTTCGTTTGTGGGGACCGGTTTTCATTGTTACTTCCAAGATTCCGTCGGATGTGGCTCGCAATATGCAACGTTCCTCGGTGGAAGATGTCTATAAGTTGATTGAGGGAGACTTGGAGAAAGTGCTTGATAACGGTATGTTGCCGGAGCAAATGGCGAGTTCGGATATGGGGCGCGCGGACAGGAATGCGGTCAGGGCTTTGTTGGCCAAGGTATATGCCACTCATTACAAGCCAGGAGAGGCGAAGTATGCTCGTGCGGCACAATTGTGTAAAGAGGTGCTTGAGAGTGCGGCAGTGGGCAATCCGCAAGCAGGAGCCGATCTGGTGCCCTATAATAAGATATTCGATATTACGAACGAGATGAATAAGGAAATAATCTTCTCGGCCCGCTATCTTTCCGGGAACGTAGGCCTTGGCTCTCCGTTCGGCAATATGTTTGCTCCGGTCAATAATGGTGCGAATGTGATTATAGGAACCTCTTCCGGCTACAATACTCCGACGGACAATGTCATTTCCGCTTATGCTGCAAGAAGTGCGGACGACAAACGTGCGGATGTGAATATCGCTCAAAAGTATTTCAATTCGACCACTCAGGAATGGGTGACCACGGGTAACTGTCGCTATTGCAAGAAATACACCAATGCGGTGGCTGCACAGTATGATGGCGAAAGCGATTGGCCGATTATCCGGGTGGGAGACATTGCATTGCTGTATGCGGAGTTGACTAATGAAATTTCCGGTCCTTCTGCTGATAACCTGAAGTATCTGAATATGGTTTGCGAACGAGCAGGTGTTTCGACCTATACGTTGGCCGATCTTCCCAATCGTTACGAATTCAGAGAAGCCGTACGCAACGAACGAAGATTGGAACTCGCTTTTGAGAATCAACGCTGGTTCGATCTGTTGCGTTGGAGAATTGCTGCTCAGACGGTGAACAATTATTTCAGAAGCGAGAGTTTCTATTCGGAATATACCTATACGGTTAATGATATTGCCGATTGGCAAACCTTCCTTCCCATTCCGATAAGTGTAATCAACATCAATCCCGATGTTGCGCAGAACACCGGTTATTAATCTCTTAAATATGAATACGAATATGAAACATTATACAAAATGGAGTCTTGTGGCTTTATTGGCTTGCATTGTTCTATGGGCAGGTTGTGATTCTGTATCGATGAAAGAATTTGTGGCCAGCGAGCCGCAAATTCTATCCTTCTCGCCGGCAAGAGGAAGCACCGGATCTGAAATACTCGTTACCGGTAATTATCTGGACGATGTGGTCAGTGCGACAATCGGAGGTGAAGAAGTCACCATCCTTCAAAAAGTTTCCAATCAGTGTTTATCCCTGAAAGTGACAAGTAATGCGAAAAGCGGAAAGATCGTGTTGAGCAATTCGATCGGTGAAGGCGTATCCGAATCCGATTTTACCATCGAATATCCGGTTCCTGTCATTTCGACTACCGGAATGCCTGACGAGGTGGAAATGGGAGATAAACTGCTACTTTCAGGTTCGTACCTGAATGTAGTCAGTGCTGTACTCTTTACGGCCGAAGGACATACGAATGGCAACGAAGCCATCATACTTTCACAAAGTGAAAACGAGATTCTGGTGAGAATCCCTTATGTGGAAAGTGACAGGGCCTCTATTACCTTTATGTATTTCGATGGCACATCGGAAGTGGAAACTCCGTTGGAGTCTGCACCGATGGTGAGTGTGCTGCGCTATGCGCCGAGTGTGGCCAATTCTTCTTTTGAACCTGCTAAGGTAGGCGACATCATCGTGTTGGATGGCATTTATCTGAATAAGATCAATAAGGTATTATTGGGAGATATTGAATGTAACATTACCTTTCAGCATGAAAACGAATTGAAATTTGTTGTACCTTCCTCCAGTCTCTATGTGGATGGAAATAACACGATGGCGCTCAAGATTTCTTATTTTGATGGGCGTGAGGTGTACACTCTTACGGATGAATTTGTGGTTAAAGTGTCTTGTGTTTATTTCTGGGAGAATAAAAAGATATATGCGCAAGGCCGTGATGTGGAAGAGTTGTCTTCATTCTTTTCACCGGCAACAGGATTGGTCTATGCAAATGCGGATTGGAGAGAGAAAGTAGATCCTATATCTTATAAATATTTGGCCGCAACCTGTTCCGCCAATAACAAACCGGCTGTTTCCGAGAGTGAGTATAATTCGGTACATCCTTATTTCTTCTTCTCAGGCGTTAATGCCGGAACGCTGCAAATAAACAGTCCGGCAGGTTCCAATGGACAGTTGAAGAATTTCTATATGGTAAATGATCCGGCGGATGCAAATCGGGTGCCGGGAATAAATGGGAATTGTTATGGAACGCCTGCTTTGACTTTCTTGTATTTGGATCCATCGAAGTCCGGTTATAAAACGTTGGCTGATGAAGTGAAAAATGGCACGTTGGATATGATCGACGAGGTTTCTTTCCCGATAGATGTCGCCGCTAAAACTTGTAGGGGATTTAGTATTTCGGGGATGAAAACATCCATCAATACGGATGTATGGGCACCCGGTGTTTTTGAGGTCGGGAAAGAACAGAAAGTAAACGTTGACGCTGTTTTGCTTGTCTTGTACTATAATGTCAATGGTTCCACAGTCAATGTCGCCGATAATGTAAAACGCATCGGGCTGCTACATATCAAGACGGTTGACTTCAAGATGTACAATAACACGAAAGCACCTTCATCCAGTTCTGTCGAGTTTGACATTTACTGGCAGAAGAAAGATTACGATTATTCAAAGGTTCAATGATGATGCAACGTATCCTATATATCGTAGCTTTGGGGCTTATCGGTCTTCCATCGGTCTCTTGGGCGAAAAGGCATGATGTTACTCTTCCCGAGGTGGCTTCCTGCCTGAAGACAGCGCAACCCGGTGACCGGATTTATATAAAAGACGGTCAGTACAAGGATGTGCAACTGAAATGGGTCGGAAAGGGTACGGAACAAACTCCCGTTATCATCGAAGCCTTGAATCCCGGCAAAGTACGGATAGAAGGTGGTTCCACTCTACGGATAGCGGGAGAGTGGATGACCGTCAGCGGATTGTATTTTACCGATGGATATGCGCCCAAAGGTGCTGTAATCGAATTCCGCAACGGACAAGACTTGGCTAATCACTGCCGTCTGACAAATTGCGTGATAGACAAATACAATCCGTCTCGTAGAGATCTTGCTTATAGCTATATTCTGTTGTATGGCCGATATAACCGGGTGGATCATTGTTCATTGATCGGAAAGCTTAATTTGGGAGTGACTTTGACGGTTATTCTCAACGATGAGCGCTGTTTGGAGAATTTCCATCAAATCGATCACAACTATTTCGGGGAAAGGCCGGTCTACGGCTCGAATGGTGCGGAAACGATTCGTGTGGGGACTTCCCAACAAGCATACAGTTCTTCGAATACGGTGATTGAGTACAATCTATTCGAGCGCTGTTCGGGCGAGGTGGAAGTGATCTCCATCAAATCGAGTGACAATGTAATCCGGAGTAATGTTTTGCTGGAATGTGAAGGTGTGGTAGCTCTACGGCATGGCGATCGCAATACGTTGAACAATAATTTGTTCATAGGAAACGGAATCCGCAATACCGGCGGAATCCGTGTAGTCAATGCGGGCCACCGGATTTACGATAATATATTGATAGGTTTGGCCGGAACCAGATTCTTTTCGGCTTTGGGAGTAATGAATGGTGTGCCTAATTCCTTGCCT
>JBHAEN010000009.1:0-8584 GCA_041855645.1 Bacteroides sp. | reverse complement strand
TAACAAAAGACTTCTCCGCTTCGGCACAAACATCAGGTTTTCGACGGGATGACCCCACGGATCCGCTTTTTTTTATCTACTTTTGCCGTTGCAAATCATTAAAAAGAGGACGGGAACGTGCAACGCTATTTCATCTATCTCTCTTACGACGGAGCAAACTACCACGGCTGGCAGATTCAGCCTAACGGCATAAGTGTGCAGGAATGCCTGACGAACGCTTTGTCGACTTTGCTCAGGCGGGAAACGGAAGTCGTGGGGGCCGGACGAACGGATGCGGGCGTACATGCCTCGCTCATGGTGGCTCATTTCGACAGCGAAACAGTGCTCGACGCTTCCGCAACGGCCGACAAGCTGAACCGATTGCTCCCGCCGGACATCGCCATCCGCCGCATCGTCCCCGTAAAGCCCGACGCACATGCCCGATTCGACGCGTGCGCACGTACATACCACTATTATATAAGTACGGCCAAAAGTCCGTTCGTCCGTCAATACCGTTGGCGAATGTACAATCCGCTCGACTACGACCGGATGAACGAAGCCGCACGCACGCTGCTCGAATATGAAGATTTCACCAGCTTCAGCAAGTTGCACACGGACGTGAAGACGAACATTTGTCGCGTCACCCACGCAGAATGGACGCAAACGGACGAGACGACGTGGAAGTTCACCATCTGCGCCGATCGCTTCCTGCGCAATATGGTACGCGCCATCGTCGGGACGCTCGTCGAAGTGGGGCGGGGAAAACTTTCCGTCGAAGGTTTCAGGCAGATCATCGAACAGAAAGACCGATGCAAGGCCGGCATGTCCGCACCGGGCGAAGCGTTGTTTTTGGCCGATGTGGAATATCCCGAAGCCTTGTTCCTCTGATTTTTTCGCTCACACTCACCGCCATGTGGTTACTCTTAGCCTTTCTGTCGGCCGTCTTGTTGGGATTCTACGACGTATTCAAGAAACAATCCCTGAAAGACAATGCCGTATTGCCCGTACTGTTTCTCAACACGTTGTTCTCTTCACTCATCTTCCTGCCTTTCGTCGCAGTCTCCGTAACGGGGAGCGATGCGCTTTCGGGGACGGTGTTTCACGTGCCTCAAGCCGGATGGGAGCAACATAAGTATATTCTGCTCAAGGCGTTCATCGTCCTGTCTTCGTGGGTGTTCGGCTACTTTGGCATGAAACATCTGCCCATCACCATTGTAGGCCCCATTAACGCCACACGTCCGGTCATGGTACTGGTGGGCGCCATGCTCATCTTCGGCGAGCGGCTGAATCTGTATCAATGGATCGGTGTGACGCTGGCCATCCTGTCTTTCTTCCTGCTGAGCCGTTCGGGCAAGAAAGAGGGCATAGACTTCAGACACAACCGCTGGATTTTCTTTGTGGTGCTGGCTGCCGTGACGGGAGCCGTGAGCGGGCTTTACGACAAATTTCTGATGAAGCAGCTCGAACCCATGCTGGTGCAGTCGTGGTACAACATTTATCAGCTTTTCATCATGTGTCCCGTACTGTTTCTGATTTGGTATCCGAAGCGAAAGCAACACACGCCCTTCCGCTGGACATGGGCAATTTTGCTGATTTCGGTGTTTCTCTCGGCCGCCGACTTCGCCTACTTCTACGCCCTGAGCCACGACGATGCGATGATTTCCATCGTGTCGATGGTGCGACGTGGAAGCGTACTCGTTTCCTTCGGCTTCGGTGCGCTTGTTTTCCGCGAAAAAAACCTGAAAAGCAAAGCAGTCGACCTGCTATTGGTGCTGCTTGGAATGATTTTCTTATATTTGGGCACGAAATAGACAGACATTTACATCCATATATCCGCATAAACATGCCGAACAAACACCTCTTCTCCGCACTGCGAACGCTGATCTTCACGGGAACTTTCGCCCTGATTCCCACTTTCCTCCATGCTCAGGACGCCAAAGGATTCTTCCTCCTCATACCCGACTCTGTCTGCCCGCTGCTCACCGCCAACGATCGGGCCGACTGCATCGACTTCCTCGAAAGCCGAATGAAAGCCGAAGTCAACAATCGACTCGGCGGACGCTCGCAAATGACGCATCTCGACGCCACCCGCATCTTCGTGCAACTCACCCCGCAGAGCTCGTGGGAAATGAAAGTCATGACGATGGCCGACTCCACCCGAGTAATCGCCGTTTCGACTACCGTCTGTGCTCCTGCCTGCGACAGTCGACTTCGTTTCTATTCGACCGAATGGAAGCCCTTGCCCGCCTCACGTTTCTTCACTCCGCCCGTCATCGGCGATTTTCTGAACCTTACGGACTCGGCCGACAGCCATGCCACGGAAGAAGCACTGCGTGCGGCCGACCTTCTGCTCACCCGCATCAGTTTTGCGTCGGAGGAAGACGCCATCATTGTCGAACTCACCACACCCGAATATATGCCGGCCGACAAAGCCGAAAAACTGAAACCCTATCTGCGCTCGCCTATCGTATTCCACCCGATGGGAGAAGGGCGTAAGCCGGACGACGCGAAGCCTCTTCCGGAATAGCCCTTACCCGCCCCATCTTGCGCGGTTTATGGCCGCTTCACTCGGGGACGTAGATGAAATCTCCGTTCTCCAACTCGTAGGCCACTCCCACCCTCTTTCCTTTCTTGCCGCTTTGGGTGGTATTTTGTTCTTCCGAAGGGGTGTAACGATTAATCTTTTGTCCTTCTTTGGTGATGATTTCCATGTTCTCTTTTCCGGGATTCTTCATGATCGTAAAATCGTCCCGGCTCAGCATTTCGGTCATGTTATAACGACTCACCAAAGCCACCATGAGGGCAACGGCGAAGACCATCGCCACATCAAACAGATTACTGACCACGCTCATCGGATCGTCGTCTTCTCCTTTTCTGATCAGATTTCTTCTCATACGGTTTGGCGATTTTCGTTCAACAGAGCGGAGAGAAACTCCAAATTAGTCATATCCTGCAAATACCAACGCTGCTTGACCTGCTGCGTGATGAATCCGATGGCGGCGGCAAACAAACCGACCACGGTGGTGGCAAAGGCCACCTGCATGTTGTAAGCCATCGAAGCGATGTCGCCGGTAGAAAGTCCCACCAGCGCAGGCCCCATGGGGATGAGCGTTCCCATCAGTCCCAACATCGGCCCCATCTTCGTAAGTGTCTTGGAGATGGCAAGGTCTTTATCCGCGGCAATCTCAAAATCGGCAAGCAGACGTTGCAAATGTGCGGGACTGTCTTTCGCCGCCAACATGCGACGGATGTAGCCGATGACGGGAGCCGTGCTCTTTTGAGGCAAACGGTCGCTCAATTCGGAAAGTTTATCGAACGTAAGCCCGTCGAACTCTTCCCGAAGCAAGGCCTCCGTCTTCCGAATGGCAAGATACTGGCCGAAAAAGCTGCCGATGAGCAGCAAGGATCGACAAAACAAAATGATCAAAAGCACGATGACAGGCACGAGGAGCCCGGTGGATATCCAGTAGAGGATGTCTGAAATGTAGTTCATAAGGTTTATTATCAGTTTGTTTGTTGTTTCTTTATTTTTCTATATCGCAGAAGAATACCGCCGAGGCCTCCGGCCGCAAGCAGGACGAGCAGCCCGCACAGCGCACTCCAGTCCACTTCACCCGTCCCTTTCACCGCCGTTCGACCGTTGACTGTGGCAACGATGCCCAGCAAAGCAATCAGAGCATTGGTGAGAAACAGCAGCTCCAGCCTGATTTCTTTTTCGGGCAAGAGCCGACGCAGCCCCCAAGTACCCACGGGTATGACCACCGACACGGCAGCCGCCATACTCCAGGCCACAAGCGGGAAAGACACGCCGGGGAAAGAAAAGATGAGCAACACCAGCCCGCAGAACAATACAGGGAAAATGAGTATTCCCGGAAACCAGCGCAACGCACGGTATGCCCACAGTGTACGTTTCTTCAGCATTCCCGCCGTCTGCACATGCGCAGCCAGCAGGCAGAAAGCCATCTGAATCACGACTTCCACACTGAGCACCACGGATACGTCGAGCATCAATGCGGGATTGGCCAGCCAATCGGCGATTTGCGTTTTGGACTGCTCGACGGCATAAGTCCACATCAACCCCGTGAACAATGCGCAACCGGCCGATACGACGGCTACCGAACGGACTTTGCGGTAGGTCTGCTTCAACAGGAAATTGAAGCAGACCACAATCATCAATACATAGACAAGAGTCTCCATTATTCCTGCATTCTCTGACGGCGGCGACGGACAATCCATACAAGCGTCAGCAACACGACCACGACTCCCGCTCCTACGGCGACGTTGCTCAACACATTGGTTTCTTTTTCCGTTCCGGCAGCCGCCATTTCCTCTTTCTTCATGACCACAGACTTCTTATCGTCGGCAACGGTGGCTTCGCGAATTTTTCCGATTTGCTCTTTATAGCGGGATGCGCTCCGGTCGTCGATCTTGGACGCAATGAAGTCGCGCAATTTGGCATTGTCGCACACGAAGCCCGAACAGGAAGGAAGATGCTTGTCGACCAATTCCGTATGCATTCGCGCAATGTCGGCAAGCTGCTCTTCGCTCGCCTTCCACATTCCTTTGCGGGCTGTCTCCAGCATCACGGCGGTTATCTCTTCAAGAGCGGCGGGATTCTCTTTCTCGAAATAGTCACGCATGCCCAGATTGAATTTGTCTTTCACGTAGACCCGATACATTTCATCCCACATTTCTTTGTCGATGGCTTTCGGTTTCATCACGTTCCAGCCGTAAGTGTTCTGCACTATTTCGGCAAACGTATGCGCACCTCCGGCTTCGCCTTTCATCTTCTCTTTGATGTAAGCGGGGTTGAAGATGGTTGTGCGGCTTTCCACTCCGATAGCCTCTTTCACTTCCTGCATGCGGGCCTTATTGCGATTGCGATAATCGCTCAGGTAAGCATCGGGATCTTTGCCCGTCACGTTACGGACAGCCAGATTCAGTCCGCCCATGAATTCATAAACGTGATCCAGACTCAAAGCACCCCACGTATTGCTCTGACGCGGCTGTACGACGGCATCCGTACGGGTCAATGCGGCTTCAAAAGCATATTGACGAACAAGTTCCCAGTTTTTCTCGCTACCGTAGAAAGCTCCCATGTTGTGCAGATAGACATCGGCAATCTCTTTCTCGCTTTCCCATCGGTCGCCGGACTGTACCATGCCTTGAATGCCCGTTCCGTAGTTGCCGTTCATACCTCCGAATACCCGATAGGTGGAGATTTCGCGCGCATCTTTCGGCGTAACTCCTTTTTCTATCAGTACCCTTTCGGCCTCTACCACTCCGGATGCCACCTGGTTTTCAAATGCGTCGTCTTCGGCGGCTGCCGCCATTTCCACCGCACGGTTGATGAGGAACAATCGCGAGGCGGCGAGATCGCGCAACTGACCGCTGGTTTGCACCACAACGTCGATGCGCGGACGCCCCAATTCTTTCGAGGGAATAAGCCTCAGATCGGTCACACGTCCGAAAGCGTCGCGTATGGGTTCCACACCCAGCATATAAAGCACCTGGGCAATGGTGGCTCCTTCCGTTTCCACGAATTCACCGCTCCACAAGGTGTAACTCACCTTGCGGGGAATGCTGTCGTTATGGCGGCGTTTGTACATGTCAATGGTGTGATTCGCGAGTTGAATGCCTTTTTCCCATGCCGATTCACTCGGTGTGGCTTCCGCATTGATGCCGTAGAGATTGCGTCCCGTGGGCAGCGTATTCGGGTTCACTATCGGATCGCCCCCCGGCGAAGGCCGGGTATAGCCGCCTCGCAGAGCGTTGACCAAAGAAGCCAGTTCCTTTTCGGGACTTGCGAGCAAGGCATCCCGATAGTTGTTCACGTTACGAATCGTGCGTTCTACTTCCGCAACGGCGAGAGCCAGATTTATTTCTTCCTTGCCGTAGACCTTCTTTCGGGCCATCATGCTCTTCATCATTTCTTCACGACTGCCGGACTTCGCTTCGGCCGCCTTTCCGGACTGACCGTTCTCTCCGTCGGCGGAGCGTTTTTTCATGGCGGCTTCCATCTTCTTCAGCGCTTCGGGGCTCGCTCCCATCATCTTTGCTATCTCCAAAGCGTTTTCGGGTTCGATGTCTTTTGCCATCTCCTTCATCTTGTCGCGAACGGCTGCAGAGGGCATCTCACCCGTCGGCTGTTTTCCGGAAGGATGGCGTTCTTCGGATCGGGCCCGCTTGGGAATGTCGGCATGAACCTTTCCTTCCGCCGGAGCTTCTTCCGCCAATGCGGCCATCATCGACATCATGTCCTGCGGAGTCCGGCGGGCTTTCTCTATTTCTCCGGCTTTCGCCAACTCTTCGGGTGTGATTCCCGCCGTGCGGCAAATCAACTCGTCGGTGGCCAAAGCGGGGTTGGCCAGCAAACGGGCGACCAATGCACGGGCCGGTTCCAGATAACGCTGCGTAAAGACGGCCGGATGTTTTTCCGCATCGCGAGACGCACGGTTGCGCAGCTTATCGAGAGCCAACAGACTATATGCGATAGGGTCCGTCGCCATGGCGTAGACACTGCTTGTGATCCGAGCCGGTTCGTAAGGTACGCCCATCGTGTAAAGCTGTCCCGTGATTTTCTCGTTCGCCAGTTCTTCGGCAAAGTATTCGATGCGCGATATCTCTTCTTCCGAATAAGGTACGGTGAGCAGACTGTCCAATCCCAAATCGCGATGAATACCCATCTTGACCGTCAGCTTCTTCACCGCCAAAGACGCGCGATTCAGGGCTTCCGCATTGCGCGTCGTTGCCGCATCGTCCGAAGGCAACAACTGATTATAGGTCTTGATGGCTTCGCTCAACTCCCGATAGATGCCGCGAACACCGCTCTCCAAGAACGGAGGCGTGAGGTACGACTGCAAACCGGCATAGGAACGACGCTTGGCAATCAAGCCCTCACCCACGTTGCCGATGGTATATACGTAGAAGTGAGGCAAAGCTCCCACCAAACGGTCGGGCCAGTCGTTGCCGCTCAATGCCACCTGCTTCTTCGGCGTATATTCCAGACTGCCGTGCGTACCGAAGTGAATCAACGCGTCGGCCTTGAAACCGAACTGCGTCCACAGGTAGGAAGCGATGTAGGTATGCGGCGGAGCGGCATCGGTTCCGTGTATCACCTTAAAGGCGTTATCGCCCTTGCCTGCGGCATTTTGCGGCAGCAATACCACATTGCCGAACCGCACCCGGGCAACGCCGATGCGCCCGTCTGCCGTTGCCATGTATTCGCCGGGGAATTCTCCGTTGGCTGCCACTACTTCGGCATACTTGTCGGGGCGGATGGCTTGCTTCACCCAAGCCTCATAGTCTTCCTTGCTCACCAACTCCGGATCGCCATGCTTCATAAAGTCCGTGAAAGCCCCTTCGGCATAGGCTCCGAAGACGGCTCCCTGCGCCTGTATCATCCGCTCCAATTCCTTGGAAGTGGCAGGCAGACCATCGACCCGATAGCCTTCCACCTTCAGGCGCAGCAACAGGTTGTGTAAGGAGGGGGCCACTTCCATGCCTCCTGCGGTAAGCGCATTCTGCCCCGGTCCTTTGTAATAATAGATGGCTATTCGCTTTTCGCTGTTGGGCTTACGTTGCAGACCGATGTGGTTGTTTACCGTCTGCACGAAAGTTTCCAGACGCTCGGGAATGGCATAGGCTTCGTGCAAACCCTCATCGTTGATAAAGTGGCCAAAGAGCGCGAACGGACGAATGGCTCCGTCGATTTCGGGCATTACGATACTTTGCGAAAGGAATCCGCCGTTCATCCCCATCTTGTCGTCTTCCCATTTTTCCACCAACCGGTTCACGTTGAGCGGCGCAAAGAGCGGAATGTTCTGCTTTGCAAGATAGTCCACCATATAATCGCCCATACGTCCGTGAGCCATGTTAATGACGGCCGAAGGCTGTACCGAGTCGATAAGATGACGCTCTACAAAGCCTCTCATGTTTCTCACGGGATAGACCACGTTGCCCGTTTCTTCCAAACGGCGTATCAGCTCTGCGGGCTGCCCCATGAGTCCGGTGACGACAATGCGAGGCACGCCTTCCTTCATCAAGCCGTGCTTGAGAAGAAAAGCATGGTAATCGGCTATCGAATTAAAGCCCTTTTCTTCGTTATCGGGATTGTCCGGATCGGGATGATACAGGGTTTCATTAGCCCGTTCCACCACCGCTTCGGGCGTTCCCGTACGAAAACGCTTTCCGTCGATGACGGCACGCACATAGTTCAGCATGCTGCGATAGTTGCGCCGGCCGCCATTGCCCAGATACTTCTTCAGGCTATCGGCTTGAACGGAATCCACCGACGTGATGCCGTTTGCCGGATTGGTGGCGGCAGTGGTGAGAATGGGCAGTCCGTTGTCTGCCGCCTTTTGTATTTTTGCGCGTTGTTCTTCGGTGATGCGCAGCCCCATGGCATTGATGAACACCATGTCGTAGCCGCTGAGCTTGTCCAGATCATCCGTACTCAGTTCGCTGACCTTAATGAAGGAATTGTCATTGGCCTTGGATATTTGCCCCAAAGTGATGACCTGATAGTTGACGAACGCCACTCGGGTCGGGCTGAGCCATCCGTTCCATATTCCCCAAAACGCCGACAGGAGCACCACGAAGGCTC
>JBHAEN010000008.1:0-3052 GCA_041855645.1 Bacteroides sp. | reverse complement strand
GCCGATGAAGAGTATCATTCCCGCAAACAGCAGACAGATGCAAAGATGCACCCAACGACGCTTGCGTACCCCGGACTCGCCGGCCTCGCTCTCCATCCCCATCAAGTCCACGCATACGGAAGTCGTCAGCGAAGTCAGGGCCGAATCGGCATTCGAGAACGAAGCGGCAGTAATGCCGAGCGTGAAGAAAATCAACACTGCCGTGCCCAGATATTCCGAAGCCAGCAAGGGCAGAATCTCGTCCGGCTTCTCCGGAAGGGCGATGCCCGCCTGTCCGGCATAAATGAGCAACAGGATGCCCAACACAAGAAATAGGAAGTTGAGGGGAATGAATCCGAAGCCATAGACCAACATATTCTTTCGTGCTTCGGGCAAGGTGCGGCAGGTCAGGTTCTTCTGCATCATATTCTGATCGAGGCCGGTCATGACGATAACGATAAATGCACCGCTCAAAAGCTGTTTCACCACATGCTGCGGACTGCTCCAGTCTTCCCAAACGAAGACGCGGCTGTGCGGACTTTCCCCGACAGTCCGAACCATGTCGGCCACTCCCATGTCAAGATGGTCGGCAAGCCGGACGATAATCAACACAAGAGCCCCCACGAGACAAAGCGTTTGCAACACATCCGTCCAGACAATGGTTCCCATGCCTCCGCGACGGGTATAGAGCCAGATGACGGCCACGATACCGCCCACCGTAAGCACATAGGGGACACCCAGACGGGTGAACACCAGCGATTGCAGAATCAATGTAATGAGATAGAGTTTCGCAGCCGCCCCGAACGTTTTGGACAACAGGAAGAATGAAGCTCCCGTGCGGTATGCGCATCGGCCGAATCGTTGTTCCAGATAACCGTATATCGACACCAGCCGAAGCCGATAATAGAGGGGAAGAAGCACGTAGGCCACGACGATGTAGCCAAAGAAAAAACCGATGCAGAGTTGCAGATAGGTCATATCCTGCGTACCGACCATGCCCGGCACAGAGACGAACGTCACACCCGAAACGGAATCGCCCAGCATACCGATGGCCACCACCCACCAAGGTGTGGCACGTCCCGCCAAAAAGAAGGCATCGTTGCCGCCCTGCTTCCGTCCGCAAAAGCGGGTGATGAGAGCAAGAGTCAGCAAATATGCGATAAACGTAATCAGGACAGGATTTGTCATAGCGGTTCAGCCGGTTTGCGGCTGCAAAGCTAAGAAAAATATAAAAGAATCGGACGGAGAGGACCGATAAGTTGGATGCGAAACGCAAGAGTTACGGCAGTTTTATGCTCTGCCGAAACCGTCATCCGGTTCCTGCGGAAAGGAAAAAAGATGCTGTTCTCGCACGAAGAAGGGGCCGTCTCGAAACGTCTGTTTCGGTTCGGCCCCTTCGGGTGTGTTGAAAAAGGATGGAAAACCGTCGGCCTGCGACTCGCGTCCTTTGACCAAGGATTCCGTTTTCGGGTTAAGCGTTTGCCGCCTTCTATGGCTTGCTCACCCGATTGGCATCACCTTTCTCTATTCGGATGCGGGCATCCACCGCAATGATGTGCTTCTCGGTGGCCAGCAGCGGATTGATGTCCATCTCCTTGATTTCCGTGGCAAAGCGCAGCAGCGTGGACAGGCGTACGATGATTTCGGCAAATTTGTCCTGATTGACGCCCTTCTGTCCGCGCGTACCCTGAATGATCTTATAGGCACGCAAGCCCCTGATCATCGAGTAGGCCTCGTCGTAAGAAAGCGGAGCCAAGCCCGAGGATACGTCTTTAAGCACCTCGACGAAGATTCCTCCCAGCCCGCAGAGCACCACATGGCCGAACTTGGGTTCGTATTTTGCCCCGATAAACAGTTCCGTTCCTTTGAGCATGGGCTGCACCATTACGGAACGGGCTTCGGGGATTTGCATCATTCGGTCGAACTCCAGCGCAAGATGCTGTTCGCCTTTGATGTTGAGCGTCACCCCGCCGACATCCGACTTGTGTACCGGACCGACCACCTTAGCCACGACGGGATAGCCGCAGCGGCGGGCGAAAGCCAAGACCTCTTTTTTCTTGTTCGACACAAACTCGTCGACCAGCGGAATCCCCGCCGCGCGAAGCAGTGCCTGCACGTAGTGGGGCTCGATGTAACCGTCGGACGGGATGTGTTCGATAATGCGGCGTATCTGCGGAATGTCCACTCCGAAAAGCTCGATCTCGTTGGAGGCCGGACGCGGAGCGTTGACAATGCGCGAGAGAGCGGTTCCGAGCGTCACCTCATCGGCAAAATTGACATGTCCCTTCGCGAGAAACTCCGTGACTTCGGCTTCGGCCGTGTTGATGGACGGCAGGATGGGGAAGATCGGTTTGCGGCAGGTCTGCATCTTCTCGTGCAGAACGTTGTACGTGTCGAACATGGTGATAAGCCCCGGCGTACCGAAGATGGCCATCATGGCGTCGACATTGTCGAACCGTTCTTCACAATAATCGATGCAAGCGCGCAGATGTTCGGGAGTACCCGTGGCGAGAATGTCGATGGGATTGCCCACGGATGCGCCGGGATAGAGCAACGCCTTCAGTTCGTCGGCCGCTTCGCCTTCTATTTTCGGGACGTTCAGCCCTCCTTTACTCAAGGCGTCGGTCAGCATCACGCCGGGTCCTCCCGCATGGGTAATGATGGCGAAGTTGCGTCCTCTCAGCTCGGGCAAGGTGAAGATGCAGCCCACCGTCGTGAGTTCTTCGCGCGAGAAGCAACGCACGATGCCCGCCTTACGGAACAATGCTTCGACTGCCGAATCGGAGTTGGCGATGGCTCCCGTGTGCGACGAGGCGGCGCGGCTTCCGCTTTCGGAGCTTCCGGCCTTGATGGCGGCGATGCGACATCCCTTGCGGATGAGCGACGAAGCATGAAACAACAAACGGTCGGGATCTTTGATGCTTTCTATGTAGAGCAGCTTGATGCGCGAATCCGTTTCGGGATCGAAATTCTCGTCCATGAACTGCAACACATCCTCCACGCCGATTTGCTTGGCGTTACCGACCGACCACACGGAATTAAACCGCAAACCTTTCGTCACGGCGCTTTCAAG
>JBHAEN010000007.1:0-15678 GCA_041855645.1 Bacteroides sp. | reverse complement strand
AGGACATGGCGGCAGCCTATGCCGCCGCCGATCTGATCATTTCGCGTGCGGGAGCCGGTTCCATCTCTGAGTTCTGCCTGCTGCACAAACCGGTTATTCTCGTCCCTTCTCCCAATGTGGCCGAAGACCATCAGACCAAGAATGCTTTGGCGCTTGTCGACAAGAATGCCGCCTTGTACGTAAAAGACAACGAAGCGGAAACGACCTTGCTCGAAATCGCCCTGTCGACCGTGTCGGATGAACGGCAACTGAACCGGCTCGGCACCGGTATTGCCCGATTGGCCTTGCCCGACTCTGCCCGCGTCATTGCGCAGGAAGTATTGAAACTAATCCCCGTAACTCCATAACGTAAGTGTAAAGGCATGAATATAGAAACCATTCGATCTGTTTATTTCATCGGTGCGGGCGGCATTGGCATGAGCGCTCTTGTCCGTTTCTTTCTTTCAAAAGGGAAAAGGGTGGGCGGATACGACCGTACGCCCACGCCGTTGACGGAAGAATTGAAGGCGGAAGGAGCGGAAATTCATTACGAAGATGATGTAGACCTTATCCCCGGATTTTGCCGGGATAAAGCAACCACATTGATTGTGCTGACTCCCGCCGTCCCTCAGGATCACGCGGAGTTGACTTATTTTCGCAACGAAGGATTCGAAATACAAAAGCGGGCCCAAGTTTTGGGAACCATCACCCGGTCGAGTAAAGGCCTTTGTGTGGCAGGTACGCACGGCAAGACCACCACTTCGACGATGCTTGCGCATCTGTTGCACCGGTCGCATGTGGGCTGTACGGCCTTTTTGGGCGGTATTTCCAAAAACTACGGAACCAATCTGCTCCTTTCGGCCGAAAGTCCTTATACCGTGATTGAAGCCGATGAATTCGACCGTTCGTTCCATTGGCTTTCACCCTATATGTCGGTTGTCACTTCTACCGATCCGGACCACTTGGATATCTACGGTACGGAAGAAGCCTATCTGGAAAGTTTTCGTCACTATACCTCTTTGATTCAACCCGGAGGGGCACTCATCGTCCGTAAGGGCATTGCTCTGCGCCCGCAGGTACAGGAGGGGGTGCGCATTTACAGTTATTCCCGGGATGAGGGCGACTTTCATGCGGAGAACATCCGTATCGGCGGCGGGGAAATATACATCGACTTCATTGCGCCGGACGCTTGTATTCGTGACATTTGCCTGGGAGTTCCCGTGAGCATCAACATCGAGAATGGCGTCGCGGCCATGGCCTTGGCGCATCTCAATGGAGTAACCGACGAAGAAATCAGGCGGGGCATGGAAAGTTTTCGTGGCGTAGACCGCCGGTTCGACTTCAAAATCAAGAACGAACACACCGTGTTCCTGAGCGACTACGCCCATCATCCGTCCGAGATAGAACAGAGTATTCGCTCCATCCGGGAACTATATGCGGACAAGAAGATCACCGTTGTCTTTCAACCGCATTTGTACAGCCGTACCCGTGATTTCTATCGTGATTTCGCCGACAGCTTGTCGTTGGCCGATGAAGTGATTCTGACGGAGATTTATCCGGCACGCGAATTACCCATTGAAGGAGTCGGTTCTCAGCTGATTTACGATAATCTTCGCGTCGGCATTGAAAGACATCTTTGCCCGAAAGAAGGGTTGGTGCGCTGGTTTGAGCAGAACCCCGTGGAAGTGCTTCTTCTGTTGGGAGCCGGAGATGTGGATAATTACGCTCCCGCAATTTGCCGGACACTTGAAAAACGTTTATAAGTTTATGATCAGGAAAGTTTTTCCGATAGTGCTGATTTTGCTGCTTGTCGCTTATCTGGGGATGGCCGTAACAGCGTTCAATCGTAAACCTGCCCGTCAGGTTTGCCGGGACGTCATGCTGGTGATCAAAGACAGTGCTCATAACCGATTTGTCACGCAGGCCGAACTCAAGAGCATTCTGACGCGGAAAAAACTCTATCCCGTCGATAAAGAGATGACACAAATCTCGACCAAAGCCATCGAACGGGAGTTGCAAAAGCATCCTTTGGTCGATCGCGTGGAATGCTACAAAACACCGAACGGGAAAATCTGCGTGGAAATGGCGCAGCGTATCCCCGTGATTCGTATCATGAGTGCCAACGGCGAAAGCTATTATATCGACAACAAGGGACAGGTGATGCCGGCTTCCGCCAAATGTAACGCTCACCTTGCCGTAGCCACCGGGGAAATAGAAAAATCATTTGCTGCGAGGGAGTTGTACCGGATTGGTCTTTTTTTGCAGAACCATGCTTTTTGGAATGCGCAGATTGAGCAGATTCATGTGCTGCCCGGAGAGAACATAGAATTTGTCCCCCGTGTGGGCGATCACATTGTCTATTTGGGAAAGTCGGCGCATTTTGAAAAGAAGCTGGAACGCTTGAAGACGTTTTATGAAAAGGTGCTTAATCAAGTGGGATGGAACAAATACTCGCGAATCAATATGGAATTCGGCAATCAGATTGTTTGCACGAAGCGCGATGAATTTGTGTCCGAGTAAGAAACCGGAAATGTGTTTTTTGAAAACAGGAAATAAATGCAATAAATAAAGAAATATGGCAACAACAGATTTTATCGCTGCCATCGAACTGGGTTCATCCAAAGCCGTCGGAGTGGCAGGCAGAAAAAACAGTGACGGAAGCATGCAGGTTCTGGCGTATGTACAGGAAGATTCATCCTCTTTCATGCGTAAGGGAGTGGTCTTCAATCTGGATAGAACGACCCAATGTCTCAAATCCATAGTAAGTAAACTGGAAAAAGAGTTGAAAAGTACCATAGCCCGGGTTTATGTAAGCATCGGCGGACAGTCGCTCCATGTTCAACACAACGTGGTCAGTCGGGAGTGGAAAGAGGAGGAAATCATCTCGGAGAAGCTGGTTAGTGCCATCGGTGACGAGAATGTTGCCGCCCCGATACCGGGAATGAGCATTCTTGATGTGGTACCGCAAGAGTATAAAGTCGGCAACAGTATGCAAGCCAATCCGGTGGGCTTGGTCGGTAACCGCATGGAAGGGCATTTTCTCAATATTCTCACCCGTTCGTCTGTGCGTAAAAACCTGGAATACTGTTTCTCGGAGGCGAAAATAGAGATAGCCGATTTGCTTATAGCTCCTGTCGTTACGGCCAATGCCGTGCTTACCGAGAGCGAACGCCGTTCGGGATGCGCTCTTGTCGACTTCGGGGCCGACACCACCACCATCATCGTATATAAAAACAATATACTGCGTTTTCTCGCCGTACTGCCGTTAGGTGGCAACAGCATTACGCGTGACATCGCCACACTGCACTTTGAAGAAGACGAAGCCGAACGCCTGAAGAAGGATTGCGGCGATGCGCTCTATGAAGAAACCGACGAAGAGACGACTGTTGTTTGCTCGGGTGAAGACGACCGGAAAGTGGACCTGATCAAACTGAACGAGGTGGTGGGTGCCCGGGCCGAAGAGATTGTGGCCAATGTCTGGAATCAAATTCAGCTGTCGGGCTACGAAAGCAAACTGTTGGGAGGCCTCGTATTGACCGGAGGAGCCGCCGGCCTGAAAAACATCGACACGCTGATCCGCCGTTACTCCAAAATCGAGAAGATACGCACGGCAACAAAGCCTCGCGAGGAAATCCGCACCGAAGATTTGCTGCTTACTTTGGATGGAACGCAGAATACGGTGTTGGGCTTGCTTTTCGAGGGCGACCTAAACTGCTGTTCAAGTACCGCCGAGAGGCCGAACGCTTCCGGACATGAAACAGACGAATCGTATATGCCCGATATGTTTAAGGACTATGAAGACCTGGAAAATCAACCCAAAGGAACCGCCGGCGACAAACTGAAATCAGGTAAGCAAAACTCTCCGACCAAGTCAGCCAAGAAACCGGTTCCGAAAAAGCCGGGTTGGTTAGAGAAAATTCAAAAAACAATATTCTCCGACGAAGAGGAGACGCTGACGTAAGCCTCAACCGATTGCAATACAATTAAAAACGAAAAAGAAACAAAATTATGGACGAGATAGTACAATTCGATTTTCCAACCTCTTCACCGAAAATCATCAAGGTGATCGGTGTGGGCGGTGGAGGCGGCAATGCCGTAAACCACATGTATCGGGAAGGTATTCACGACGTAACGTTCGTTCTCTGTAACACCGACAATCAGGCATTGGCCGAGTCGCCGGTGCCGGTCAAACTGCAATTGGGGCGTAGCATCACACAAGGACTGGGGGCGGGCAATCGTCCCGAACGTGCGTGCGAGGCCGCGGAAGAAAGCATGGACGACATCCGCCAGCTGCTCAGCGATGGCACTAAAATGGTCTTCATCACTGCCGGAATGGGAGGAGGAACCGGTACGGGAGCAGCTCCCGTCATCGCTCGCATTGCCAAGGAAATGGATATCCTGACCGTGGGCATTGTCACCATTCCCTTTCTTTTCGAGGGCGAGAAGAAAATCATTCAGGCGCTGGACGGTGTAGAGAAGATGGCCAAACACGTCGATGCGCTGCTGGTCATCAACAACGAACGGTTGCGCGAGATTTATGCCGATCTGACCTTTATGAACGCCTTCCGCAGGGCCGACGATATGCTTTCGGTCGCGGCCAGAAGCATTGCCGAAATCATCACGGTGCGCGGAAAAATCAATCTCGACTTTGCCGACGTAAAGACCATTCTCAAAGACGGAGGCGTGGCCATTATGAGTACAGGCTACGGAGAAGGTGAGAACAGGTTGACGAAAGCCATAGCCGATGCATTGCATTCGCCGCTGTTGAACAATAACGACATCTTCAACTCGAAGAAAATAATGCTCAACGTGACCTTCAGTCCCACTGCGGAGTTGATGATGGAAGAAATGACCGAGATACACGAGTTCATGGGCAAGTTTGCCGAAGGCTTTGAAGCTATTTGGGGGATTTCCGAAGACGATACGCTCGGCTCGAAGGTCAAGATTACGCTGCTCGCCACCGGATTTGGTATGAAAGATGTGCCCGGCATGGACGAACTGTATCAGGCACGCACTCAAGAGGAAGAAGAACAGCAGCTCCGGATGGACGAAAAGAAAAAGCAGAACGCGGAACGAATCATCAGAGCCTATGGTGAAAGCGCAAGCTCCATCGGGAAAAAAATCAGCAGCAGAAATAGGCATTTCTATCTTTTCCGTCCCGAAGACCTCGACAACGACGAAATTATCGCCACCGTCGAAAATTCGCCGACTTACCAAAGAAATAAGGCCGTGTTCACTCAAATCCTGAAGAAGGCGACAGCCGCGGAAAACTCTGTCGCGGACGAGAACGGTGTGATCACTTTCTGAACGATGCTCTTGGCGGACGGTCAAACAAAAAACAGGAAATCATTAACTCATAAAAACAAAACCATGGACTTATTTGAACGCATCAGTGAAGACATTAAAAACGCCATGAAAGCGAAAGATAAAGTAGCCCTTGAAACGTTGAGAAACATCAAGAAACTTTTCCTTGAGGCCAAAACCGCTCCCGGAGCCAACGATGTGCTGACGGACGACGCGGCGTTGAAAATCATTCAGAAACTGGTAAAGCAAGGGAAGGATGCCGCTGAAATTTATGCCGGTCAAGGACGTCGGGACCTTGCCGAAGCCGAATTGTCGCAGGTGGCCGTGATGGAGACCTACCTGCCGAAGCAACTTTCGCCCGAAGAACTGGAAGAAGCCTTGAAAGCGATCATTGCGGAAACGGGTGCTTCCGGCGCCAAGGATATGGGGAAAGTGATGGGCGTGGCCTCCAAGAAACTGGCCGGTCTGGCCGAAGGGCGTCTCATTTCGGCCAAAGTGAAGGAACTGCTCGGCTGATTGTCGGGACAGGAGTGCCATCGTTATCTCTTTTTTTGACACGAATTCCCCGATTTCCGAATCGCGTGCAATTCGCGCGACAACTGCGCGTGTCTGACGTCTGAAACACGTGCATTTCAGACGTCAGACACGCGCAGTTCAGACATTGAATACGCGCATTTCGGAAAACCCCTTCTGAGACCCCTGAGAGCCGTTCGAAAACCCGGCCGATTCCGAAACCGGCATCTCGGACAAAGGCGGAAATAATTTTACAAAAAAAGGAGAAGTGTGAGGACGTCTTCGGTCGTGGAGCATGCGATAAAATGTACGATCGCCGGTCGGGAGGATGTGCCATAAACGGCGAACCGCCGTGTCGCTTCCGAGATTCGGGTACGGACATACGTCGGTTTCAGGCCGTCGAGTGGATTTTGCTATTTTTTTTCGGGAAAATGTAGTATCTATTCGGACTTTTCCGTATGTTTGCAACGCCGAACTGTTAGCTCAGTTGGTTTAGAGCGCTGCCTTGACAGGGCAGAGGTCGCCGGTTCGAGCCCGGCACGGTTCACCATCGAAGGTCGGTCTACCGATGAAACAACGGGAAGTTGCCCTGAAAGCAGCTTCCCGTTGTCGTTTTTATTAGTTTATTTTCTTGCCCCAATACGTTTTCTGATTACCCAAAGCGGCGTAGACTATAGTGGCCTTGCGGGGAGAGGCCTCCCAGTCTGTTTCGCGGCGGAGGTGGAGCACTACGCCTGCACCGGTGGTGATGGTTTGTCGCTCGGGGTCGAATGTCCACGAAGTGTTGTTCCAGCTCCCCGAGGTGATTTTATGCGATTCGCCGTCGAAGGTCAGTTCTTCCGACGTCCGTTGGCTGCCGGTGGCTGTCGTCAATGCCAGATGCTCCCATGTCCCGGCCAGTTCTTCTTCGCCGATGGGGACTTGCGGCACGGCTCCGTAGCGCTCGGGCATGACCAGCGGCCAACCGTCGCTTGTCCACCGCATGCTCCGGATGTGCCCCATCATGATGGCGTTGGAATGGGCATTTCCGCCCACGTTCTCGGGGAAGCGTCCTTGCGAGGCGTAGAACCAGTTGCCGTTTCCGTCTTCAAAAATCCCGCAGTGCGAAATACCCACCCATCCGAAACTGTTGTTGAATTTGTAAGGAGCCGTGAGTATGGGAAAGAGGTTGGCGCTTCCCGTGGCGGGATTGCCGTCGATATCGGTGTAAGGCCCGTCTATTTTTGTTGCCCGACACACTCGTGTGTTGTATTCCACGGCTAACGTTCCGTAGGCAAGGAACAGGTAGTAATAGCCGTCGCGATAGACAATTTCGGGGCCTTCCGAGGCCTGCCATCGGCTGTTTCCGCGCCGGGCGACGATTTTTCCGTAGCCGGAGTTGTTCTCGCCGGAGATATCCCACGGCTTGCCCAAAGCCTGCATGGGTTTTCCGCTCGCGGCATCGAGTTGCAGCGCGGCGATGCCGCTGTGCCAAGAGCCATAGAGCAGCCAGTGCTCCCCGGAGGGCGTGACGATGTAAGTGGGGTCGATGGCATTTATCTTGAAGTAGGCCTCCCAGTCCGAGGTGCTCGAACGGGTGTAGGCCGTTCGTCCTTTGTCGCTGGCCGAGCACACGACAAATCCTTTGTCTTCCCATACGTTGCTTGCCGGGTCGGATGTTTCCATCAGTCCGATGAACGCCCGTTCCGTCCATGAACCGTCGAAGTTGGCGTCTTCATTCGTCTTGCCGGACCGAATGAGGTTGTTCACCACGATGCTGTAATACATGCGGTATTTCGTGTCCGTCACTTTGCGTACCACGGGGGCCCAGTATCCGTATGACGGATTCTCGATCGGTTCAAGCCCCATCTCTGCCCGGTATTCGTTCAGCCGGGTCTTTATCCATGCGGGGGCTTCCTGCAAGGTTGCGCCGAGATATTCCCAATTCACCAGGTCTTTCGAACGCCGTGCGTGAAAATGGCCGTGCCCGTCGTGCACATTGCCGTAGGAAGCGTCGGTCTGATACATGTAGAAATACCCGTCGGCCGCTTTCATGACCGTGGGGTCGTGTACGTTGCCCAAGTTCCATAGGTTGCGCTTCTCCCAAGCGGCGACGGCGGTGTAGTCGTCCGCATAAGCGGGAGCCTTGTAGGCGGCCAGTTGTTCGTCCGGACTGCCTTCGCCCGTGGAAAATGACGTTTCGGGCGAGTAGACGATTTCGCCGTTGTACACGGCCGCAAAGGAACGAATGTAATAGGTCGTATTCGGCGCGAGTCCCGTCAGCGTGGCTTTCAGGCTGTCGCCTTTGACGGTTCCTTTGGCCGTTGCCTGATAGATGGTGGGGTTGCTTTGAAGACCGTAACAGAATCCGGCCTGAGTGTAATGTACACCGGGGCGGACGGAGAGTGTGGAAGCCGCGTTGGCGCCGGAAGCTGCGATGTTCGTCACTTCGGGTGTCCGGAGGATAACGCCTTGTTCGCCGTAGTTCGGTTCGTCGTCGCCGCAAGCTCCGCCGAAGAGTGCGGAGCAGAGCAGGAGGGAGATGAGTGTGGGGTATTTCATGATCGGAATGCAGTTGGGTGAAACGATTAGTCGCCGAGTTCCCATCCCTTGTTTTGTCCCAATTTGGGAGCACGCTTCACTTCGTCGTTCGGTATGGGAAAGAAGTAATTTTTCGGACTTTTGAAAACTCGCAGATTGTGGGTTTGCGCCGGGCCGTAAGTCAGCAGCGGGTTCACGGCCGTGCCGGTGACCGAAACGCCGTAGAGGTTATATATCTGCTGATAATAAGGCTTGTCGCGTTCGGACGCGGCCGTTATGCCTTCGTAGGCTTTCCATCGGCGGAGGTCGAAGAAGCGATGGTCTTCAAAGCAAAGCTCGATGCGGCGTTCGTTGCGGATACGTTCTTGCAAAGCCTGGGCGGTGAGTCCCGAATAAGCCGGCATGCCGGCTCGCGAACGGATTGCATTGATATAGGCGTAGGCGTTGGCGGGTCCCTCGGCTTCGTTGACGGCTTCGGCCGCATTGAGCAATATTTCGGCATAACGGAAAAGAATCCATGCATGGTTGAACGTGGAAGGTTCTTTGGCCGAGATGTTGTTCACGTACTTCTTCAGGTAATAGCCGGTGAGCGTGCCGCCGAAAGCCGTTTTGTAGTCCGCGCCCATGTCCGTTTCGGAATTGAAGCGGACGTCTATCCGGCGTTGCTCGTCTTTATCGGCGCGTCCCCATACGGAACCTTGGTGAAACACGATCTGGTTGAGGCGCGGATCCCGGTTTTCGTAAGGCTTCTGAGGGTTGTACGACGCGTCGTTCTCGATGGTTTTTCCGTTGAGAGTCTCGAAGCAGTCCACAAAATTCTGTGTCGGGTTGGTGCGTCCGTTTCCGGTGAATGAGCCGCTGAATCCCGGCGGCAGGAAAACTTGTTCTATCTGGTTGGTGTTCCATACCGAACGGCAGAGAATGAACTCGTCGTTGTACACGGGATTTGTCGTGAAGCAGTCGTAATAGTCGCTTTCGGGCTTGCCGGTGTCATACAACCGGTAAGGGCGCGCCTGTTTCGCGTTTTCTTCGATAAAAGCCTTGGCGGCGTCGGCGGCGTTTTTCCATAAGGTTCTGTCGCCTTCGGGATTATGCAGCGGCGAAGCGCGGTAGAGGAGGACGCGCGACTTCAGCGCATAAGCTGTGGCACCGTTCACCCGTCCCCAATTAGACGTTTCGTCGGCGTAGCGGAAAGGAAGCACGTCTTTCACCAAGTCGCATTGAGCGGCCACCCATTCCAGGGCCTCCGCAGCCGGAGTACGCTCCATGTTCATGGCCGCGGCGTCGGAAAGGTCGAAGACGATGGGCGTCCCCGCTTCGTCTTCGGCAATGACGGGCGCATCGCCGAACCAGCCGATCAGATCGAAATGGAACAGAGCGCGGAGCAAGAGGGCTTCCGCACGGTATCGTTCAAAGAGGCGGTTGTCGTCGCCTTCCTTCTCCGCATTGCCCACGACGCCCGAACGCGCGTTTTTCAGGAACACATTACACTTGCGGATGCCGTAGAGGTCGGTGTACCAGAAGCCGAGCAGCGGATGATCGGCCGCGGTATAGATGTCCGA
This sequence comes from Bacteroides sp., assembly GCA_041855645.1. GTDB lineage: Bacteria > Bacteroidota > Bacteroidia > Bacteroidales > Bacteroidaceae > Bacteroides. The sequence continues at coordinate 5,800 of JBHAEN010000007.1, read as the reverse complement.
AGCGATTTTATCGTAAAAGTGGAGGCTCCACCATGAGGTGGAATTATCGGTCATGCAGTCGCGCGAGGCACCTGTAAACTGAGTATCGTTCAAAGGAGCGAAACCGTCGGGGAGATTGGTGTAGATGTTGGTCAGAAACTGGCGGGTCAGGTTGGTGTTGCCGAATACTTTCGTTTCCGACAAAGAGGCGTCGTATTCCTTGTCGAGGAAGTCGTTGCAAGAGTTCGCGATGAGCGCGAAGCCCACGGCGGCCATGTATGTGATGTATTTTTTCATATTTGTCGAACTGTTTATGAAGATGTTAAAATCCAATGTTGACACCGAACGAAAACGATTTCGTTTTCGGATAGTTCCACACATAGCTCTGCGGATTTTCCGGGTCGAATCCTTTGGGCAGATGACTCCAGTTGCAGAGGTTGTAACCGCTGAAGTAGAAGCGACACTGCGTGAGATTCGCTTTGGCTATGAGCGTTCGGGGCAGCGAATAGCCGATTTCCACGTTCCGTAAGGAGAGAAAATCGCCGTTGACAATCCAGATGCTGTTCTCGTTGTACGGATAACTGCTGTCTATGCTGTTGAACGTGTTCGAGATGCGCGGATATTTGGCATTGATGTTGCGCGGATCGGCCGGGTCGTCGTTGTAATATCCCCAGGCTTTGGTCACTTCGTGTGTTCCCATCTTGCCCCATGCCGAGTAGGACATGTTTTCGCGGGCAGCTACCGTTCTGTTCAAATAAGCGGTCAGCACCACCCGGGCGTCGAAACCCGCATACTCCACTCCCAGCCTCAGGGAAGGTATCCATTCGGGGATGTTGGTGTATCCGTAGGGCGTTTTGTCGTTCGTGTCGATTTGTCGGTCACCATTGATGTCTTGGAAAACGGCCGTGCCGAGTGGTTGCTTGCCGTTGCTCGACACATGGTAGGGGTATTTCTCCGGATGATCGATGGCGTCTTGCTGTGAGGTGGCGACCAGCTTCGGATCGCTTGCCCATTGCTCGAAAAGCAGCATGTTGAAACCGCCTATCGTTCCTCCGCCGATGTAGTCCTGCGCATAGTCGAAGATGCGTTTGCCCGTTTTCCGCAAATGTTCGTAGTCCGGCTCGAGTTCGTCCATCTCGGTGATTTTGTTGGTGTTCCAACTCAACAACCCTTCGGCGTAGTAATGCACTTGCCCGATGCGATTGCGATGCCCCAATGTCAGTTCAAAGCCTTTGCTTTCCGCTTTCCCGTAAGAGTCTTGCGGGGCGGCGAGCCCGAACAGCGTGGGAACGGTGGAGCGGGACACCAGAATGTTGGAACGCCACTCTTTGAAAACGTCGAACGATCCGTACAGCTTGTTATTCCAAAGATCGAAATCCATACCGAGGTTTACCATGTCGGAAAGTTCCCACTTGTTGTTGCGGTTTCCCGCGGTCGACTCGTAAGTGCCCTGCATGAATGCCTGCGATGTGCCGAAGTTGTAACCGCCTCCTTCCACAAAAGTGCCCTGATAAGGATAGCGGCTCGTTCCCGTGGCGGCTTGCCCCGTGCGTCCGTAGGAGGCGCGCAGTTTCATCAGGCGCACAAAAGAGTTTTTCAGCCACTTCTCTTCCGAAACCACCCAACCGACAGACGCTCCGGGAAAGGTGGCGAAGCGTTCGCCGTCCGCATAATTGTCGCTACCCATGCGCGAGAGGTTGCCCGAAAAGATGTAGCGATCGGCATACGCGTACATGGCTTGTGCGTTGTAAGACAGATAACGCCGTGAGGACTCTTGTCCGCGTACCACGTTCTGGAAAGTACGGAGGAAGACTTTTGCGCTTACGGAGTGTTTGCCGAAGGTCTGTTGATAGCCTAATCCGCCGTTGGTGTTGATATTGTAATAATATTCGCGCGGGGTGGTCGTCGGGTTGGGGAGTGCCGCGTAAGTGCGCATGCGAGTGTACTTGTATTGGCCGACGTCTTGTACCTCATCGTTCATGTTGTAGTAGAATGCGTTAATGTCTGCCGCCTGACGGGCTTGAAATGTTTCGTAAGAGTCGAAACTGAATGTCAAATCGGCTTTCAGTCCCGGCAGTAAGGCATCGAGGTTTCCTGTGGCCGTCAAGGTGGAATAGAGATTGCGTCGGCGGTTCTTTTCGATACCCGACCCCACGAGCAAGGCCGCTCCGTTCTTTTCGGCATTGTCGCCGGGAATGAAAAATTCGCCGTTCGGGGTAAAAATGGGATTCATCGGGCTGTTCTCCACATAACCCATTGTGGTGAGCGTCCATGTCGATGCGGCCGGCTGCGAGATGTTGTCGATGCGGCCTCCCAAGTCGAGCGACACATTGAGGAATCTGTTTACGTCGATGTCGATGTTGGAACGCAGGTTGTATCGGTTCAGCACGTGTTGCGTGCTATATCCTTTGTTCCGGTTGGTCCACTCGCTGTTCCACATCCCCTCCTGCCTGAGATAAGAGAAAGAAACGTAGTAGCGGGCGCGTGCGTTTCCGCCACTCACGGAGAGGTTGGTTTTATACTGCGGGGCAGCGTCGCGGAACATGACTTCGTTCCAATTCGTGTTGAAATACTTGTAACGGTTCATGCCTTCGAGAGTCTCGCCGTTGCTGACGCGGCGGAACATTTCGATGTCTTCGTCGGAATATACGGGTTTTCCGCCATCCAGATAGGCCACCTGATTGCGGGTCAATGCCATGTTGTAAGAGTTTTGGTTTTCGGGTACGCCGGATAGTGTCTGGAAACCGAACTCCTGTGTGAAGCCGATTTTTGTTCTGCCGGTTTCGCCGCGTTTGGTGGTCACGAGTATCACTCCGTTTGCGCCGCGCATGCCGTAAATGGCGCATGCCGCCGCATCCTTCAGAATCGTGATGCTCTCGATGGGGTAAGCATCGAGAAACGAGAGGTCGCGCTCCACATTGTCCACGATTACCAGCGGTGCGCGTGCTTTCGTGTTCATGGTGCGGATGCCGCGAATGAACATGGCTGTCTCGCTCCATCCCGGTTCGGAGCGTTGCTCGTATGTTTCCACTCCGGTGACTGTGGAAGTAAAGGCGTTTTGCAGTACGGTGACCGGGTATTTTACCAGTTCTTCTCCTTTCACCACGGAAGTGGCCTCCGTGATCAGTTTGATCGGTTTGCGCCCGAAAGCCACGGGAGACGTATGTGCGTAAATATCTTTGTCTTCTTCCAGAACGATGGTGAAATCGTCGGCAAAGTCGACGGTGACGGTCTTGGTCCGATAACCCGTGCCGGCGACACAAAGCTCATCGGCGGGTCGTACGTTTTTCAGACTGAAGTGGCCTTCCTTGTCGGAAAGCGCGATGCGGCTGGCTTCGGCCACGTTGATAACGGCTCCGGCAATGGGATTCCCTTCCGCATCTACGATTCGTCCTTTGAGAGTTTTCGCTTCCTGCGCTCCGGCTGCTGCCGAAACAAACAGAAAGAAAGCGATGAGCAGACATCTTCCGAGTCCGGCTCGTTGATTATGTTTTTTTATGGTGTACATAGGGCTGTGAGTCTGATTAGTTCCAACCGGGGTTGTTGGTTATGTTTGTTTTCCAAACCTCTCCTTCGAGAATGGGGTAGAGGTACATCTTTTCATCGAAAGTGCGTTGGCGAACGACTTTTCGGGTGTACACAAGATTTCCGTTTTCCTGTGTGATGTTCATGCCGTAGATGGGGCGGGACAGTGATTGTGTGGCTATGTTCCACCTGCGCACGTCCCATGCGCGATGCTCTTCAAAGGCGAGTTCCACCGTGCGTTCCTTGCGGATGAAGTTGCGCCGTTCTTCCTGTGTTTGCAAATCGTCGCGTTCCGTGAGCCTGGCAGTCAGCCCGGCACGGTTACGGATGGGCTGCAAAGCATTCAGCACTTCTTCGCGCGAACTGCCGTTCTCGTTCATCGCTTCGGCATAATTCAGCAGGATTTCGGCGTAGCGGATGAGAATCCAGTTGCGGTAATCGCTGCCGGTGTGGTTGTTGTTCAGGATGTTTTCGGGGATATACTTGCGCACATAATAACCGGTGGGAGTGGCATTGGCGTTTCCCGTCGGGTTGTCGCGTTGTCCGGGCAGCACATTGATGGTTCCGTTACCCCATTTCATTCCGTTGCAGAGTATCGTGGCCTTCATGCGCGGGTCGCGGTTGGCATAAGGCTCCGATTCGTCGTAAATGCTTCCGCTCCGTACGGTCGGTTGGTGTTGCGCATTGTAAACGGGTGCTCCGGTCGCGTCGTAGGCGGCAAAAGGAGAATTGCCGTCGGTCATGTCATACATGTCGACCAAGTTTTGCGAGGGACACAATCCTCCGTTGCCTCCCTCGCCCACGGGTGTGTCGTTGGCAATGGCCGCCCATCCCGCCGTTGCGTCGTTGCGCCAGAAAATCACTTCGTTATTGCCGCCGTCGTGTGCGTTTTTCAGGATGGCATGGGTGTATCGGGTTTGTCCGTCGGTTCCGTTCATGTATAGTCCGTAGAAATCTCCGTAGGTGTCGATGAAACCTTTGGCCGCATCCATGGCCTGTTTCCATGTAATGCCCGATTCGCCGGAAAAACGTTCGCTGGCCATGTAGAGCATAATGCGCGAATAGAGTGCCCGTGCCATCGGCCGGCTGATGCGTCCCGGATTTCCAGCCAGTTCGGAGGTCTCCTTATCCATCAGATCATTTTCGCAAGCCTCAAGTTCTTTAAGGATGAAGTCCACGACATACTCTTTCGTGGTTGGGCGGGTGGTGTATCGACTCAACAGGTCTCCGTCGGGGTCGAGTACTTCAGTCACAAGGGGGACAGGCCCGTAACGGAGAAACATCTCCCAATAGAAGAAAGAACGCAGGAAGCGCGCTTCGGCCTTGTAGTTCTTCTTGTCCGTTTCGTATTTCTCCCGGCTGTCGTCCGTGGCTTTGGGCACTTGGTCGATGCGGTTCAGCAGCATGTTGCATTTGCGGATGCCGCGATAATAATGCTCCCACGTCCCGGTCAATTCGGGTGCTCCGCTCAACGCGTAGTAATTGCCGATGTTGAAGCTGGTGCGCACGCCTGCCGAATAGCTTGTCTCTGCAAGATCGGTGGCGGCGTCTGCCCATGTCGTGTTGATGCGCCCCGCTCCGTGACGAAGAAAATTGTAAGTGTCGAAGTGAAACTGCATCATCGTTTTCCACTCGGCGAACACTTGTTCTTCCGTCAATTCATTGCTGGGTTGCTTATCGAGGAAGTTGCCGAACATGTCTTCGCAGGAAGTAAGCATGCTTCCTGCCGTACTCAGCAAAAATGTTGCATACAGGATTGTCTTTTTCATGCCTTTTAGGTAATTAGAATTTAACGTTTACGCCGAAATTGACCGTCTTCATGATGGGATACCGGTTGGAGCCTTCGCTTTCGGGGTCGCATAAACCGTCGAGATGATCCCACGTGAGGAGATTGTTGGCATTCACATAGAAGCGGCAGTCGCTCATGGCTAATTTCCGGCTCCACTTTGCGGGCAGCGTATAGCTCAGTTCGATATTCTTCAGACGGATGAAATTTCCGTTTTGCAGGAAGAACGAATTGAGCTTTTGATTATGGTCGCCGTAGCTGTCATAGTGCAATAAGGGATAGCGTGCGTTCGCCAGATTGTAGGCTTCGCTTGCGTCGGGATTCCATCGTTTCAGGTGGTGTTCTTTCACTTTGCCGCCGTTGACAAAGGCGAACATGGCTTCGGCATCGTAATAGCGGGATACGTGACCGACACCCTGAAACATCAGACTGAGTCCGAAGCCTTTGTAATCGCAGCCCAACGTCAGCGCAAAGGTGTTTTCGGGAACATCGCTATAGCCGATGAATGTT
>JBHAEN010000006.1:0-9173 GCA_041855645.1 Bacteroides sp. | reverse complement strand
TTTTCCAAGTCGATGGCGGCGAATACGGCGTCGGCACAGACGCGGTGTGTGCCGTGCGGGTCGGCCAAGTCGCCCGCCACGAAAATCTGATGCGGTTTAATCTCCCGAAGCAGGTTGCGTACGATTTCCACATCGGCTTCACCGAGCGGATTCTTCTGTATTTTGCCTGTTTCGTAGAACGGAAGGTCAAGGAAGTGGCATCGGCTCAGCGGAATGTTGTTGTAGGCACAAGCCGTACGCGCTTCTCCGCGACGGATGAGTCCCTTAATGGTCAGGATGTCGCGGGTATCCATGTCTCCATCTTTCTTTTCTTTCAGGAACTTGCGGATCTCGGCATATTTTTCGTTGATCACCTGATCGCTGCTGTTGTTGAAAATCTGATTGAAGCCATTGATGAAGTGAAGGAAGCGCACCACTTCTTCATCGCCCACGGCAATGTTGCCCGACGTCTGATAGGCCACGTGTACTTCGTGTTTCTGCTCGACCAGACGGCGGAAAGTGCCTCCCATTGAAATCACATCGTCGTCGGGGTGGGGGGAGAAGATGATGACACGTTTCGGATAGGGCTTGGCGCGTTCGGGACGATAGGTGTCGTCGGCATTCGGCTTTCCGCCCGGCCATCCGGTGATGGTGTGTTGCAGATCGTTGAAGATTTTGATATTGACGTTGTAGGCCGAACCGTAGAGTGCGAGCAATTCGCTCAATCCGTTTTCGTTATAATCTTTGTTGGTCAGTTTGAGAATCGGCTTGTTGGTGAGTTGGCACAACCAAACAATGGCACTGCGGATGAGTTTGTCGTTCCATTCGCACGATGTGACCAGCCACGGACGTTGGATGCGCGTCAGGTTCATGGCGGCCGACAGATCGATGGCTACATGCGCATTGTTGTGCGTTTGCAGGTATGAGGCCGGAATCGTGTCCGAGATGGCTCCTTCCACACAAGCCTTGATCATTGCCGCTTTTTCTTCTCCCCAAGCCAAGAGATAGATTTTCTTGGCGGCGAGAATGGTTGATACGCCCATGGTGATGGAGCTGACCGGCGTGTTTTCGATCGAACCGAACGTTTTGGCGGCTTCGGTACGCGACGTGTTGTCCAACAGAATGAGGCGTGTCGTGGAATTGATGCGCGAACCCGGTTCGTTGAAAGCGATGTTACCGACCCGTCCTATGCCCAGCAAGGCGATGTCGATGCCGCCGAAGCTCTCGATGCGTTGTTCGTACAGGCGGCAATATTCAAATATGGTGTCTTTGGGGATGGTTCCTTCGGGGCTGAAAATGTTCTGTTTGTCGATGTCGACATGATTCAGGAACATGTCCTTCAAGGCGTTGAAGTTGCTGTTGATGGCATCGGCGGCCAACGGATAATATTCGTACATGTTGAAAACAACGACGTTGCGGAAGCTCAGACCTTCTTCTTTGTGCATCCGTATCAGTTCGGAGTAGACATGACTTGGAGAATATCCGCCCGGAAGTGCCAAAATACAGAAGCGGCCAGACTTTTGTTTGTCTCGGATGGTCTGTGCAATTTCGTGCGCAATTTCATTGGCTCCTTCTTCTACCGATTCGTAGATGTCGGTCGGAATTTTCTCCAACCGGGTCAGCATGGAACGCTCAAAGGCGTTCTCCGGTCTGTAGTATCTGGGAGAAACCCTGTTTAGAGTGATTTGAGAACTGAGATTGGTTTTCATATTTGCAAATTGGTTATTGTTATTGAATATATACCTATTATTATAAATGCTTTTTCAGACTTTTTGTTTGCCCATGCTCCAAACGCCGTGTACCTGAAGTTCCTCGTTCATGACGAGGATGTCGGCGTCTTTTCCGGTTTCGAGCGTTCCTTTGCGATGTGCCACGCCCATGATTCGCGCCGGGGTTTCGGCTGCCATTTGCATGACTTCGTCCAGAGGAATCCCCGCTTTTTGTACCATGGTTCGTATCAGGACATCCATTGTGGCCACGCTTCCGGCCAGGGCAGAGCGGTCGGCCAGTTTGCATACGCCGTCTTCGATGATGAAACGCGGATCGAAAGTCCGGTTACTGTTTGCGCCCGTGCACGACATGGCGTCCGTTACCAGACAAATACGGTGCGGTCCTTTGATTTTATGCACTAAACGCAGCAGTGTCGGCGGAACGTGTATGCCGTCGGCAATCAGTTCCACTGTGATGTCATCATGCAAATAGATGCTTTCGATGGTTCCTTCTTTCTTGTATTCACGTTGTTTGTGTACCCCGGTCATGGCGTTGTAGAAGTGAGTGGCGTGGCTGAATCCGGCCTGTTGTGCCGCCTGTATCTCTTCATAGTCGGCTTGTGTGTGGGCGATTCCGGCCACTATTCCTTGAGCGGTGATGTGGCGGCCGAAGTCTTTGGCACCGTCGATTTCGGGTGCGGCGTCCCATCGTTTGATGCAAGTCCATTTCCCGGCGAGGGCAATGTAGTCGGCCGGATCGGGCAGTTGAATGTATTCTTCCATTTGTCCGCCCGTCATCGCCTTGTTCAGATAAGGGCCTTCCAGATGAAGCCCGAGTATCGGGCTGTGTTCTTCTTGCATGAGGCGGGTGCAGAGTTCGGCCGCCTTTTCGATGAGTGCGACGGGAGACGAGGCAAGAGTGGGGAACAACGACGTCGTTCCATGCCTCATGTGCGTCTCTGTGATGGTTCGGAAAGCGGTTTCGGTGCATTCCATAAAGTCGTGATCGCCTCCGCCGTGTATGTGGATGTCGATTCCTCCGGGAAGCGCGTACATACCTTTGAGGTCGACGGTTCGGGCGTCGGATACGGGAGAGCAATCTTCCGTGATGCCGATGATGCGATGCCCGTCCATCAGCAGGGAGCCGTTGGGAATCCACCCCTGCGGGGTCAGAATCCGGGCATTGATAAGTTGAGTCCGCATAATATGTAACTAATTTTCGGATAATGTCTATCCGGAAATCATTATGGTTGATAGTCTGATTGGCGTGAGCCACAAAGATATGGACTTTTTACTGTCGTAGGCTCTTCTTTTCTATTAACTTAGCTTAAAAAGAAGCTTTGCCGTCCGATAAAAGTGTGGAGTTCGCTTATTTCCCCTTCCGACGTCCGTTCGCCAAAAGATGAAGTCCGCGCCATTCAAGAGTTCCGGCAGATGCTCATGGTTGATTTTCTCCGCGGTGCAGGTCTTGGTCATGCGTGTCGACAGACAGTATTCGGCTTTCTGATTTTTTGACATGATTTTTCCCCGTGCGATGACTGCGCGTGATTCACGTCTGAAATGCACGCATTTCGGACGTCAAGTGCACGCATTTCAGACGTCAGACACGTGCATTTCAGACGTCAAGTGCGCGCATTTCGGAAACCGCCTTCCCAAGGGGCTTCGGAGAGGTTCGAAAACCCGACTTGTTTCGGGGCCGAGGGCATGAAGAGAGTTGAAATAATTTTACAGAAAAGAAAGAAAAAGGCGGCTTTGTGCAGCCGCCGGATGATTGTCGTTCGTGCAGCGTGCAATAAAACGAATTATCGGCAATCTGCTAAAAAAGAAAGGCCTTTCCGCATAAAGGAAAAGGCTTACGGAGTGTCTTTAAGAAAGAATTCATCGGCATCTTTCCATGCGGGGAATCGCTCGCGGAAGATGCGCAGATGTTGCAGGTCGAGCGTCGCCGTGTCCGTGCCTTCCTCGTTATCGGGGACGGAAGCCACGATTTTGCCTTGCGGAGAAACGATTACGCTTCCTCCGTCATAGTCCACTTCGAAGGCATCCGTGCCGATGCGGTTGACTCCGCACACGTAACATTGATTTTCCAGTGCGCGGGCTTGCAGCAGCGTGTCCCATGCCGCGCGTCTTCCCGAAGGCCAGTTGGCCACACAGATCATCACGTCGTAGCGGTTGTTCGTGTTGCGAAGCCATACGGGGAAGCGAAGATCGTAGCATACGGAAAGGAAGATATTCCATCCCAGATAGCCGACAACCACCGTTTCGTTCCCCGGCTGAAAGTGCCGGTCTTCTCCGGCCATGCGAAACAGGTGTCGTTTGTCGTAATACCGTTCTTCGCCTTGAGGCGTGAGAAAGAAGGCACGGTTGAAGTGGTTTTCGGCTTCGCGGGCGATGTAGCTGCCGCAGATGGCCACGTCGAACTCCGCGGCCCACCGCCGCAAAGTGCTTATGGTGTCTCCGTCGACAGGTTCGGCCAGTTGGGCGCTGCGCATGCTGAATCCGGTGGAAAACATTTCGGGCAAAACGACAATCTCCGTTTTCCCGCTCAGGCTTTGCAGCTTTTCGCGGAGCAAACGGAGATTTTCCTGTTTGTTTTCCCAAACGATGTCGGTTTGAATGATCGAGATTCGGAGGGTGTTCATCGGTTCTGTTCTGAAGGGTATGCGGTTTTTATCGGATTCCCGTGGTGAAGTTCTCGGGGTTCCGTCCTTTGAAGTCTTGGAAATAACGTTTAATCTCCACCATGTCTTTTTCGATTTCTCCCGACGGGACAATCACCTTTCCGGCCCTAATGGTTTTCGTGCCGTAATCGATCCCGATGAGTACGATGGGGACTTGCGCTTGCAGGGCGATGTAGTAGAATCCTTTCTTCCAGTTGGGGTTGGCCTTGCGTGTTCCTTCGGGAGTGATGGCCAGATGAAAACGGCGTTTTGTGGCGAAGTGTTTCATCATCTGATCGACCATCGACGTGTTCCGTCCCCGGTCGACGGGGATTCCGCCGACGGCCTTGAACAGTATGCCCAAAGGAAAGAAGAACCATTCTTTTTTCATCATGAAACTCGTTTTTCTCCCCAACGCGCCGTAAAACAGTTTGCCGATGAAGAGGTCGAAGTTGGAAGTATGCGGAGCCGCGCAGATGACGCATTTGTCGTAATCGGGGACGGTGACCGCGTACTTCCAGCCCAACAAGCGGTGGTAAATAAAGCTGTAAATGGCTTTTCTCATCTCGGCGCGCTTAGTTCAGTTTGCCGATGGCTTCGATGATTTCATTGATTTGGGCTTCAAAGTCCGAGCGGAACTTCTTGTAGAAACCCTTCACGTTGCCGGGTTCGGTGTGGCTGATCCGGCTGACGAATTCGTTTTGTGTCATCAGGATTCGGGCCATCAGCTCGTCGGCTTTGGCTTTGTCCGTTCCGGGAATGAACGAGGCATGAACCAAACATTCGGTGAAGAGTTCGCCTGCGATATAATTTACGTTCTTCTTGAGTTGTCTTCTGCTTGCCATAATGATTGCATGATTTGAGGGTTAATAATCGAAAAATGTTTCGGTAAAGATACGTACTTTCGTCGAGTCGGACGAAAGAAACAGGCTCTTTTTTCCCTTTCTCCGCTTCATGTCGGGAAATGCTTTGCCCGGATGTACTTTTTAATTGCTTGCTTGCCAACGTCTTGAGTGCAGTGAACCGGAACGTGCGATAACCCTGCGGTATTCGGAATCCGCTGTGACGAGGGCGGGAAAAAGCGAAATCGGAGTCCGTTTCCGAAATATCCGTTGCGGATTTATTTTGCAGTTCGTGTCCTTTTTTCAGATATGTTTTCTATTTTTGCATTTTGTAAAGAATGGCGTATGGGTGAGGGGCGATTGTCCGCATCCGTCGCAACAGAAATCAAGGATGAAGTATCGTATGCTATCTGCGGCAGGCTTCTGCATCGGCCTGCTCTTGTTGTCAACGGGCTGTAACGGCGACGTCTTCGTGGACGAATTGCAGGTTTCCGCCACCGAACTGCTGATGAATCCGGAAGGAGGGTCGTCGGTTGTCCGGGTCAATAAGGGGCTCGAATGGGATGTCGTGTCCATCGAACCGACCGTCGGAACCTCTTTTTATGGAAAACATTATAATGAAACCGGAAAAATGACCTTTACCGGCAGCATCTCTTTCTTGGGAATATGGATGAAGGGACTCGGGAAGCTGGTGTATCGAAATGACGTAAACGGTTTTGAGGTAGTGCGTTCGCAAAACGACAGGTTGGAGATTATCGTTGATGAAAACCGAAGCGGCAATCTTTTTGAATTTGCGGTGGTGATTTCCGACTACAATTATAAGACCATTCGGATAAAGGTGGCGCAACCGCCTTCGACGAGAATGCTGTCGGTGGCAAACGAACCGATTCGGGAGCACGTGTCGGCTAAAGCGGAATCCAATGAACCGTAGCCTGCTGACGTTCATTCTTGTGTCGGCTTGGCTTTGCCTCTCCGCTCCGCTCTCGGGGCAGGAAGCCGACAGCGTGAAGGCCGGTCGTCCCGTCCATCAGGTGGGCGTGGATGTGATGCCCGCCCATGTGTTCCCGACGAACAGCTTTCTGAAGGGTGATAATCTGAAGCACGAGAAGATTGACAAAACCGCCTCCATCCATCTGAAGTATGCCTTTCGTTTTCCGCGCACATCCCGCTTCGGCAAGATTTATCCGCACGCTTATCAGGGTGTCGGCGTGGCTTACAACACGTTCTACAATGCCGCCGAGTTGGGAGATCCCCTTGCGGTGTACGTCTTTCAAGGCTCGCGCATCAAGCGGTTGTTGTCTCGTCTTTCGTTGGATTATGAATGGAACTTCGGTGTTTCGTTCGGCTGGAAACCTTATGACGAGAACCATAACGTTGCGAACATAGCGGTGGGTTCGCGGGTCAATGCCTATATCAATCTCGGTTTTTACCTGAACTGGCAGGTCAGTCCGCAGTGGAGACTGATGACGGGAGTCGCCGTGACACACTATTCCAACGGGAACACCCGCTATCCCAATTCGGGCGTGAATGTCCTCGGTGTGAGAGTGGGGATGACCCGCGTGTTCGGTGCCGGAAACTCGGAGACGGCATCGCATGCCGTGCCCCGCGGACAGACGGCGGAGAAGCCTCGCGTGGTCTGCGATGTGGTGGCCTACGGAGCGCAACGGACAAAGGGGATTGTCGAAGAAGGCTATCTCGTGCCGGGTAAGTTCGGAATTGCGGGCATGGACATCAACGCCATGTACGCTTTCAATCCGTATTTCAGGGTCGGTCTGTCGGCAGACGGGCATTATGACGAGAGCGCCAACATCAAAACTCACATTGCGGGGCGCGACGACGAAGGAGAAATCAAGTTCTATCGTCCTCCGCTTCGCGAACAAATAGGTGTGGGACTATCGCTCAGGGCCGAATTGACAATGCCGGTATTCTCCATCAACTTCGGTGTGGGACACAGTCTTTTGGGCGATGGCGATGATTTGGAGGGATACTATCAGGTACTGATTCTGAAGACCGATATTACGCGTCGCTTGTTTCTGCACACGGGATATAAGCTGAAAGACTTTCGTCATCCCGGCAATCTGATGCTGGGATTGGGCTATCGGATTGCCCGCTGAGGCTTTCCGCTTTTTCCCCGAGCCTGTCTTTCGGACTTGTCAATAGGCGAGAAAGACCAGATACGGGCCTTCGGCACGGATGGTGAAACATGCTCCGCGAGCTTCGTTGAGCGTACCCTGCCACCAATGGGTGAAGTCGGAAAGCGGATAGATGAGCCCCTCCGCGTACAACCCTCGCGCTCCGAAATTGAAGATGGATACCTGCTGTCCCGGATGAGCGGCGAAGCTCTGTTCGTTTTTGGCCGGGATGAAGGTGCCGTGATCGGTGAACATGCGCACTTCCATTCCGGCTTTCATGTAGTCGATAAGCAGACTGATGTTTCCCAACGTGTGATCTTCGCGCTTGCCGGTCGCTCCGGTGATGGCTATGCGTCGGATGCCCAGTGTCTGCAAGTGGCGGACGGCTTTGGTCTGGTCATTGCTTTCCTGTTCCGAAAAACGGTGTATGATGGGGGCGAAACGTACTTTGTTCGCTTCCGAAATCGAATCGCCATCACCTATGATGAGGTCCGGTATGTGTCCTTTGTCGATGTAGGTGTCGGCCGCACCGTCGCAGCAGGCGACAAGCGGTGCTTCGGCCAGCAGTTGCAAGGGGCGGGGATGTACGGGATAGGAACCGTTGGCCAGTATCACCGCTTCGGGAAAATAATCGGTGGAGATCATGAGGATTGAAGCATGAGTTTCTTCCATTTCAGGTAGCCGAACACGGCTATGACGGCATAAAGTCCGTAAAGGGCGGAAGTGAAATGGATGTCCTTATAAATATAGAGTCCGCACGAGATCACATCGACGACGATCCAAACCAACCATTGCTCCACGTACTTGCGAGACAGCATCCACATGCCGATGATGCTGAGCGCGGTTGTCAGGCTGTCGGTCCAAGGGACATTGCTGTCCGTGAAGCGAATCAGTATGCAGGCAATACCCGCCAGCGCAGCAATGAACACCGCGCCGAGCGGAAGATAGTATCGAAAAGGCATCCGGGTGATGGGCAGACCGTCGCCGTCTTCGGCTTTCCGTTTGCCCCGCATCCAAAAGACCCATCCGTAGATGGCCGCCAGCAGGTAGTAGAGTTGAATGCCGAGGTCGGCGTACAATCCCGCGCGGTAGTACACGAAAAGATAGATGGCCGGCATGATGATGCCCGCTATCCACAGATAGATGCTTGCGCGGTATTCTAACCACAGGTAGGCGATCCCGACAATCACTCCGGCTATTTCGATGGCCTGATCCATGTGCGGTTGTTCAGAAGCGCAGGGTGATGTGACCCAATACGTGAGTGCCTGCCTGTGCGGCGTATCCCGCATAATTCTCGCGCGCTTTGGTGGTTGCGTCGGTGTAAAGGCTTCCGGCGTATCCGTTGCTTTCGTACTCTTCGTTCAGCAGATTGTATATGCTGCATCCCAAGGTGACAGTCTTGAGGCGAGGCCGCGAGAATGTGTATGACAGGTGAAGATCGTTGACGAAATAAGCGTCGAGGCTGTGTGCTTCGAGCTCCATGTTGCTCATGTATTGCTTGCCCACATATTTGCTTTGCAGCGATGCTTCGAAACCCTTGTACCGGTAGCCGAAGCGGTTGTTCAGCATGAGGTCGGGCGAGAAGGCGATGCGTGTGTTGCGATGCTCGATGGCCACAGGATCGCTTTCTCCCCAGAAGTAAAGTTGTTCGGTGAAATGTTTGATGCGGTTCCGGCTCAATGTCGCGTTGACATCCCAGCGGAATCCGCAGGGGAGATGCAGACCGGCCATGAATTCCGCCCCCATGCGATAGCTTTCGGGAACGTTGGCGGCCATGGCTTCGCCGATTTCATTCAGTTCTCCCGTCAGCACGAGTTGGTCTTTGTAATCCATGTAATAGAGGTTGATGCC
>JBHAEN010000005.1:0-13508 GCA_041855645.1 Bacteroides sp. | reverse complement strand
TACGGATAAGAACACATTGCCGCAGGCCCGCACCTATACTTTCGGCGTGAACTTATCGTTCTAAGAGAATCACTAACTTAAAAAGAAGACAACGATGAAAAAAATATTCTTATTCTTTGCTTTATGCATCACCCTGATTTTGGGCGGTTGCAGCGACAGCTTCCTCAATCAGGATCCGCCTTTATACGCCAGTGAAGCCGAAGTTTTCGGAGACAAGACCCGCATAAACTCTGCGTTGAACGGCCTGTATGCGGCATTCAAGAACGCCAGCGGCGAATCGTTCATGGGCGGTAAGGTCTATTTGGTTTTTGACAACAGAGGAGACGATATCGTGAATATCGGCAACAACAATGTCACTCTTTTCTCTACGTTTAACATGGAAGTGGGCATAACGAGTGCCGAAAATGTGGATACATGGCGGGTGGCCTATTTTGCCATCAATAAGGCCAATCTTTTCCTGAAATCTTTGGAAAAATCCAAAGACGTGGCGGGAACCGACTACGATCGCTATCGTCAGGAGGCCTTGTTCATCCGTGCCATGTCTTATTTCTACCTCAACAATCTGTATGCCGTGCCCTATTCCGTGAATCCGGACGCGAAATCGGTTCCTCTTCGTCTGAATGGCGAAAGCGACACGTCGAACAACAAGATGAAACGCTCCACCGTGACCGAAGTGTATAACCAAATACTGGAGGACTTGTCCGACATATCGGCACTCTCTACGTCGACCAATACGGAGGATGCGGTGACCCATGCCACGCAAGCTGCCGCCAATATGCTCAAAATGCGCGTTTACATGGCTTTGGGACAATGGGCCAATGCCATCACGGCCGGAGAGGCGATTACGGGCTATGAACTCACCGATGATGTGACGGCTATCTACAATACGCCTTACTTTACCAAGGAAACCATCTTTTCGCTTCCGATGCGGGACAACAATGTGCCCAATACTCAGCAATCTCTGGCCGAATATTATTTCGACGGCCGAATCATGCTGATTGACGCCGATAACGGTATCATGTCCAAGGCGAACTATTCTTTGGCGAACGATAAACGCATCGTTAATTTCAAGGGAAGTGGCAATATCCTGAAAAAGTTCACGGACGGCAAGACCAAATTGCAGTGGGTTCCTATATTCAGGTATGCCGAAACTCTGTTGAATCTCGCCGAGTGCTATGCGAATACGAGCGGCAAAGAAGCAGAGGCGATAGCGGCATTGAAGCAGGTACGTGTGCGCTCCGTGGAGAGCGGTGATCTTCTGGACATCGACAACCTGACGGGAGATGCCCTGAAAGAAGCAATCTACAATGAAAAACGCTTGGAATTTATCGGCGAAGGCATGCGCTCCATCGACATCATGAGAAGGGGCGAGAACTTCGTGAAGACTTTGGTCGGCGGAATACTTACCGTGACACCGTCCGAAACCAATTACATCTGGCCCATTCCGCAGTCCGAACGTCTGATCAATTCCGACTGGGATCAATAAATAATTCCATGCAGAACATCGCTTCCCGGTAAGCGAATCCCGAGAGGGCCGTTCGTCGTTTTGACGGGCGGCTCTTCTTGTTTTTATCCCTCTTTTTTTGGCTTTCCCGAAAAATGCCCCTACTTTTGTGAAGTCGCTCTTTCGGGCGGCACATAAAAACACAGAGTGGAAAAAATGAAAAAGATGAAAATCCTGTGGAGCGTCGTCATGCTCCTGCTTTGGACGACAACCGCCTTTGCTGCGAAAGTCGACACCGTGTGGGTGAAAAGCCCGTCCATGAATAAAGACGTGCAAGTAGTGGTGATTGTGCCCGATGCGGCCGTGGGAGAAAACGCCACGCCCTGTCCCGTCGTTTATCTGCTGCACGGACATAGCGGAAATGCCCTGACGTGGATCGGGATAAAGCCGGATCTGCCGCAAATCGCGGATGAGAAAGGAATCATCTTCGTTTGTCCCGACGGGAAGAACAGCTGGTATTGGGATAGTCCGCTTGACCCTTCCTATCGTTACGAGACGTTCGTGTCGGGGGAACTGGTGAGCTATGTGGACGAACATTATCGGACCATTCCCTCCCGCGAAGGCCGCGCCATCACCGGATTGAGCATGGGCGGACATGGCGCCTTGTGGAACGCTTTCCGGCATAAAGACGTTTTCGGAGCCTGCGGAAGCACCAGCGGAGGAGTGGACATCCGTCCGTTTCCCAAGAACTGGGATATGGCCAAACAGCTGGGCGAACGCGACGCGAACCCTCAGGTGTGGGACGCTCATACCGTAGTGAATCAGCTCGACAAGATTGCCGGTGGCGATTTGGCCATCATCATCGACTGCGGCGAGGACGATTTCTTCCTCGGCGTGAACCTCGACTTGCATGCCCGCCTGTCGGAAAGAAAAATCGGACACGATTTCATCGTGCGTCCCGGCCGTCACAACAACCTCTACTGGAAGGACGCCATAGACTATCAGATTTTGTTTTTTGAGAAATATTTCCGCTGAAGAAGCACGCTTCTCCCTGTTTTACAGGCCCCGTTCGGGAGGGCCTCGTGTGGAGAAAGGCGTTATCTTTGTGGGGCTATCAATAAAGAAAGATGGAAAAAAACGCCCTCATTTTCAAGTTCCTGAAAGAACTGGCCGCCCATAACGACAGGGCATGGTTTCAGGAACACCGTGCGGAATACGATGCCGCTTTCGGAGTGTTTGAAGACTTCCTCGGGCTTACGCTGACCCGAATTTCCTCGTTCGACGAGACAATGAAGCACGTCGGCGTAAAGGAATGCACCTACCGAATCTACCGCGACACCCGCTTCAGCCCCGACAAAACCCCTTATAAGACGCACTTCGGAGGCTACATGAACGCCCGAGGCAAGAAGTCGAACCACTGCGGCTATTACCTCCACTTCGAGCCCGGCCGCTGCATGATAGGCGGCGGAAGCCTCGACTTGCCCTCTCCCGTGTTGAAAGCCGTGCGCCGGTCGATCTATGACCATATCGACGAATTTCTCTCCTTTGCCGAAGACCCGGCTTTCAAGCAATACTTTCCCGTGATCGGCGAAGACTTCGTCAAGACCGCACCCAAGGGATTCCCGAAAGATTTCGCTCACATTGACTACCTGCGGTGCAGGCAGTATGTGTGCATACATCAGGTTCCCGACGACTTTCTCCTCCGCGCCGGCGCCTTGGAACGCGTGGAAGACGTTTTCAGGCAATTCAAGCGTTTCGCCGACTTCATCAATGAAACGATTGACGATTTCGAATAAAAAAAGAACCTCAAGTATAAACATTTAAAAAGAAAACAGCCATGATCGTAGATACATTGGACAATCTGGAGAAGTATGTTTCGCTCAATCCGCTCTTTGCACAGGCTGCGGATTTCCTCAAGTCGACCGATTTGAACGCCTTGGAAACAGGCAAAACGGAGCTTAAAGGCAAAGACCTGGTCGTCAACGTGGCGCAAACCAAACCCAAGACCAAGGAAGAAGCCAAGCTGGAGACGCACCGCGATTACATCGACATTCAGCTCCCCCTTTCGGGCGTGGAACTGATCGGCTACACGGCCGCCAAGGATTGTGTGCCCTCGGGTGCATACAGTGAGCAAGACGACATCGCCTTCTACAAGGGAGAAGCCGACACCTACGTGGCTTTGCGTCCCGGCATGTTCGCCATATTCTTTCCGCAAGACGGCCATGCGCCCGGCATCTCGCCCGAGGGGGTGAAGAAAATCATCGTGAAAGTAAGAGTATAACCACACACACAGCGAACCGTTATGAAGAAGTTGCTTCCTTTACTCGAGAATGATCCGTGGCTTGAGCCTTACGCCGAAGCCATCGTAGGCCGACATCGGTATGCCGGACAGAAAAAGAACGAACTGACCGGGCAGGGGAAGCAAACGCTTGCGGAGTTTGCCTCGGGACACCTGTATTTCGGCCTTCACCGCACGCCCCAAGGCTGGACGTTCCGCGAATGGGCTCCCAACGCGACGCAAATCTATCTGGTGGGAACCTTCAACCGCTGGGAAGAAACTCCCGAATTCCGGTTGCACCCCTTGCCCGGCGGAGTCTGGGAAGTATGCCTTCCCGCCGATTCCATCCGCCACGAAGACCTGTACAAGCTGCACGTTTATTGGGAGGGCGGACAGGGCGAACGCATTCCCGCATGGGCCACCCGCGTCGTTCAGGATGAGCAGACCAAGATTTTCTGCGCGCAGGTGTGGACGCCCGAACATCCCTACACGTTTGTCCACACCTCGTTCAAGCCCGAAGTCGACCCGTTGCTGATCTACGAATGCCACATCGGCATGGCGCAGCAGGAGGAAAAAGTGGGCACTTACACGGAGTTTCGGGAAAAAGTCCTTCCCCGCATTGCGGCCGGAGGCTACAACTGCATCCAGATCATGGCCATTCAGGAGCATCCGTATTACGGAAGTTTCGGCTACCACGTGTCGGGGTTCTTCGCGCCGTCTTCGCGCTTCGGAACGCCCGACGAGCTGAAAGCCTTGATCGATGCCGCACACGAACGGGGCATTGCCGTGATCATGGACATCGTTCACTCGCACGCCGTGAAGAACGAAGTGGAGGGCCTGGGCAATTTCGCCGGCGACCCCAACCAGTATTTCTACCCCGGCGACCGTCATCGCCATCCTGCTTGGGATTCGCTTTGCTTCGATTACGGGAAGAACGAAGTCATGCACTTTCTCCTGTCGAACTGCAAATATTGGCTCGAAGAGTATAAATTCGACGGTTTCCGCTTCGACGGAGTTACCTCGATGCTCTATTACAGCCACGGTCTGGGCGAAGCCTTTTGCAGCTACGAAGACTATTTCAACGGTCATCAGGACGATAACGCCATCTGCTACCTCACTTTGGCCAACGAGCTTATCCACGAAGTCAATCCTCATGCCATTACCATTGCGGAGGAAGTTTCGGGGATGCCGGGCCTGGCAGTCGGTATCGAAGACGGCGGATACGGCTTCGACTACCGTATGGCGATGAACATTCCGGACTATTGGATCAAGACCATCAAGGAAAAAATAGACGAAGACTGGAAGCCGGCCGCCATGTTCTGGGAGGTGACCAACCGAAGGAAAGACGAAAAAACCATATCGTATGCAGAGAGTCACGATCAGGCTCTGGTGGGCGACAAGACCATCATCTTCCGTCTGATCGACGCCGACATGTACTGGCACATGCAGAAGGGAGACGAAAACTACGCCGTGCATCGCGGCATGGCCTTGCACAAGATGATACGCCTGCTCACGGCCGGAACCATGAACGGGGGATACCTGAACTTCATGGGCAATGAATTCGGACACCCCGAATGGATTGATTTCCCGCGCGAGGGCAACCGATGGTCGCACCGGTATGCCCGGAGGCAGTGGAATCTGGTGGACAACGAACGGTTGGCCTACCACTATCTGGGCGATTTCGACACGGCGATGCTGCGAGTCATCAAGAGCGAAAAAGGATTGATTTCGACCCCCGTTCGGGAGGTGTGGCATCACGACGGCGATCAGGTGCTGGCCTATGGGCGCGGCGAACTGGTGTTCGTGTTCAATTTCAACCCGAAGCAGTCGTTTGCCGATTACGGTTTTCTCGTGCCTAAAGGGACATACGAGGTGGTGCTGAACACGGACGACAAGGCTTTCGGAGGCAACGGACTGGCCGACGACACCGTGGTTCATTTCACCATGGCCGATCCCTTGTATCGCAAAGAAAAGAAAGAATGGATGAAGCTCTACATCCCCGCACGTTCGGCCGTCGTGCTGCGAAGACGGAAGGTGTGAAGCATTCCGATTTCTTGACACGAATTACCCCCGTTTCTTAACCCTGCGCACTTGACGTCTGAAACACGTGCATTTCATCTCTGAAACACGTGCATTTCAGACGTCAAGTGCACGCATTTCAGACGTCAGATGCGTGCATTTCGGAAAAGCCCTCCCCAAGCTGCTTTGGAGAGGGTCGGAAAACTGTCCGGTTCCGGAACCGGCATCGGTCGGGTTGTTGAAAGGATTTTACAAAACGCCGACGCGTGGCGTCCTTTTCAGGGGGTGAGGATGCGTATGTCGTAGGCTCCCGCTTCGCGACGCAGCGGATAGTTGCCCCTCAGCTGTTCGAACCGTTCGGGATGGGCTTTCAGCACGAGGCTGTCGTTCATCGGATTGTATATGCGGAGCAAGGCTTCTTCACGGCTGCGGGCTTCGATGAGAGGTTGAGGCGGCGGAGGGGGGGCGATGCGATATGCGGGCGAGAGGCGGAAGAAACGGCAAACGGCGTCGAGAGCCATGCGCGTGGCGTTGGCCTTCCCGTCGGCCGAGTAGCCGGCAATGTGCGGCGTGCCGATGTATGCGTTCTTCAGCAGCGTGCGGTCGATGTCGGGTTCATGTTCCCACACGTCAATCACGGCATCGGCTATCCGTCGGTCGGTCAGAGCGTCCGACAGGGCGCGGGTGTCGATTACTTCTCCGCGCGAGGTGTTGATGATCAGCGGATTGCGGCGAAGAGAACGGAAAAAGTCCTCGTCGGCCAGATGGAAAGTCCGGTTCCCGCCTTCCCGCTGCAAGGGCACGTGAAAGCTGATGATGTCGCATTTCTCGGCCAGTTCGCCCAGTCCGACGAAGGCGTCGCTTCCCTCGGCGGCGGCTCGCGGCGGGTCGTTGAGCAAGACGTGCATTCCCTCTTCCCGTGCCATCCGGGCAATCCGGCTTCCCACATGGCCCACACCGACGATGCCGATGGTCAGCCCCTTGAGTCTTGTTCCGCGTCCGATGCTCCATTGCCACAGGGCCGATTGCACGTATTGTTCCACCGAAGCCGCATTGCAGCCCGGGGCGTTTTCCCAGCGGATGCCCGCTTGCCGGCAGAAGTCCGTGTCGATGTGGTCGAAGCCAATCGTCGCCGTGGCGATGAACCTTACCCGGCTTCCTTCGAGCAACGCGCGATGGCAACGGGTGCGGGTGCGCACAATCAGGGCGTCGGCATCGCGCACCAAGTCCGGCGTGAACTGCGCGCCGGAGGCATAGACCACCTCGTCCGCCAGCAAGCCGGCGGCTTCGCGTATGTGGGGAATTTTATCGTCGATAACGAATTTCATCTTTCATCGTTTTTTTCTCGGAGTGCAAAGTAAGGAATAAAAAAGCAAGAACCGTGTCTTTCGGGCGGACGATGTTGCCGGTTGTCCGGCGGCTTGCCGGTGAAAAAGCGAACGCGGATTGCGCGGCGGTCTCGGGGCCGTGGGCAACCCGTTGCTTGCACAATCCGCGTTCGCGGAAGGATGAGGCCGGAGGCTTCGTCCGCCTTACTCCGGTATGATCGGTTTGTATTTCGGAACCAGAGCCTTCATCACGATCCAGCCGATGAGGTAAGACACGGCGCAGATGCAGAAGATGATGAAATAGCCCGCGGGCTTGCCCTGAAATCCCATGAAGGTCATTTGCGTGGTGTCGGCGTGCGTGAAGAGCATCCCCGATCCCTTGTTGATGAGGAAAGAGCCGATGCCTCCCGCCATGCCGCCTATGCCCGTGACCGTGGCGATGGCGGTTTTGGGGAACATGTCGCTCACGGTGGAGAAGATGTTGGCCGACCACGACTGGTGTGCCGCTCCCGCGATGCCGATGATGATGACGGGATACCAATAGGCGTATTCGCCGAACACCTCCTTGTTCCCCAGCGGTTGGGCAAACAGGGCCAGCAGCGGGAAGAAAGCGAAAATCAGCATGGCTCTCATGCGGGCTGCGTAAGGATCCAGTCCGGTTTTGCGCATGATGATGGTGGGGAGCTTACCGCCGTAGATGGAAAGCATGGTGATGGCGTAGAGCACGAAGATGAGGGTCATGGCCGTCGAACTGTCGGAAGAAAAACCATACACGTCGCTCACGTAGGCGGGCGTCCAGAAGAGGAAGAACCACCACACGCCGTCCGTCATGAATTTGCCGAAGGCGAAAGCCCACGTCTGGCGGTAGCCGAAACATTGCAGGAAGCTCATTTTCTTTTCTTCCTGCCGGGGCGAGGCGGTTTCCTCGTGCTTGTCTTGTTCGATGTAGTCCAGTTCGGCTTTGTTCACGCGTTTGTTCTTGCCCGGTTCGGAGTACATGAACACCCACATGCCCATCCATACGAAGCCCAATGCGCCGATCACGATGAAAGCCATCTCCCAGCCGTTGCCGATGCCGAGGCCTTGAAAATACTTGGCGAGCGGGGGAATGGTGACCGGAGCCGCCAGTGCTCCGATGGTGGCCCCGGCGTTGAAAATGCTGGTGGCATAGGCGCGGTCTTTCTTCGGAAAATATTCGGCCGTCACTTTGATGGCTGCCGGGAAGTTGCCCGCCTCGCCGAGCGCGAGCACGAAACGGGCGGCTATGAAGAAATATACGCTGACCGTGGCGATGGTGAGTGCCAATGCCGACCCCGATTCCACGGCGATGAGCGCCGCCGAGCTTTCCACACCCACGACCAGTTCCGTGGCATAGCCGCAGACGGCATGCAGGCATGCGCCGGCCGACCATACGCCGATGGCCCACAGAAATCCCTTCTTCGTTCCCATCCAGTCGATGAACCGTCCGGCAAAGAGCATGCTCACGGCGTAGATGATGGAGAAGAGCGAAGTGATGGTGCCGTAGTCATTATCCGTCCAGTGGAACTCCGGTGCAATGAAATCTTTCCATGTCAGTGACAGTACCTGCCTGTCGAGGTAGTTTACCGTCGTGGCAAAAAACAGCATGGCGCAAATGGTCCACCTGTAATTCGTCATCTTTTCTGTTGTCTTTTGCAATGTATTCATGAAATCGGATTTAATTGTTGTTGTCGGCAAAGGACGGTTTTTCCCGTCGTTTTCGCGGGTATTTATTGGTCAAAAAGATGGATTTTTTAGTTATCTCATCTCCGTGTACTTGATTTTGTCCATGTCGCCGTAGTCGAGATTCTCGCCGGCCATTCCCCAGATGAACATGTAGTTGCTCGTTCCCGCAGCCGAGTGGATGGACCATTCGGGAGCCATGATGGCCTGTTCGTTCTGCATCCACACGAGGCGTTGCTCTTTCGGTTCGCCCATCAGGTGGCAGATGGCGTTTCCTTCGGGCACGTTGAAGTAGAAGTAGGCCTCCACCCGGCGGGTGTGGGTGTGTGCGGGCATGGTGTTCCACACGCTTCCCGGTTTCAGCTCCGTCAGTCCCATTTGCAGCTGGCAGGGACCTTCCTGCAACACGTTTTTGACAATCAGCTGGTTGATTACGCGGTCATTGCTCTCTTCCATCTTGCCGGCCGAAATCCGGTTGGCCTTCAGCGAGCCTTTGCGTCCGTCGAGCGTGATGAGTTGCGTCTTGTATTCCTTGTGTGCGGTGGCCGAGTTCAGGTAGAACTTCGCGGGTCGGTCGGCATGTTTGCTTCTGAAGCTCACTTTCTGCTTGCCGCGTCCCACGTAGAGGGCTTCCTTGAAGTTGAGCGTGTATTCCGTGCCGTCCACGGTCACGACACCCTCGCCGCCCACGTTGATGACGCCCAATTCGCGCGAGAAAAGGAAGTAGGGTGCTTTCAGAGGGTCGATGGTGTCGAGCGTCAGTTCCTTGCCGACGGGCATTGCTCCTCCGAAGATGAGTCGGTCGTACATGGAATAAGTGAGGTTGATTTCGTCCGGAGCCATCACCTTTTCCATGAGGAAACTGCTGCGGAGCCGGTCGGTGTCGTATGTTTTCACGTCTTGCGGATGACAAGCCACTTGCATGCGGTAGTTCACTTGTGCGAAAGTCGATGCGGCGGTTGCGCCGAGCAGCAAGGCTGCCATTGTTAGTCTTTTCATGTCTTGTTACGTTTTTATGGAAAATGAATCGTTTCTTTTTTTAAAGGGAGTTGTCCCGGGCTGCCGCCGCTTCGGCCTTGCTGATGCGGATTCGGTTGTAGACGGCCATGCCCAGGGCGATTGCGATGAGAATGGCGGGGCCCGCTATTTTCACGCTGTGGGTGAGGTGGAAAATGGCCCAGCAGAACAGGCTTGCGGCGAAGTCGAGCGCACCGCCCTGAAATCCCGCGGGAATGTTCACCGTCGGATCCGCCGTGGCGGCATACACGTCGTGGGCGGCGGCCGTGAAGAATCCGGCCAGTTCGGTCACGAAATAGAGTCCCGCCACAAGGGCCACCAGCCCGATGATGAACGATTTCACCACGTTGCCCTTCGTGATGGGCAAAATCATGGGGAAGAGGTAGAACATGCCGGCCAGCGACGCCAGAGGCAGGAACTGGTTGCCGGGCAGGACGACGGCAAGGAAGATGGCCACGGGAGTGAGCAGCAGCGACACCACGAGCGTCGTGGGATGCCCGATGACCAGAGCCGGACTCATGCCGATGTTCAGTCCCGAAGCATTCTTATACTTGCGCGCGATGAGTTCGCGGGTGGCGTCGGCAATGGGCTTCAGTCCCTCGATGAAGAGGCTCGTGATGCGGGGGATAAGCTCCATCACGGCTCCCATCTTGATGCCCAGGGCGAGGATGGCGGGAATGTTGTCCGCGAGCTTGTCCGTTTCGCAGCCGAGTATGCCGATTCCGCATCCGATGACGACGCCCAGGAAAAGCGGTTCGCCCATCAGTCCGAACTTCTGTTTCATGCCTTCGGAGTCGATGTTCAGCTTGTCAAAGCCCGGAATCTTGTCGAGCCATCGGTTGAGCACCACCGCAAACGGCACGAAGCCCTGACAGAACGGTTGCGGAATCGAGATGCCTTCCATCTTGTCGTAGAACTTCTGAAAAGCGGGAGCCGTGAGGTCGGCCATGACCAGCGTGATGATGTAGCAGATGATGGCGGCGAAGAAACCCCACAGCAGGCTGTCGGAAGCGAAATAAACGATGGCGCCGATGAAGGCGAAGTGCCAATAGTTCCACAGGTCGATGTTCACCGTGCGGGTTGTTTTCGTCAGCAACATCAGCAGGTTCACCCCCAGACAGACGGGAATGATGAGCGCACCGACGGTGGTGTTGTAGGCCACGGCGGCAGCCGAAGGCCAACCCATGTCGAAGATGCCCAGTTTCAAGCCGTAGAGTTCCACCATCTTGCTCAGTGCGGGCGTGAGGCTGCTTGTCAGCAACGCCGTCACGACGGACAGGCCCACGAAACCTACGCCTACCAGAAGTCCGCTTTTCAACGCCCGGGGAAGTTTAATCCCGATGCAAATGCCCAAAACGGTGAAGATGATCGGCATCATGACTGCGGCTCCTAAGCCGATGATGTACTTGAATACTGATTCCATAAAATTTCTTTTTTTCTATGATTTTAGGTGGATAGATACGGGCGGTTGAGTTGTTTTTCGTGCCCTTTTTCTGTTAAAACGCCTCAAAAATACCATCTTTTCCTTTCCGCTCCAAAACATGAACGGGAAATTCTTGCCGTCCGAAACAAAAATGGATGATTTCTGCGTTATCGCACACAAAAAGGGTTGTTCTCGCACACGAAAAACAAATACTCCACCTGATTGATTAAAATATACCCCGTCGTTTACGGGAAAAGCACTACTTTCGTAGCATGAAAAAAAGCGCGAACGGCGAACATTCATTTAATCCATCATAACGAACCATGAAAAGAAAATTCTTCTCTACATTCCGGCTTGCGGGAGCGATGATGCTGGCGAGCCTCGTCGCAAGGGGACAAACGGTCGACTCGAACCTGCCGTGGTCGGTGCGGATGACCGCCTCGGAAATGATTCGCAACCCCGAGTCGTGGCAACTCGACTTTCAGACGAAACTGAAATGGGACTACTGTCACGGACTGGAACTGGGCGCGATGCTCGATGTGTACGATGCTTACGGCGACACCCGGATACGCGACTACGCCATTGCCTACGCCGATACGATGGTCAACGAAGACGGCAGCATCAAGACTTACCGGCCTTCGGAACTGAGTCTGGACCGCATCAACTCCGGCAAGATATTCTTCCGAATCTACGAGCAGACCAAGAACGAGAAATACAAAAAAGCCCTCGACCTGCTCTACCGGCAGTTTGAAGTACAGCCTCGCAACGAGGACGGCGGCTTTTGGCACAAACTGATTTATCCGCATCAGATGTGGCTCGACGGCCTTTACATGGGGGCGCCCTTCTATGCCGAATACGCGTTTCGCAATAACCGCCCGGCCGATTATTCCGACATCATCAACCAGTTTGTCACCGTGGCCCGGCATACTTACGACGCGGCCAACGGACTGTACCGCCACGGTTGCGACGTGAGCCGCAAGGAGCGTTGGGCCGATCCCGCAACGGGCCAATCTAAACATTGCTGGGGGCGTGCCTTGGGATGGTATGCCATGGCACTGGTCGATGTCCTCGACTTTATTCCGAAACACGAGGCGGGAAGAGATTCGATTCTCGACATTCTCAACAACGTGGCCTTTCAGGTGAAACGTCTGCAAGACCCGGCCGCGGGCGTTTGGTATCAGGTGCTCGACCGTAGCGGCGACAAAGGCAACTATCTCGAGGCCTCATGCTCCGCCATGTTCGTCTATTCGCTTTTCAAAGCCGTCCGCAAAGGATACATCGACGCCTCCTATCGGGAGGTCGCCCTCAAAGGATACGAAGGCATTCTGCGGAACTTCATCGAGGTCGGCCCCGACGGCCTGGTCACCATCACGAAGGTATGCGAAGTGGCCGGGCTGGGCGGCAAGGTCTACCGCTCGGGCGACTACGACTATTACATCAACGAGCGCATCCGCCCCAACGACGCGAAAGCCGTGGGACCTTTCATCATGGCAAGTCTGGAGTACGAACGACTGAAAAACAACCCCGTCGGCCTATGAAAACGAATCGGTGGGCGGGACTCCTGCTCTGCTTCCTGCTCTGCGCTTCCTTCCGCACGGCGGAACGTCGGGCACCTGCGATTTTCCTGATCGGCGACTCCACGATGGCCGATAAAAACACGGAGGGAGGAAATCCCGAACGGGGGTGGGGGATGATGCTCCCCGGCTTTCTCTCGCCCGAAGTGCGGATAGAGAACCACGCCGTCAACGGACGAAGCTCGAAGAGTTTCATCGACGAAGGACGGTGGGAACGAGTCGTTTCGCGGGTGAAACCGGGCGACTACGTGTTCATCCAGTTCGGACATAACGACGAGAAGGCCGATACGGCACGACACACCGAACCGGGAACCACGTTCGACGCCAACCTCCGCCGTTTCGTGACCGAGACGCGTGCAAAGGGCGGCATTCCCGTGCTGATGAATTCCATCGTCCGCCGCAACTTCCGTCGTCCGTCCGATCCGGTCGTCAGTCGCGACGCGCGCCATGCTCCCGGCGAGCAACCCCCGGCCGACGAAGGCGACACTCTTTACGATACGCACGGAGCCTATCGGGAGGTACCCCGCCAAGTGGCCGAAGAACAGGGCGTGCCTTTCATCGACATGAACCGGCTTACGCACGATTTGGTGCAGGGACTCGGGCCTGAGGCGTCCAAAGAACTCTTCATGTTCGTTCCTCCCGGTCGCGTGCCGGCTTTCCCGCAAGGACGCGAAGACAACACACACCTTAATATATATGGTGCGCGTCGGGTCGCTTCGTTGGC
>JBHAEN010000004.1:0-6779 GCA_041855645.1 Bacteroides sp. | reverse complement strand
ATTGCTGAAAGCCTTGGCCACGGCTTGTCTGAACCAAAAATCGGCCACGACGGCGCAACAAATGGTCGTGTTTGTCGTGCGCCCCGATCTTGTGCGTCGTCGTGCACAGGCTGTTCTCGCTTTTGAGCGCGAAAATGTGAAACGCAACAGCCCGGTGGAGAAGTGGGAAAAGCGAACCAAACAATGGGAGGTCTATTACAATAAACTGATACCTCTTTTCTATGCCCGTTGCTGCGGGCTGGCAGGAGCATTCCGCAAGGTGTTGGCGTTTGGCGTCGGACTTTTCCGGCCGATGATGCGGCAGATGTCGGAAGCCGACATGCGGGTTGTCTTGCACAAAAGCTGCGGGCTGGCCGCGCAAACGTTCATGCTTGCCATGGCCGAAGCGGGTTATGACACTTGTCCGATGGAAGGGTTCGACAGCTTGCGGGTTAAACGCCTTCTCCGCCTTCCCCGCGCGGCGCAAATCAACATGGTTGTCTCCTGCGGCATCCGCCTGCCCGAAGGCGTTTGGGCGATCGATTCCGCATTCCTTTCGATGAAACGTATCGTCGGCTGTAAAGATTGCTGAATTCTCCGATACGACTCTTCAAGAACTGCTTTATCTTCCGCCCTTTCGCCTCTCCTTCACTCTTTATCTCTTTCGCCTGCATTCGTTTAACCGTCGGGCTACACCCGCTTTTTCGTTGGGGGGGCAGACCAATGAATAAATTTGTGCACGATTTGTGCCTTGTCGCTTCGGTGAGGGGAAGAAAAAGTGCTCAATGAGCAAAACGTTTCCGTGAACCGCATGATCTGGAGCGGGAGTGAGTGAACTTTTCTCGGAAGTCAATAGTTTTATTATTAGTCGTTTAAATGCTATCTATGAAAACCAATCTACACCATCCGGATATTGAGAGGAAAGAGTCGATACCGGAAAAACTTTGCAGATTTGCTTATAGACACCAATTCTTTATTATGGGACTGGGTGCCCTTGCCGGCCTTATACAAGACCATCGGGACATCGTGTTTGCTCTCGTTCTGATTTTATGTGTTTTGAGAGGAGGTTTCGCAGAGCTTGTTCCTCAAGAGAAGAAAGAGAAATTTGATGAGGTCTATACTCTTCTTGTTGCGGGTCTGCTCACTTATCATGCGCTTAATGATTGGATTTTTTAGTTGGAGGTGAATTGATGAAATACAATACACTTTCCACTTTCTTTCTTGCCTCATATTATTTTTGTAGTCAATGGAATTTATCCTTTATCCGGGCACTGTGGGCTGCTATGGCGTTTAAGAATTGGCTCTTTGTTTGATATTAAGATTCTTTTTGACAAGATGATAGATAGATTCTTGCCGTAGTTCGCCGTTTTTAAACTAAAATCGTCCCGCTCCGATGAACTTTCGGAGCAGGACGATTTTTTTAATATGGATTACCAGTTCTTCGGGGAATGATTATTTCACCTCCCACGTATCGTTGGTCAGCAGCAATTCCCGGAAGCTGTGATATTTCTTCTTGCCTTTCACCTCTTCGATCTGTGCGCAAAGCGCTTCGTCGTAAGTCGGAGCTTCGACATCGCGAATCACACCGAGGGCGATGGGGAAATCCGGACCTTCCATGAGGGCGAGCTTCAACTGTACGGTATTGTCCTCGCAATGAGCGTCGTGCACGAGAATGTCTTTCTCCGTGATGCCGTTTTCGCCGAGTTTCACCACTTTGAGGCCAAAGCCTTGCTGCATCAATCCGAATTCTTTGTTCTCACCGAACAGCATCGGTTTGCCATGTTCCAGATAGATGGCGTTTTTGCTTCGATTTTCTTTGGTTGCCACGCTTTCGTGCGTGCCGTCGTTGAAAATGACGCAATTTTGCAAGATCTCCACAACCGATGTTCCCTTGTGCTTGGCCGCCGCTTTGAGCACTTCGACCGAAGGGCCTCCGTCCACGGCGATGCAGCGGGCAAAGAAACGGCCGCGCGCGCCAAAAGTCAGTTCTGCCGGACGGAAAGGATCTTCCACCGTGCCGTAGGGCGATGTTTTACATACGAATCCGCGTGCCGATGTGGGCGAGTACTGCCCTTTGGTGAGTCCGTAGATACGGTTGTTCAGCAGTAGGATATTCAAATCGACATTGCGGCGCACGGCGTGGATGAAGTGATTGCCGCCGATGGCCAGTCCGTCGCCGTCGCCGGATACCTGCCAAACGGTCAGTTCGGGATTGGCCACCTTCACGCCGGTGGCCACGGCTGCCGCACGTCCGTGAATGGTGTGAAAACCGTAGGTGTTGACGTAGTAAGGCAGGCGGGAAGAACAGCCAATGCCGGAGATCACCGCGATATTGTGCGGGGCGACACCGATTTCGGCCATGGCCTTGTGCAGCGAGTTCAGGAAAGCGTGGTCGCCGCAACCCGGACACCAACGGGGCTGACCGATTTTGTAATCTTGCATGGTGTATGTCTTTTCGCTCATCTCTTATTCCTCCAATAATTTAGTGAATGCATCGATCAATTCTCTCGTCACGAAAGGTTGTCCTTTCACTTGGTTGTACTGGCTGATGTTCAGTCCGGGTAGTTTCATGCGCAGATATCCGGCAAACTGACCCATGTTCTGTTCGGCCACCACAATCTTTTTGTAGCGACGCAGCAGCGTTTCGGTGTTGCGCGGCAGGGGGTTGATGTGGCGGAAGTGTGCCAATGCCACCTTGCGTCCTTTCGAGCGCATGTAGTCCATGGCCAGACGCAGGTGTCCGTAGGTTCCTCCCCAGCCGACAATGAGCAGTTCGGCGTCGTCGGCATCGCCGAGGACTTCCTGTTCGGGGATGTAATGGGCAATCTTGTCGACTTTGGCCTGGCGCAGCAACGTCATTTTCTGGTGGTTTTCCGGATCGGTGGAGATGACTCCTGTTTCGTTGCTCTTTTCCAGTCCGCCGATGCGGTGCATGAAGCCTTCCGTGCCGGGTACGGCCCAATAGCGTGCGCCTGTTTCCTCATTGCGCAGGTAGGGCGTCCACGTCGCCGCCATTTCCGGATTGACATAAGGCGGACGGATGGCGGGATAATCGGCAAGATCGGGCAGTTTCCACGCGGCCGATCCATTGGCCACAAAAGCATCGGTCAGCAATACGACGGGGGTCATGTGTTCCAGGGCGATTTTGCAAGCCGTGTAGGCTGCGTCGAAACAATCGGTGGGCGAGATGGCGGCGATGACGGGCATCGGGCTTTCGCCATTGCGTCCGTAGAGTGCCTGCATCAGGTCGGTTTGTTCCGATTTGGTGGGCAGGCCCGTCGAGGGGCCGCCGCGTTGCACGTTGACAATCACGAGCGGAAGTTCGGCTATCACGGCGAGGTTCATGGCTTCGCTCTTGAGGCAGACTCCCGGTCCTGAAGTGGTCGTTACGGCCATGGCTCCGGCAAAAGAAGCTCCCACGGCCGAAGCGCATCCGGCTATTTCGTCTTCGCATTGCACGGTCTTTACGCCGAGCGACTTGTGTTTGGCCAGTTCGTGGAGAATGTCCGTGGCGGGCGTGATGGGATAAGAACCCAGATAAAGTTGCATGCCTGCTTTTTCGGCGGCGGCCATCAATCCGTAGGCGGTGGCTTTATTGCCGTTGATGTCCGTATAGAGTCCTTTGGCTTTGGGGGCTTTGCTCTCGATGCGGTAGGTCGTCGAGGTCGAGGCGTGCGTATTGGCGCCGTAGTTGTAGCCCGCGTGGAGCACCCGAACGTTGGCTTCCGCAATTTCGGGTTTTTTGGCAAATTTTTCGCGGAGCATCTTTTCGGCGATGCTCAGGTCGCGATTGAAAAGCCAGCAGACGAGTCCGAGCGCGAACATGTTCTTGCTGCGCAATATCGACTTGTTGTCCAATCCCGAATCTTTCAGTGCTTCCTTACACATGGAAGAGATGGGCACTTCGAGCACTTCTTGCTTGATTCGGAGTTCTTCGAATGGATTTTCGGTTTCGAACTTCGCTTTTTCCAAATCTCTTTTCGCAAACGAGTCGGAATCGGTGATGACCAATCCTTGAGGTTTACAGAATTGAATTTGTGTTTTCAGTGCCGCC
Source organism: Bacteroides sp. (assembly GCA_041855645.1). GTDB lineage: Bacteria > Bacteroidota > Bacteroidia > Bacteroidales > Bacteroidaceae > Bacteroides. The sequence continues at coordinate 2,746 of JBHAEN010000004.1, read as the reverse complement.
GGATTCATCGCCACCAGCACGTGGCAACGGTCGCCGGGAGTGTACACCCGACCGGCCCCGACATGAATTTGAAAACCTGAAACACCGGTGAGAGAGCCCTGCGGGGCGCGGATGTCCGCCGGATAATCGGGGAATGTACAGATGTCATTGCCCACCGTAGCCGACACGTTCGAGAAGATGTTACCGGCCAGCTGCATGCCGTCGCCGGAATCGCCGGAGAAGCGTACTACCACTTCATCCAATTCTTTTACCATCATTTCGTCTGCCATAATTTCACTTACTATGATTAAATTTAAATGATTTCTTTTTCAAATCAGGAATCAAAGGTCGTAAAGTCAAATGAATTATCAAAAACAAAAGCGGTTTTATTGCCTTTTGACAATGAAGATAATCCGAAACTGAAGTTGAAGGATACTTTTCTTCTTGGTAAATCGGCAGAAACCGCTATCTTTGCAACCCAATCGACATTGTGTTGTACGCGCTTGTTCGTACGAACGGCGCAAAGCTATGAATTTAGAAACCAATCTCCAAATAAAGATTGTTCTAAAATTGACAAATTGTAAGCCCGGCCTTGTAGTTCAACGGATAGAATAGAAGTTTCCTAAACTTTAGATAGGGGTTCGATTCCCCTCGAGGCTACTTTTTGACAGAACCGCACCCTCGTTCGTGACCGGACGCAGGGTGCGGTTTTTCTTTTATTTAAAGCGTCGCGCTGTCATCGGGTTCGTCATCGCCATGAGTGGCCGTTCCTTGTTGCCGGTTTCATGTCCGTCGGATTTATTTCCCTATGTTTTGTCCGAATTGTTTGTCTCCGAAACCATTGTGGAAGGATGAGGCTTCTTTGGTGAGGTAAAAAATACGAACTTCGTTTGCGTCGTCCGAAAATTCGTTTTTAACAAAAAAAGGCGGCGTTTTTGCAAAAACGTCTCCCTCGTTTTTTCTAAAACGCCATTGGTGCCGTTTAACCGAAAATCATCCGTTTTTTCAACAAAAAAGGCTGCAAAATCCCGCAGGATTTGCAGCCTTTCACCCTATATGAAGGCATCTTCATGCAGGCAATCAGCCTGAATGAATGCTTGTTTTGTACGAGTTATTTACTGTTTTCTTCTTCATGATGCGATGCGTATGAACGGATTTTCCGAGGCAAAGATAGCGAAAGTTTTCGGAGCGGGGAGGGCGAAGCGCCGGTTTCTCTGAACGCGGTGAGCCGAAGGCCCGCATCGGGGGGCATGCGACAATTTCCCAAGTGCCGTCCCATCGAAAAAAAACGGTCTAATCGACTCATTTTCATAAAAAGACCGTTATTTTTGCCGGACAACTAAACAAAGAACAAATATGGAAAAAGTAGCGAAAAGATTAACGGATTTGGTGGGAAACACTCCCCTGTTGGAGCTGTCGAACTACAATGCCGCCGAAGGCCTGCAAGCGCGCATAGTGGCCAAAGTGGAGTATTTCAACCCCGCGGGCAGCGTGAAAGACCGCATTGCGCTGGCCATGATCGAAGATGCCGAAGCTCAGGGCAGGCTGAAACCCGGCACGACGATTATCGAGCCGACCAGCGGCAACACCGGCATAGGACTGGCTTTTGTGGCCGCCTCCAAAGGATATAGACTGGTGCTGACGATGCCCGAGACGATGAGCGTGGAACGCCGCAACCTGTTGAAAGCCCTTGGTGCCGAACTGGTGCTCACGCCGGGAGCCGAGGGGATGAAAGGAGCCATAGCCCGTGCCGAGGCGCTGAGAGACGCCACGGAAGGCAGTGTCATGTTGCATCAGTTTGAAAATCCGGCCAATCCGGCCGTGCATCGGCGCACCACGGGCGAAGAAATCTGGCGCGACACGGGCGGGCATGTCGATTTCCTCGTGGCCGGCGTGGGAACGGGCGGTACGATAAGCGGTGCGGGAGCCGCCCTGAAGTCTCACCGCCCGGAGGTGCGTGTCGTGGCGGTAGAACCCGAAGACTCTCCCGTGCTGTCGGGCGGAAAGCCGGGGCCGCATAAAATTCAGGGCATCGGTGCGGGTTTTATCCCGAAGAATTATCATTCTGCCGTAGTCGACGAGGTGATACAGGTGTCCGGCGACAGTGCCATGCTCGCAAGTCGCAAACTGGCCCGGCACGAAGGTCTGCTGGTGGGCATCTCCTCGGGAGCGGCGTTGCATGCGGCCACACAACTGGCCAAGCGCCCGGAAAATAAAGGGAAAACCATTGTCGTCGTCCTGCCCGATACGGGCGAACGCTATCTTTCCACGGTTCTTTACGATTTAGGATAATCGGCCGTGCAGGGAAGGGGCGTGAATCATTTTCTTCCGAAATCAGCGGGAATTTCTCCCCACGCGTGGGTTTCCCATTTCAATATTCGGGTGGTATAGGTGTTTTCGCGCAGCCATTTCTCGGCACGTTCGATAATGAGGAAGAGCTCTTCGGTTTCAGGAGTGCGAGGCAGTTTCGTCTTGCACTTCTTTTGTTTTACCCATTTGATGGCGTTCACGCTGTCGCTGTAAATGGGCATGTCGAATCCTTTCTGCTTCAGCAGAGCCAGTCCGTGTACCAGCGCGAGAAATTCGCCGATGTTGTTCGTCCCCTTCATGGGGCCGAAGTGGAACACTTCCTGCCTGCTGCCGACGTGTACGCCACGGTATTCCATCGGCCCGGGATTACCGCTGCATGCGGCGTCGACGGCCAGACTGTTTTCTTCCACCGCGGGCGGAAACATGTTGGCGAAAGGTGTCGGTGAGACGTCCGGTT
>JBHAEN010000003.1:0-3738 GCA_041855645.1 Bacteroides sp. | reverse complement strand
CGCCCATCCCTCCGCCACCGAAAGAAACAGGCTCAATATCATCGCCGCCGACAAGCGTTTTATGCACTGCGAAATGTTCATTGCAGAAACGTTTATGGCAAATTTATACAAATTCGACGAATAACCATCGTATCGAGTAAAAAAAGCCGGGTTTCATCGCTCCGGCGTTTCACCGGAGAATATCGGCTCGAAAATCTGCGGCATATCTTCCGAAAAAATAGGGTTCATGAGGGAATGCTTCATGAAGGGGGAAAAATCAAACGGAGAACAATATACAATCGTCCTTTATCCAAATGACAAAGATAAGAAATGAGATGAAATCATCGAATTGTCACGCGACAAACATATAAAATGAAGTGAAATCATCGAATTTTCATGTGGCAAACATATAAAATGATGTGAAATCATGTATTTGTCACACAAAGTCGACAGAAAAAACAATGAAATGTCATCTATTTCGGATCAAACCGATTGTCGTAAGTCGATTTTCTGCAAAAAAATGGAATACATACGGAAAATCCGAAGCAATCAGTTCGAACTTTGGTGAATCGTGAGTTGCGGAAATGGGAAGTTGATGCCCTCGGCGTTGAAATTTTCGTAGATTTTACGATTGATGTCGAAATAAACGTCCCAGTAATCTTCGGTTTTCACCCATACCCTTGCCACTACGTTGACACTGCTGGCGGCCAACTCATGAAGCCCCACGAAAGAAGCGGGTTCGCTCAGGATGCGGGCGTCGGCGGCAATCAGGTTTTCCATCGATTCTTTCACTTTTTCGTATTTCTCTCCGTATTCCACACCCACGATCCACTCCAGACGGCGTATCGTCTGATGGCTGTAATTCACCACGACGCCGCTGCTGGTCATGGCGTTGGGGATGAAAATAACCTTGTTGTCGGCCGTAGTGAGTATGGTATGGAAAATCTGAATTTCCTTCACCGTGCCGATGACGTTCTGCGAGATGACTTCAATGACATCGCCCACTTTATAGGGCTTGAACAATAACACGACAAGACCTCCGGCAAAGTTCTGAAGATTGCCCGACAAGGCCATACCGATGGCCACACCGGCCGAAGCCAGAAGTGCGGCAAACGATGTCGTTTCGATTCCCAGCTTGCTGACGATGGCCACGCCCAAAAGCACCATCAACAGGATCTTGACCAAACTCTTTACGAAGGATTGGATACTGATGTCGATGTCGCGCTTGGCCATGAGTTTGGCCACTAACTTGTTGACAAGCGAAATCAAGAATCGTCCGATGATGAAAATGAACAACGCGGCAATGATTCGTCCGCCCATCGAAACACCCCATTCAATCAGTCTTTGAGTGATTTGCGCAATCTTGTCAATCCCGTCTCCCTCCACCAATACCTGCTTGGCGATGTCGGTGACATTTTCCATTTTGACCGCCACCGAATCGGTGGTCGACACATGCTGAAGCGAATTCATAAAGACAATCATAATATTTTAAATCGATTCGAAGACATTCCCGGCCATGGCCGAACAAAAATACGACCTTCACAAAGATTAAGAAGACTTTCATTTGTTATATTCGGTTAAATGGTCTACTTTTGCGGCGATTCACCAAGTTGGGGGTGCCTTAACATGACGGGCTGAGAACATACCCATAGAATCTGATCCGGGTAATGCCGGTGTAGAGAACAAACTTATTAACCACATGAAAAAAATTTTATCGACGGCCGCCGCCCTCATCGGGGCGAGTGCATCCGTCTGCGCACACAACGGTGACGCAGAGAAAGACAGTTTGAAAGTGATCAACCTTCAGGAAGTGCAAGTCGTGTCCACACGCGCCACGGGGAAAACTCCGGTGGCCTTCACCAATATCGGCAAAACGGAAATCGTACAACGGAATTTCGGCAAAGACATTCCGTTCCTGCTCTCCTCCACGCCTTCCGTATTGGTGACTTCCGACGCCGGGGCAGGCATCGGATACACGGGCATCCGCATACGCGGAACGGACGCCACGCGAATCAACATCACCGTCAACGGAATCCCCTTGAACGACGCCGAAAGCCACAGCGTATTCTGGGTTAACATGCCCGACTTCGCCTCCTCCGTGAAAGACATCCAAGTGCAACGCGGCGCCGGAACCTCGACCAACGGCGCGGGCGCATTCGGCGCAAGCATCAACATGCAGACGAACGAAATCTCATACGAACCTTATGCCGAAATCAGCGGATCGTTCGGCTCGTTTCGCACCCATAAAGAAACGGTGAAAGTCGGCACAGGACTGCTCAATCATCACTGGACATTCGACGCGCGCCTCTCCAACATCGGAACCGACGGATACATCGACCGCGCGTCGGCACGGCTCGGCTCCTACTATCTGCAAGGAGGATATTACGACAGCGACACCTCCGTGAAACTGATTCTCTTCGGAGGCAAGGAACGCACCTATCATGCGTGGAATTATGCGAGCAAAAAAGCCATGACCCTCTTCGGCCGTCGTTTCAATCCTTGCGGCTACATGTACGTCGAAGACAAAGCCGGCATTATCCATCAACCCGACATCGATTACGACGACTACATGGACGAAGCCGACAAACTCCTCAAAGAAGGAGGCCGCATACACTTCTACGACGACCAAACGGACAACTACATACAGACAAACGGACAGCTGCTTTTCAGCCGACGGATCAATGCGGCATGGAACCTGAATGCCGGACTTCATTATACGAAAGGCGACGGCTACTATCAAGAATACAAACGCGGACGCAAACTGAAAGAATACGGATTGCCCACTTTTAACGTCGATGGCACGGAAGTCAAGAAGACCGATTTGGTTCGCAAAAAAGCAATGGACAACGGATTCGGCGGCGGCATCTTCTCCATCGACTATAACGACGGACGTTTGAACGCCTCGCTGGGCGGAGGATTGAACCGCTACGACGGCGATCACTTCGGCCGGGTGCTTTGGCTGCAAAACTACATCGGCACAAACTTTCCCGAAAAAGAATACTACCGGAACAACGCCGCGAAAAACGACGGCAACCTCTATCTCAAAGGAACCTTCGACACGGGAAACGGCGTGAGCCTCTATGCCGACCTGCAATATCGCCACATCACCTATAAGATAGACGGCAACAACGAAAACTGGAACGACCTGACCAACGCCATGCAAAAACTGAACGTCAACGAGAAGTTCGATTTCTTCAACCCCAAAGCCGGACTGTTTTGGCAAATCAATCCGAACAACCGCCTCTACGGTTCATTCAGCGTGGCACACAAAGAACCGACACGCAACAACTACACCGACGGAAAACTCAACGCGACACCCAAAGCCGAACGTCTTTTCGACTACGAGCTGGGCTATACCTACGCCAACTCGTGCTTTACGGCAGGCATCAACCTCTATTACATGGATTACAAAGACCAACTCGTGCTGACGGGAGAACTGAATGAAATCGGCGAAGCCATGGCCGCCAACGTTCCCGAAAGCTATCGCATGGGAGCGGAATTCATGGCCGGTCTGCATCTCCCCTGCGGATTCCGCTGGGATGTCAACGCGACATTGAGCCGGAACCGCATCAAACATTTCACCGAACAACTTTATTTCTGGGGAGAAAGCGATCCTGTGGCCATCGAGCATCGCAACACGCGCATCGCCTTCTCGCCCGACCTCATGCTGAACAACCGCTTCGGCTACCGGTACAAGGGTTTCGAAGCATCGCTGCAAAGCAAATATGTGGGCAAGCAATACATGAGCAACATGGAGCT
>JBHAEN010000002.1:0-18927 GCA_041855645.1 Bacteroides sp. | reverse complement strand
CTCATCGAATGGAGCCTCTTCCTCTTGCTCCAACTCACAGGCTGTCAGGGACAACGCTCGCAGAACAGCTATGCGAACGACAGCGGAAACCACTTCCGCGTGGTATGGAACGAACTATACTACAACGGAAAGCCAATAAAGGACATGTTCATAACTGACAATTATTTATTTTTCCATGATGAAAATTATCATTGCTTCAACAAAACACACGAACAAAAGAAAGGCAGTTTTGCAGAAACCGGCACTTCTCTATTCTATAACGAATAGGTACAGCCCCCTTCAATGAGACTTTCAAGAATATAGAACTACCTTTTCATCATGATAAGTCCTTAGAAGACTATTTAAATACCCCTGCTATCCGCCCCAAAAAGTGTCATTGTCACATTAGATGCTTCTTATTCCACGATTTTCGCGAAGAGTTCCGGATGCTCGTCGACATAGGTGGCCACGAGAGCCGTCACGTCTTCTTCCATGTCGAGAAATTGTTCCTCCAACGGGTCGAAAGCCTCATACTCTTCGTACATGGCCATGAACTCCTCGTCCGTTCGTTCGCGCTCCAAGTCTTCCCGATGAACGTCGTAGATTTTCTTGGCCGCATAAATCAGTTTGGAGAGTTCTCCCGCCCCCCACAGGCGCATCACCCGGGCAAAGGGATTGTCGAAGATGTAACTGCCGTAACCGTTCTGAATGAGTTGGCAGAAACCGCCCTCCATCAACTCGTCCCTGAAAATGCGGTAGGCCAACAGCGAATGTTGTTCGCCTGTGAGCAAGGGCATGGTTTCGACTGTCAGACTTCCGCCGACCGCTTCCAGATACCGGTCCGTAAACACCTGAATAAACTCATCCATTCCTGCCTGCGCCGCCTGTCGCAGGGCTTTGTCCGATACTTCGATCATGTTGTTCCGCTCTATGTTGCATGGTTAGTCTGCCGCAAAAGTACGAAATAAGTCGATACAAGAGTCCGGGGCAGACAGCTTTTCATCCGCGCCCGCAACGATTATCTCCCACGTCTGCACGTTTTACGTTTTTCGGCCGCATCAGGTCAATCGTTGACCTGCACTCTCTTTTTCGTTTGCCTGCACCCAAACGAAAAAGCGGGTGCAGTGAAACTTTCGTCGGGGTGCAGACCAACGAATGATTTCATGCACCCGAAGCAGTTCTCCGCTTCGGAGAAAAGACGTGCGATTTGCAGCAAAAGCGCGCCGGACAAACCGCCGAAAAAGTGAGGGAAAGCGTTTGACATAAATCAGAAATAGGCTACCTTTGCGGCCGATTCTGAACAGACGACTACGTAATTTTTATTTCATATTTATTTTAATTAAAGGCTACATTATGACTTATTCACACGAAGTGGAACACATGTGTGTTGTCCGGAAAGGTCCGAATCACGGACCGGCGCCCATCCCCGAAGAAGGGAAATGGGTAAAATCAAAGGAAATCGTCGATATTTCAGGTTTGACACACGGTGTCGGCTGGTGCGCCCCTCAGCAGGGAGCCTGCAAACTGACCCTGAACGTCAAGCAAGGCATCATTCAGGAGGCGTTGATCGAAACCATCGGCTGTTCGGGCATGACGCATTCCGCCGCCATGGCGGCGGAGATTCTTCCGGGAAAGACCATTCTGGAAGCATTGAACACCGACCTCGTTTGCGACGCCATCAACACGGCCATGCGCGAACTCTTCCTGCAAATCGTGTACGGTCGGACGCAATCGGCTTTCTCCGAAGGAGGTCTCATTATCGGAGCCGGACTGGAAGATTTGGGCAAGGGGTTGCGCAGCCAAGTGGGCACGCTCTACGGCACGCTGGCCAAAGGCCCCCGCTATCTCGAAATGGCCGAAGGCTATATCAAGACCGTTTTCCTCGACAAGAACGATGAAATCTGCGGATACGAATTCGTACACATGGGCAAATTCATGGACGAAATCAAAAAAGGAACCGATGCCAACGAGGCATTGAAAAAGGTTACGGGCACTTACGGACGCGTAACCCCGGAACAGGGAGCAGTTAAACACATCGACCCACGTCACGAATAAAAAAGGAGGAACAGCATTATGATTAGAGAAGTAAAATTCGAAAGCCAAGACCGTCGCATCAAACAGATCATCGCTACGCTGAATGCTAACGGCATCAAAGATATCGAAGAAGCGAACGCCATCTGCGAGGCTCACGGAATCGATCCTTACAAAACGTGTGAAGAAACGCAACCCATCTGCTTCGAAAACGCAAAGTGGGCTTATGTCGTGGGTACGGCCATCGCGCTGAAGAAAGGTTGCAAGAACGCGGCCGAAGCGGCCGAAGCCATCGGACTGGGCTTGCAGGCGTTCTGCATCCCGGGTTCTGTGGCCGACGACCGTAAAGTGGGTATCGGACACGGCAATCTGGCCGCCATGTTGCTGCGCGAAGAGACCAAATGCTTTGCCTTCCTTGCCGGACACGAATCGTTTGCAGCGGCCGAAGGCGCCATCAAGATTGCGGCCAAAGCCGACAAAGTGCGTAAAGAGCCGCTTCGCTGCATCCTTAACGGACTGGGCAAAGACGCGGCGCAAATCATTTCGCGCATCAACGGTTTCACCTATGTGCAGACGGAGTTCGATTATTATTCGGGCGAATTGAAAGTGGTTCGCGAGGTGGCCTATTCGGACGGTCCCCGCGCCAAAGTGAAGTGCTACGGCGCCGACGACGTGCGCGAAGGCGTAGCCATCATGTGGAAAGAAGGCGTGGACGTTTCCATCACGGGCAATTCCACCAACCCCACACGCTTCCAGCATCCCGTGGCCGGAACGTATAAGAAAGAACGCCTGCTGGCCGGAAAGCCCTACTTTTCGGTGGCCTCGGGCGGCGGTACGGGACGCACGCTTCACCCCGACAACATGGCCGCCGGTCCGGCTTCGTACGGCATGACCGACACCATGGGACGCATGCACTCCGACGCTCAGTTTGCCGGTTCCTCATCCGTACCCGCTCACGTGGAGATGATGGGATTCTTGGGCATCGGCAACAACCCGATGGTGGGCTGCACCGTCGCTTGCGCCGTGGATGTGGCTCAGGCTTTGAATAAATGAGACATGGCGATGCGTTGAGGGTATCCCCCGCACACTCGCCAAGCCGATAAACCCGCACAAAAAAAGCGGCTGCCCCCGATTCGGAGCAGCCGCTTTCGCATATACGGCAGTTACTTCAAAATCCACATGGTCTGCGTGTTCTCGTCGCTACCGCCATATTGGCGGTCGAGGGCTTCCTTCAGATTATCCTTGTTCGTTACCGCTTCTTTTTCCGAATATCTCCACCTCAGGGGCAAGGCATTGACATCAGCATTCATGTTGGTGTCCGGATTGACGGGAAGAACGGGATAGCCCGTCCGACGGTTGTCGAAGAACATTTCATCGTTGGGATGTTGCAAGTAGAAAGCCAGATACTTCTGCAACAGCACCAGCTCCCTGTCGTGCTCGAAAGTGCCGTTCAACTGAATTGCAGCCTGGCTCAAGTATGTATCGATGTAGTCCGAAGTAATTTTGCGGTTGTGGTGATATTCCTTATTATCCGCCGTATTGGCAGCCACAAACTCCATGCTGGCACGAATGCCCTTCTTGTAATATTCATCGGCTTTACTTGAGTCGATCCATCCGAGCAACGCGGCTTCGGCCAAGATGAAGTTTTGCTCCATGTAGCTGAGACGCGCAAGAGGCTCACCTACCGCACTGAGATAACGTGCGTTCAACGCACAATACTTTCCTTCACTGTTTAAGGCCCTGTTGACATCGGCCGCAGCCGCAGGGTCTATCCCGAGGTAGGCATCGAAACTGTCCGCCGTCAGGCCCAGGCCCAACTGATAGGTCGAAGGAGCGGCGTAATAGAAAAGGCGATAGTCTTCATAGGCCTTCAAGGGTTCCACCATCGTTGTGGTAATCATGGCATAGGGCGCATGATTGTTCCTGTACAACGGGTATTGCTGCCCGGTCTGGTCGGAATAGACCAACTGGAAGTTATCGGCATTGCTGCTCATCAAATCCGAAGAACCGGCAATGGCGGCAAAACGTGCTTTTACGTTCAGATCCGTGTCCGCCGTCTTGAGGGAGAGGTTGATGAGCACTTTCAGCTGCATGGCTGCCACGGTCTTTTTCCACTTCGCCACATCGCCCGAGAAGATCGGATCGCCGGTGAACGCGGCTCCATTGGAAAACAAGGTTTTGGCCTCATCCAAGTCCTCAAGCACTTGCAGCATTACCTCCTTTTGCGTGTCGTACTTCGGCTTGAGACCGCCTGACTCTCCAAAGTTCGAGTCACTGTACGGGATGTCGCCCACCCGCAACGAAAGGTTGAAGAGCAGATAGGCTTTGGCAAACTTGGCCAATCCCTGATAAGAATTCTTCACCTCGTCGGTGGCAGTGGCAGCAGCCAGCACCATCTTGTCACAATTCGTAATCAGGAGGTAATCGCCAAAACCGGTTGTCCCGAAGTCGTTGTACTGATCGCTCGATATGCCGGCCTCGCTCCAGGCGATTTGCTTGTTGCGCATATTGTCTTTCAGTGAAAGTTGATTGCCTCCGATACGGGTCAGGTCCAATATCGTTTGAGTAGCCAACATGGCCGCCGTCGGCTTGGTCGTAGCGTTCCGGTCGGTATTGTATTCATCGAATTTGTCCGTGCATGAGGCAGTCAGACAGAGACCTCCCGTCAACAAGACCGCCACGATGCTATGATATAGTTTCTTCATATCGATTATGTGAATTATCAGAAGTTAAACTTAAAATTGAAACCCAAAAAGCGTTGAGAGGGCGAGCTGAGGTCATCGGCATGCACATCCGGGTCGGCAAAGCGGAAGTCCTTAGTCCACATCAACAGGTTTTGCCCGATGAACGAAAGCGAAGCTCCCTTCAAGCGCACCCGTTCGCATATTTCTTGGGGGAAGTCATAGGTAAGCGACAGCTCGCGCAGCTTTAAGAAAGTGGTGTTCTTGTAATTATGCGGTTCGCCCCAATAGGAGTTACTGTGGTACTTGGTGATGAAGCTTTGGTAAGACACGGCCACATCGTTCGGAGCGAACTGGCGGGTGTCGCTCAACACGGTTCCGTCCACATCGTATTTCACTTCGCCCGAAACGACTTTCACGCCGGGGGCTATAAACGTGATGTTGCCGTTCATTACTTCTTCATAGCGTTCGGGGGTATCGCTGTCGGGGTGAGCACCGGTGTTCCAGAGTGCCTGTTCGGTCTTGTTGTAGGCCAAACCGCCCACGCGACCGTCGACCGACAAATTGAGCGTCCAATTCTTATAGCGAAGCGCGCTGCTCACGCCCCAAATCCAGTCGGGATTGATGTATCCCACCAAGGTTTCGTACGTGTTTCTCACGGGCAATCCGTTCTGCAAAATCAGGTTGCCGTTGGCATCCCGCTGCCAATCATTGGAAACGCCGCTTTGGTCGGTGGAGATAAAGTCCGAACGCATGCCCTTTTGTGTCCATGAGTTCTTGGCCGAATACACGGGGTCTATGGAGGCAAAACGATAACGGTCCATTGCCCAGTTCAGATTCATCGTCCACTCCCAGTCTTTGGATTTGATCAAATCGGCTCCCAAGGTGACTTCCACTCCGCGACGTTCCAAGTCTTCGCCGAAGTTTATCAGACTCGTGGAGAATCCCGAGGCATCACTCACGGATGCAGAAGTGACGCGGTTATATACCAGCTTATTATAATAGGCCACATCGAAGCGCAGACGATTCTCCCAGAGATTGAAAGCCGTACCCACTTCGTAAGTGCGTGAGGTCACGGGTTTCAGGTCGGAACCGCGCAATGTGGTGGGATAAGTGGCGGTGTTCAGTCCGTTCCAGACTCCGGTATTCACGGTATAGGCCTGTTGTATTTCAAAAATAGTCAAGTCGGTCTTGGTCACTGTCCATGATCCTCTGAGCTTCCAGAAAGTAAAAGGAGCGGGCAACTTGATGAATTCCGACATGATAACACTGCCCGACACGGAGGGATAGAAGTAAGAGCGAGTGGACGAGGGCAAAGTGGACGACCAGTCGTTACGTCCCGTAATGTCCAGATAGGCCAGACTTTTCCAGGCCAACGACAGTTTTCCGTAGAGTGAGTTGACGCGTTTGCTTTCGTACGTATCCTTGGCCGAGATGGGGCCTTTGGAGGCTTTCAGCGAATAATAGCCCGGGACTGTAAGCCCGTTGGTGGTTTCGGCCATCAACAGGTCTTCGTACATATAATAAATGGTGCTACCTGCCAACGCATCGACCGAGAGGTCGCCGAAGGAATGATTGGCCGCCAAGATGAAATCGCTGTTCAAACTGAATCCCGTTTCTTTCGTGGAAGCGTAGCGTCCCTGTTGCTTAATCACCGAAGTGTTCGCACGGGTTCCTATCGGATTCCGTTCTTCGGTGCGGCTCGCGAAGAAATCCACCCCGATGCGGGTAGAGAAATTCAGCCAAGGCAGAATGTCGTACTTACCGTAAGCGTAGGTGTTCAATTTGTCGTAATCATTGGCCCGGATAATTTCGTTGGCCATGAAGTAAGGATTGTCGTACCAACTGCCGTACAGCCAGTTTTGCCGTTCACCTTCATAACCTTTCACCCAATAGTCGCGATAATCGCGCAAATCGTAGTTCGATCCTGTCCATACGAGAATGTTGTAGATGTAACCTCCGCCCCCGTATCCGGTTCCCCGGTCATTGGAATGGAAGCGTTTGTTCCACGTTGCGCCACCCTCGAGCGAGAAGTTGCCGGTTTTCAAATTGCCCGAAAGGCTATAGATCATCTTCTGCATGTTCTGATTGGGATACTGACCGTGGTTGTAGACATGGTTGAGCGAAGTGCGGAATCCGCCGTTCTTGCCGCGCCATCCCACGCTGACGTTGTTGTTGGTGCTGAATCCCTGACGAAGGAAATTCTTGAAGTTGTCCTTCCCCTTCGAAGTCAGCGGAGCTTCTTCCCAAGTGTAAGTGAAAGGGTTGTACTGTACGGCTGTGCGTCCCACATCGAGCCTGTCGCCCCAGACGTCGTCATAACGATTGTACTTACCGCCCGATCCGGAGCTGTAACTGTGTTGCGCTTCGGGCAAGGCGAGGTAACCGGCGTTGAACATGGTGCTGCTGTTGACCGTCACGTCCAGTCCTTCCTTGTTGCCTTTCTTCGTGGTAATCATGATGACACCCGAACCTCCGCGGGCACCATACAATGCCGAAGCAGTGGCGCCTTTCAGCACGTCTATCGATTCGACATCGTCCGAAGCAATGTCGCGCAGCGTGATATTGCCATAGGGCACACCGTCGACAACGATGAGCGGGGTTTCGCCACGGATTTCGAGCGTGGGAGCAACGTTAAATTCGGTACTGTTCTTCACATTCATACCGGCCACTTTACCGGTGAGCGAAGTGCCCAGATCGACCGTTTTCACCGTCGAGAGCTTATCGCCCGAAACCTTTTGCACGGCATAACCCAGCGCTTTTTCTTCGCGTTTGATACCGAAGGCGGTCACCACGACTTCGTCCAGCGCTTTCGAGTCTTCTTTCAGCGTGATGCTCAATGCCGACTGTCCGCCGACGGACACGGTTTGCGTCAGGTATCCGATGTACGAAACCTGCAATCGGGCATTCGGGCGCACGCTGAGCGTGAAACGTCCGTCCGCATCGGTAATGACTCCGTTGTTCGTACCGACCTCGACCACGTTGACCCCGATCAGCGGATCGCCGTTCTGGTCGGTCACCACTCCCGCCACTTTCACCGTTTGCTGCTGCACGGAAGCCACTTCTGCCACACCGGAGGCAGTCATGACATCCGTCGCGAGAACTTCTGTACTTCCTCCCCACAAAGCCAATACGGAAAGTACCCGGCAAAGGGGATTACGCCATGTAAAACATGGACGATTTTTCGAATAAGGATTCTTCTTCATAGAAAATAATTGATAAATGAATTCTCTTAAATCTATCTTGTTATATAATGGGATTCTGTGTGCGAAAGGGATGGTATATAATAAGGTTGTTTTGTTAGAAAAAACAAAAAAATCGTTCACAGAAAAAGGCAGGAGGTTATCGGTTCAAAAGTCCGGATGAATGAATTCACCCGAATCGGCGGATGAGGAAAAGCCTTTCCTTAAAAGGATGCAAGGCCTCCGGCTAAACACAAGGCTTAACCGATGCGAAAATAGTGAAAAGTTTCCATAGTTTTGTTTTAGCATTTCTTTTTGCAATAATTTAACAAGAAATCGAAGAAACTCTCAAGGCGCAGTCTCGAGGAAACGGCATGGGAATCAAGATGCAGACCGCGTGCATCCGTTACCCGGAGCCTGTTCGCCGCTCACTTTCTTTAGCCGCACAAAATCAATCGTCGGGGTGCAGGCCAACGAATAATCACAGGCCTTATTCCATCAAGCCTTCGGTTCTCCCCATTCCCCCATGCCGGCAATGAGCATATCCCGTCTCTCGGAGAAAAACAAGCCCCTGTCGGAAAGATTTTCCACCTGTCCCACCCCGTTTTCGGAAATCTCTTTTCTTTACACGATTTTCCCCGATTTCCGAACACCGCGCATTTGACTTCTGAAATGCACGCATTTCGGACGTCAAGTGCACGCATTTCAGACGTCAGACACGTGCATTTCAGACGTCAAGTGCGTGCATTTCGGAAAAGCCCTCCCGGAGGGGCTTTGGAGAGGGTCAAAATCCCGGCCGATTCCGAAGCCGACCTCGCGAAGAGGGTTGAAATAGTTTTACAAACAGCCGAGGGAGTGAGGGTGTATGCACGTTGGCCGGTTGTCGGTTGTGGAGCGTGTGATAAAAGGGATAATCGGCCGTTCGCCGGGAAAGGAGGAGCTTCTCCCTTCAAAAGGTTTGGCGGACGACAACAATGAAAAAAGAAAGAGGTATCTCGCCGAAACAAGATACCTCTTTCTATGCTGAATCGCAGAACTTCCGGTTTTAACCGTTCGTTCTTTTTTCTTTGATTCTGGCCTTTTTACCGGTCAGTGCGCGCAAGTAGTACAACTTAGCGCGACGAACTTTACCCACTTTGTTGACTTCGATGCTGTCGATAGCCGGCGATTCGAGAGGGAAAATACGTTCTACACCCACGGTTCCGGACATTTTGCGCACGGTGAAACGCTTTTTGTTTTCATGTCCTGCAATTTTGATAACAACGCCGCGATACAACTGTACGCGCTCTTTGTTACCTTCAACGATACGATAGGCTACGGTAACCGTGTCGCCTGCTTTGAAAGCGGGATGAGACTTGCCCGTAGCAAATGCTTCTTCTGCAATTTTAATTAAGTTCATTGTTGTTGTTATTAAATTGTTATCGTTACAACGCAACATACCAAGTTTCTTTTAAGCGGCTTGACAGCGATTGCGCGAAAGCGGTGCAAAGTAAGGGCATTTTTATCGGATAGCCAAATAAATCTGTATATTTGTGGGCATCTAAATCGGAGAAAACCAATGAAACGAATCAGTTATGTGAAATTACGGGCAGGGTTGTTCGGTCTCTTGTTCCTGTCCGCTGCCTGTCATACGGTGAAGGAAGGGCCGCGCTACGAGGTGGTGAAGGCCGAAGGTGAAGTGATTAAAATGGACTCGAAGTGGGATGCGCATCCCGACGAAGCCGCCACTGCCTTGCTGGATACGTATAAGAAGAAGGTAGACGCCACGATGTACGAGGTGATCGGAAAGAGCGGACAACGCATGGAAAAAGGCACTCCCGAAAGTTTGCTGTCCAACTTGGTGGCCGAAGTGCTCCGCCGGTCGGCTGCCGAAGTGCTGGACAAGCCTGCCGACATCGGTCTGGTCAATCTGGGAGGATTGCGCAACATCCTTCCCCAAGGCGATATCACGGTGGGGACGATTTATGAAATACTTCCCTTCGAGAACTCGCTTTGCGTGTTGACAATCAGAGGAGAGCACCTCAAACGCATGTGTCGTTCCATTGCCCGTGCGCGCGGTGAAGGCGTGAGCGGACTCCGGCTGGAGATAACCCAAGGCGGTGAGCTGCTGAAGGCTGAGGTGGCCGGAGCACCCATCGACGACGACCGGTTGTACACCGTGGCGACCGTCGACTATCTGGCCGACGGAAACGACCACATGGAGGCCTTGCTTCAGGCCGAAAAACGTGTCTGTCCCGCCAACATGACATTGCGCGGACTGTTTCTCGACTACGTGCGCCAACAGACGGCGGCCGGAAAAACGATTTCTTCCCGTCTGGACGGACGGATCACCGTCAAGTGAGAATGTGAGTTTGCCTGAGTTCAATATAAAGTTCATTATATCATGAAAAGAGTTCAACGATCTGTCGCCTTGTCTGTGTTTCTGCTTCTTACCGTATCGGTCATGGCGCAGGAAACCAAAAAGATTACCATACTCTATACCAACGATGTGCATAGTCGCCTCGAACCGATTGCTCAGAAGGGCGACAGAAATTATGGCGAAGGAGGATTCGTCCGTCGCGCCACTTTCCTGAAAGAATTCCGTAGGGAGAACGGCGAAGCGTTACTGTTCGATTGCGGCGACTTTTGTCAAGGAACACCTTATTATAATCTGTTTCAAGGCGAAGCCGAAGTGAAGATGATGAACCTGATGCGTTACGATGCGGTGACCGTGGGGAATCATGAGTTCGATTTCGGACTTGATGTCATGGAGCGTATTTTCCGCATGGCCGATTTCCCCATCGTTTCCTCCAATTACGACTTCTCCGCTACCGGCCTGAAAGATTTGGTGAAGCCTTATGTCATCCTTGAGCGCGACGGCTTGAAAATCGGAGTGTTCGGTTTGGGTGCGAATCCGGAAGGATTGATTCAGGAAGAAAAATACCGCGGCATGATTTACAAAGAACCGATTGGCGTGGCGAACGAAACCGCCGAACTTCTGAAACGGGAAGGATGCGACGTGGTGGTCTGCCTGTCGCACCTCGGCATAAAGGAAGACGAGCGGCTGGTGGTGAAGACGCGCAACATCGACGTGATTCTGGGCGGCCATTCTCATACTTTCATGAATGAGCCGCGTAACTACCTCAATGCCGACGGAAAAACAATCCCCGTACTGCATGCCGGAAAGAGCGGAGTACGCGTGGGCAAAATGGACTTAACTCTGAAACGCCGATGAACCATTTGATTCGCCTTTTCTTACTGTGCCTGTTGATTATCGAACCCATGTCGGGAGGACACGGCGTTTCTGCGTCCGACGTCGTCCCGGAACTGTGGCGCAAAGGGGAAGCCGATTCCCATTGCCGGCAGTGGGTGGATGCCGCCATGACGCGGATGACGTTGAAAGAAAAGATCGGTCAACTTTTTATATATACCATCGAGCCTTCACTGACCAAACGGAATCTTGCCCTGCTGCGTGAAGTGGTACAGACATACCGCGTGGGCGGATTACTCTTCTCCGGAGGGAAGTTGCAGAATCAGGCCGAACTGACCAACCGGGCGCAAGCCATGGCTCGCGTGCCCATGCTCATCACTTTCGACGGAGAATGGGGGCTTGCGATGCGCTTGCGCGGCACTCCGGTTTTTCCCCGTAACCTCGAACTGGGTTGCATACGCGATAATGACCTGATTCGCGAATACGGTCGTGAAATGGCTCGGCAATGTCGTGAGTTGGGCGTGCAGGTAAACTTCGCTCCTGTGGCCGATGTGAACACCAATCCGCACAATCCCGTCATCAATGTCCGTTCGTTCGGCGAGTCGCCCGAAGCCGTGAGTGAAAAAGTCATTGCCTATGCGCGGGGACTCGAAGAGGGCGGAGTGCTTTCCGTGGCCAAACACTTTCCCGGTCATGGCGATACGGATACCGATTCGCATAAAGTGCTTCCTCGCCTCTCTTTTGACAGAGGACGCCTCGACAGCGTGGAGCTTCATCCTTTCCGTGCGTTCGTCCGTGCCGGATTGAGCGGTGTCATGGTCGGTCATCTTGAAGTGCCTTCGCTCGAAAGCCAAGAAGGTTTGCCGGCTTCGCTTTCGCGTAATGTGGTGAACGATTTGCTGACGGAAGAGTTAGGTTTCGGCGGCCTCATATTCACCGACGCGCTTGCCATGAAAGGCGTGGCCGCACACCGGAACGTCTGTCTGCAAGCCTTGAAAGCCGGAAACGATCTGGTATTGGCTCCGCGCCGTTTGAAAGAAGAATTTCAGGCGGTGGTCGATGCCGTGGAAAGTGGCGAGTTGAGTGTGAAAGACATCGACCGCAAATGCCGGAAGGTGCTTACCTATAAATATGTGTTGGGACTGAAAAAGAAACCGCATGTCCGCTTGTCGGGGTTGGCTCAGCGCATCCATACTTCTCAAACGAGCGACTTGATCCGCCGCCTGCGCAGGGCTTCGGTCACGATACCGGATAACTCCGGGCAGGTGTTGCCGCTTTATACCCATCCGAAACGCCCCATTGCTCTTCTCGAGGTGGGCGAATCGAACGGACTCGAAGCCTTGGCCGAGCGGATGAGCACTCACGCCCCGGTGCGTCGGTTTTCGCTGCCGCCCGACTTGAGCGGCGAAGAGGCCCGCCGGCTGTGCGACTCGCTCAATACGCATCACCGCGTGATTGTGGCCGTAAGCGATTTGCGCCTGACACCCTATCAGTCTTTTTTCGCCGATTTCGCCCCCGAACGTCCCGTGGCTTACCTCTTCTTTACTCCGGCCGGAATGATGCTTCAGCTGAATAAGTCGGTGAAACAGGCCGGAGCCGTCGTTCTGGCACACTCGGCCGATGCCGACGTACAGCGTCATGTGGGCGATCTGCTTTTTGCCGCCGCTTCGGCGGACGGGCGTCTGCCGGCTTCCATAGGCAGTTTGTTTGCCGAAGGAGCGGGCGTGAACCTCACAACCGGCATGCAGCCCCATCTCACGGCCGAAGATTTGGGATTTTCGGCCGAACGCCTGTTGCGCATCGATTCCATAGCGCAGGCAGGTATTCGCGGGGGAGCTTATCCCGGCTGTCAGGTCGTGGTCTTGAAAGACGGTCAGGTATTGGTGGATAAAAGTTTCGGAACCTTCTCGGGTATGGGAAGTCCGGCCGTTGATTCGACGAGCCTGTACGATTTGGCTTCCCTGACGAAAACCACGGCCACCTTATTGGCTGTGATGAAATTGTACGACAAAGGTTCGCTCAATCTCACCGACCGCGTATCCGACCATCTGCCTTTTCTGAAGGGGACGAACAAGGAAAAAATAACCGTTCAGGAACTTCTGTTTCACCAATCGGGGCTTCCGGCCGGCATTGCTTTTTATCAGGAAGCCATTGACAAGGAAAGCTACAAGGGAAAATTGTTCTCCAATCGTAAAGATGCCCGTCATTCGGTGTCGTTGGGCGGAAATGTCTGGGCGAATCCTCATTTCAAATTCAATTCGGACTATATTTCCGATATACAAAAGCCCGGATTCCTGCGTCCCGTGTCGAAAGGCTTGTGGGTGGGCGATGCTTTCCGAGAAGTGATGGAACGTAAAATAGCAGATGCTCCGCTCAAGGCGAAGACCTACGTTTACAGCGATGTCGGCTTCGTCTTACTGGGAATGTTGGTCGAACAACTGGCCGGAATGTCGCTCGACGAGTATTTGCAACGGGAGTTCTACATTCCGATGGGCCTGAAACGTACGGGTTATCTGCCTCTGCGGCGTTTTTCGGCTGAGCAGATTGTACCCACGGCGAACGATCGTTTTTTACGTAAAAGCTGGCTGCAAGGCTATGTACACGACGAGACCGCCGCTTTCTGCGGAGGAGTGGCCGGAAATGCGGGCTTGTTCTCCACGGCCGGAGAGTTGGCTTCCGTCTACCTGATGTTGCTCGACGGAGGCCTCTATCGGGGAAGCCGCTACTTGAGCGAACCCACGTGCAGGCTCTTTACCGCCACGGTGTCGAAGATCAGCCGCCGCGGATTGGGATTCGACAAGCCCGATCCGGTAAATCCCGAAAAGGGAAACTGCGCCCCGAATGTGCCCGCCGAAGTGTACGGACACACCGGATTCACCGGAACGTGTGCGTGGGTCGATCCGGTGAATCGTCTGGTGTATGTATTCCTGAGCAACCGTGTCTGTCCCGATGTTTCCAACCGCGTTTTGATTCGGACAGAGATCCGGGAGCAGATACAGGCGGCCATTTATGAAGCCATGCTGCCGTGAAGCGTTTAAGGAAACAGCGGCCTGAGCAATTCGGGCACTTCCACTTTTTCCATGTCGAGCTGTCCGAGGCGGTGCACTCCGGCGTCCGTGAGGGCAAAGTACATCTGTCTTCGGTCTTCATTTCCCAATGATCGGGAAATGAGTTTCTTGTCTTCAAGGCTGCGCAGCAACTTCGACAGGTGTGAAGTGCGAATCTCGACGCGTTTACTCAGATCCGTGGGCGTGGTCGGCTTGCCGAACTCACGCAAAGCGCACAGAATCATGGACTCGTTGAGCGATAAGCCGTAGGTGGCTTCAAAAGCGGCCTCAAAACTTCCGAGAGCTTTGTACAGGTCGCGCATGATGCATATTGTTTTCATTCTTTTTTCTTTTTTCGATGAAATCGTGCGGTTCGGCCTTTTCCTTGACCTTAAATGAACAGGTTGACATTGGCGTGATCGGCCCGTTCCATGTAAGTGGCCACACCGCCTATGCTCACCCCGTCCATCAACTCTTCCGCGGCCACGCCCATGACGTCCATCGACATCTGACAGGCTATGAATTCCACGCCGTTCTCAAGAGCTTGCCGGCGCAGGGATTCGAGCGAGTCCACTCCCTTTTGCTTCATCAGGAAGCGCATCATTCTGCTACCGATGCCTCCCATGTTCATCTTCGAGAGTTTCAACCGACGGGAATGGGCAGGCAACATCCGGCCGAACATCTTTCCGAAAATGTCTTTTTCCACGCGGGGTTTCTTTTCTTTCTTGATGACGTTCAAGCCCCAGAAAGTAAAGAAGATGGTTGTCTTCTGTCCCGTGGCGGCCGCTCCGTTGGCCAGAACGAAAGTGGCGAGTGCTTTATCCAGATCGTCGCTGAAGAGAATGAACGTCTTTCCTTTGCCTCCTCGTGCGGGTGCGGCTTCGTTCACGGCTTCGGGTTGTCCTTTTTCGATGGTGATGACCGACTTTCCCTCTTTCATTTCGGCCGACAGCAACCGGTTGCCCGTGGAGCTGCACCATGCCGAGGCGTCGCGTGCGAATCCCGGATCGGTCGATACGATTTGTACGCGGTCGCCCGTTTCAAGTTCGTCCATCGTTTTCTTCATCTTCAGAATGGGGCCGGGACACTGCAGGCCGCAGGCATCGACACGGACGATTTTCGCCTCGTCATGGCCCGGCGTGTGCGGATTGTGCCCGCCCGATTGAGGGAACGCGTCTTTCCGCACGGCTTCGGGCAACGGAAGGGAAGCCGTGGCGGCGCGATAAGTCTTCAGGCCGCCCACGAGATTATATACTTGCGTGAAGCCGTGTTGCAAGAGTATCCGTGAAGCAAGATAGCCGCGCAGCCCCACCGCGCAGAACGTGTGGAGAGGGACGTCTTGGGGAAGTTCGTCGAGACGGTCGCGGAGTTCATCGAGCGGGATGTTCACGGCGTTTGGCAAAGAGCCTAAGGCATATTCGTCTCGGGTGCGGACATCGAGCAGAATCCTGCGGGACTCGTCTTCTGTCTGCATTTCGCGCCAATACACCGGTTTCACCTTGCCTGACAGGATGTTGGCAGCCGCATAACCGGCCAGAGCCACGGGATCCTTGGCCGAGGAATAGGGAGGTGCATAGGCGTGTTCGATGCGGGTGAGGTCATAAACCGTGCCTTTTTGTTTGAGAACGAGGGCAATTTCGTCGATGCGCTTGTCGACACCGTCATATCCCACCACCTGTGCCCCGTACAGTCGTCCGCTGTCGGGTGCAAAAGTCAGTTTGATGTTCATCGGCATGGCATTGGGATAGTAGCCGGCATGCGATGCGGGATGAACGGTTACGGAACGGTAGTCGATTCCTTCCCGCTTGAGGTGTTTGGCCGGAAGTCCGGTGGTGGCTGCGGTCATGTCGAAGACTTTGGCTATTGCCGTGCCGATGGAACCTTCGTAGGCCGTTCGCGCGCCCAGAATGTTGTCTGCGGCCAATCGTCCTTGACGGTTGGCGGGTCCGGCCAGATAATTCAGCCACGGTTTTCCGGTGACGGGGTGAGGAAATTCGATGGCATCGCCGATGGCATAAACGGCCTCGTCCGAGGTTTGCAAGTATTCGTTGACGAAGATGCCTCCCGTAACGCCGATGGCCAGGCCCGCTTCACGCGCCAGTGTCGTTTCGGGACGTACGCCGATGGACAGAATGACCACATCGGCCGGGATGGACAGTCCGCTTCGGAAGTTCACCGTCAGCCCGTCGTCGGAACGTTCAAAAGCGGTGACCGCTTGCTCCAAATAGAGGCCGACGCCTTTTTCCGCCAAGTGTTGGTGCAGGAACGAAGCCATGGAAAAGTCGATCGGCGCCATCACCTGATTGCCCATTTCCACGATGCTGACCGCCGCTCCGCGCGCATGGAGGTTTTCGGCCATTTCCAGCCCGATGAATCCGGCTCCGATGACTACGGCACGGCGCGGACGATGTGTGTCGATGTATTCCTTGATGCGGTCGGTATCCGTCACGTTGCGAAGCGTGAAAATGCCTTCGGAATCGATTCCGGGCAGGGGAGGACGGACGGGCGATGCTCCCGTCGACAGCACCAGCCTGTCGTATGTCTCGGAGTAAGTGCTTCCGTCGTTGCGGCGTATCGTGACCGTCCGTTGCGAGCGGTCTATGCCGATGGCTTCGTTATGGATGCGCACATCCACGCGGAAACGCTTGGCAAATCCTTCCGCGGTTTGCACGAAAAGTTTTTCCCGTTCCCGAATGATTCCGCCTATATAATAGGGCAGTCCGCAGTTGGCATACGAAATGTGTCCGCCTTTTTCGATGAGTATGATTTCCGCCGACTCGTCCATGCGGCGAATGCGGGCTGCGGTGGTGGCTCCTCCGGCCACGCCTCCGATGATGATGATTTTCATGTTCTGTGTCTTGATTAAATTGTTTCCTATGGAAATAACAATGCGGAGAAATAAATTGTTTGCAAACGGTGCATTTTTCTTTTTGCCGTATAAGAAAACAAGGCTTGCGGTAAAAGTGTGGAGCCCCTGTTGGCATACCGATGATGAGCATATCCGGTCTCTTGAGAAAAAATAAGCTCCCGTTCGAGCGATTTTCCACCTGCTCCGTTCTGTCTTCGGTATTCTCTTTTCTTTACACGGTTTTCTCCGGTTTCCGAAATGCACGCACTTGACGTCTGAAATGCGTGCATTTCGGACGTCAAGTGGGCGTGTTTCAGACGTCAAGTGCGTGCATTTCGGAAAAGCCCTCCCAGAGGGACTTTGGAGAGGGGCGAAATCCCGGTCGATTCCGAAATCTGCCTCGCGAAGAGTTTTGAAAGAATTTTACAAAACGAACGATGAGTGAGGGCGTATGTGCATTGGCCGGTTGTCGGTTGTGGAAAGTGGGATAAAAGGTATAATCGGCAGTTCGTCGGAAAAGAGGGGGAGAAAGATTTGCCGGACGGCACAATGACATAAAAAAGGAGTCCGCGAGGGGACTCCTTTTCATGATGAACTATCGGGAATGAATCATCCGCAGCGTGAGTTTCCGCAAGTCTTGCAGATGAGGCAGCCTTCTTGGTAAACAAGTGTTTCGTTACCGCAGTTGGGGCATATCTTGCCTTTGGCTTCCGTTCCGTCCTGAATGTATTTCTTCAGTGCGCGTTCCACGCCGTTCTTCCATGTGTTGATGTTTTCGTTGTTCAGTTGCAGGGAGCCGACGAGCTTGATGACCTGTTCTATGGGCATGCGGTAGCGAAGCACGCCCGAAATGAGCTTGGCATAGTTCCAGTATTCTTTGTTGAACTTTTCCGAAAGGCCTTCGATGGTGGTCTTGTAGCCTCGCTTGTTTTCAAACTGGAAGTCGTAGCGTTTGTTACCGTCTTCGTCCACAGCTTTGATGATGCGCCCGGTCGTTACGCTCTTGGGTAACAGGATGCCCTCGTCGTCGTCCTGAAGACCGGTGAAAATCTCGTAGGGATGTCCGTCCATCAAACCGATGAAAGCCACCCATTTTTCCTTGTTGTTCTGGAAGCGAACGACGTCGGCGTCCAGTACCCGGGGACGGACTTCGACCACTGTGGGAGGTTTGCACGGGGGAAGTTCGGCAGTCTTCTCCGACTTGGCCGAAAGCAAGACTCCGGAACGCGAACCGTCGCGATACACCGTACAGCCTTTGCAGCCCGATTTCCATGCTTCGACGTAGAGACGGTTGACAAGTTCTTCGTCGACATCGTTCGGCAGGTTGATGGTGACGCTTATCGAGTGGTCCACCCACTTCTGAATGCGGCCTTGCATCTTTACTTTCATCAGCCAGTCGACATCGTTCGAGGTGGCTTTGTAGTAGGGCGATCGGGCAACCATATCGTCTATTTCTTCCTGCGTGTACCGTTTGGCGGGGTTGTATCCGTTGGCTTCCATCCAAGTGACGAACTTGTGGTGGAAGACGATGTATTCTTCGAAGGCGTCGCCCGTTTCGTCTACGAAGTCGACATGGACGTTCGTGTCGTTCGGATTGACTTTTCTTCTTCTTTTGTAGACGGGCATGAACACCGGCTCGATGCCCGAAGAAGTTTGCGTCATCAGGCTGGTGGTTCCGGTGGGGGCGATGGTCAGGCAGGCGATGTTGCGACGTCCGTATTGCTTCATCAGTTCGTAAAGTTCGGGATCGGCTTCGGCCAGCCGGCGGATGAACGGGTTGTTCCGTTCGCGTTCGGCACTGTAAACCTCGAAGGCTCCGCGTTCTTTGGCCATTTCCACCGACGAGCGGTATGCGCTGAGCGCAACGGTCTTGTGTACCAGTTCCGAGAATTCGGTGGCTTCTTCCGTCCCGTAGCGCAGGCCGAGGGCGGCCAGCATGTCGCCTTCGGCCGTGATGCCTACTCCCGTG
>JBHAEN010000001.1:0-18127 GCA_041855645.1 Bacteroides sp. | reverse complement strand
CACAGAGAACGCAAGGCGGAATCGTGCGTAATTTATTCCACTCCGTCCGTTGGTTTTATTCTCGCCGGTTGCATGATTTCAATCGTCGGTCTGCACCTTCTTTTTCGTTGGTCTGCACCCAAACGAAAAAGCGGGTGCAGTGAAACTTTCGTTCGGGTGCAGGCAAACGAATAAATTTATGCATACAAAGAGCTTCGCCGCTTCGGCGGAAAAGAGTGATTGATGCGTGAGGCTGCCTTGCGCACCTGTTCCGTCTTCCCGGACTCATTTTCTCTTAAACTCTCTTTATTTAGGAGTCAGAATAGGCGGGTTATCGGTTGGATTTCATATCTTTGTCGCCGTAGAACATGTTAAAAACAGATCGATTATGAAACGGATGAAAAGTTTACGGATGGCGTTTGCCGCTGTCGTTATGGGAATTACGCTTTCTTCCTGCCTGAAAAGCGAAGTCAGTGACAATTTGACTCCTCAGCTCGGCACGATTGTGGAAGTGACGGGGTGGTACGGCACGGTTGTTCTGAAAACCTTGGACGGTTACACGCTGTCGTTGAATGCGGAATCGGCGAACAAGCTGAATGCGCTTCCCAACCTCTCGTCGATTAAGACGGCGTATATCTATTATCGTTATGATCCGAATTTGCCGGCGAATGCCGATATCGAGACCACGCGCACCATCTCGGAGGTGAAGATGGAGGGCTTTGCCTCGCTCGACGCCCGTGTGGAACTGGTGCGAGAGCAGGGAGCGGAGAACGACTCCGTGGGGACGGCCTCGATCATTGCCGTGAAGAACCTGATGGCGGCGAATGCTTCCGGACCTTCTTTCTCTTTGATCAACGATAAAATCATAGCGGGGGTGGATTACTACATCGCCAATCTCAATAAAGCGCATTACCTGACGCTGGTCTATTATTTCAACCGGCCCGACGAGGGCGACGATTTGGTGCTGAATCTGCGATACAACAAGAACACCGAGTACCAAAGCGGGGATCGCACGTCTTACAGCTTCTTCCGGGAGAACTACTATCCCTTGTTCTATTGCCGCTCGTTCGATATTTCCGCCGCATTGGAGTATTATCGGAACAATCACTCCGGTTCATCGCCCAAGCGGATTGTCATTCAGGCTCCCGTCAATGCGAACAATCTCGAATTGGTTGAGGAACTGACCTCTTTCTCTGTTACTTATACGCACTGATTTTGGACTACAAAGAAATAGCAAAGATTGCAATGAAACTGATTTCCTCCCCGGCGAAAGCCTGGGAGGAAATTTCCGTAGAAGACGGGCGTCAGGTCTTTATGGCATTCGTCTATCCCATGATCGGACTGTGCGGTTTGTCGGTGTTTGTCGGGTCGCTGATCGAGTACGGTTGGAGCGGGCCGCAAAGTTTTCAGATGGCCATGACGTTTTGCTGTTCGGTGGCCGTGGCACAGTTCGGCGGTTACTTTCTGGCCGCTTACGGCATCAATGAAATGGGGGTGCGCTATTACGGCATGCCTTCGCAGTTGCTCCGGGTGCAGCAGTTTGCCGGTTATGCGCTGGTGGTTCCGTTCGTGCTCCAAATCATCACGGGGCTGCTGCCTTCTTTGCATGTCATCTCATGGCCGCTTCGCTTCTATCTGGTCTATCTGGTTTGGGAGGGAGCACCCGTCATGGTGAACATTGCCGAACGACGCCGGCTGAGCTATACGCTTTGGGCATCGGCCCTGTTGCTGCTGTGTCCTGTGGCAATCGGTTTCGTGTTCACCAAACTGACCGTCTTGTTAAACTAACGTGGTGTCGAAGATGAAACAACCCTCTGTGAACATAAAAAACAAACGGGCTACGTTCGATTACGAACTGGTGGAAACCTACACCGCGGGCATCGTGCTCACGGGTACGGAAATAAAATCCATTCGCCTGGGAAAAGCGAGTCTGGTGGATACGTTCTGCTACTTCGTCAAGGGAGAACTGTGGGTGAAGAACATGCACGTGGCCGAATATTTCTACGGGTCGTACAACAACCACACGGCACGCAGGGAGCGCAAACTGCTTCTCAACAAGAAAGAACTGGAGAAGTTGCAGCGCGGCATGAAAGATCCCGGCTTCACCATCATCCCCGTGCGTTTGTTCATCAATGAAAAAGGCCTGGCCAAACTTGTCGTGGCCTTGGCAAAAGGCAAAAAGCAGTACGATAAGCGCGAATCGCTGAGAGAAAAAGACGACCGCCGCGATATGGCGAGAATGTTCAAACGCTGAGCGGGAGAGGCGGCGTGAGTCCGCCCGTGTGCAAGCTCTGCGCAGGTATTAGGTATAATTAAGGTAATAAAGATGAAGAAGACGATGGAACAGCTCGTTTCCGAACGCATCCTCATTCTGGATGGCGCGATGGGAACAATGATTCAGCAGTATAACCTCAAGGAAGAAGATTTTCGCGGAGAGCGTTTCGCTCACATTCCCGGTTTGTTGAAAGGCAACAACGATTTGCTGTGCCTGACGCGCCCCGACATCATTCGGGACATTCACCGCAAGTATCTGGAAGCCGGTGCGGACATCATCGAGACAAATACGTTCAGTTCGACCACGGTGTCGATGGCCGATTATCATGTGGGCGAATACGTGCGCGAGATGAATCTTGCGGCAGCCGGGCTGGCACGCGATCTTGCCGACGAATACACAGCCCGAACCCCCGAAAAGCCCCGCTTTGTGGCCGGAGCCGTAGGCCCGACGAACAAGACTTGCTCGATGAGTCCCGACGTGAATAATCCCGCCTTCCGCGCGCTGACCTACGATGAGTTGGCCGCCTCGTACCGCTTGCAGATGGAGGCTTTGCTCGAAGGCGGAGTGGACGCGTTGCTCATTGAAACCATTTTCGACACGCTGAATGCCAAGGCAGCCATATTTGCCGCGGAACAAGCCATGAAAACCGTCGGGAGAAAAGTGCCCCTGATGCTTTCCGTCACCGTGTCCGACATTGGCGGGCGCACCCTTTCCGGTCAAACCTTGGAGGCCTTCCTGGCTTCCGTGCAGCATGCCCCGATTTTCTCGGTGGGGCTCAACTGTTCGTTCGGAGCGAGCCAGTTGAAGCCTTTTCTCAAACAACTTGCCGATCGCGCTCCCTATTACATCAGCGCATACCCCAATGCCGGACTTCCGAACAGTCTGGGAAAATACGATCAAAGCCCCGAAGACATGGCCCGCGAGATTGCCGAGTACCTTCGGGAAGGCATGGTCAACATCCTCGGCGGGTGTTGCGGAACCACCGATGCCTATATCGCGAAGTACGGAGAATTGGTAAAGAATGCCCGTCCGCACCTGCCCGTACCGCCTCCCGACAGCTTGTGGCTTTCCGGTCTGGAACTGCTCGATGTCAAGCCGGCAATCAATTTTGTCAACATCGGTGAACGGTGCAATGTGGCCGGTTCGCGCAAATTCCTGCGCCTCATCAAGGAAAAGAAATACGAAGAAGCCCTGACCATAGCCCGGCAACAGGTGGAAGACGGTGCGCTGGTCCTGGACATCAATATGGACGATGGCCTGCTCGATGCCCGGACGGAAATGACTACGTTCCTCAATCTCGTCATGTCCGAACCCGAAATAGCCCGTGTGCCCGTGATGATAGACTCTTCCAAATGGGAGGTGATCGAGGCCGGCCTGAAATGTTTGCAGGGAAAATCCATCGTCAACTCCATCTCGCTGAAAGAAGGCGAAGAGAGCTTTCTGGAACACGCCCGCATCATCAGGCAGGCGGGAGCCGCTGTGGTTGTGATGGCTTTCGACGAGAAAGGGCAGGCCGACACGGCAGCCCGTAAGATCGAAATCTGCGGACGCGCTTACCGGCTGCTGGTCGACAAGGTCGGTTTCAACCCGCACGATATCATCTTCGACCCCAATATTCTGGCCGTGGCCACGGGTATCGAAGAACATAACAACTATGCCGTCGACTTTATCGAAGCCGCCAAATGGATCAAAACCAACCTGCCCCACGTTCACATCAGCGGCGGGGTGAGCAATCTTTCTTTCTCTTTCCGCGGTAACGATTACATCCGTGAAGCCATTCACGCCGTATTCCTCTACTATGCCATTCAGGCAGGTATGGACATGGGCATCGTGAATCCGGCCGCTTCGGTGCTCTATACCGACTTGCCGGCCGATGTGCTCGAGAAAATCGAGGACGTGGTGCTGAATCGGCGGCCCGATGCTTCCGAGCGGCTGATAGAACTGGCCGAAAAACTGAAGAACGAATCCGAAGGAAACGGAACGGCCGATCATGGCGTGTCTGCCAACACGCATCTGCAATGGCGCGACGCCACGGTGCAAGAACGTTTGAAGTATGCCCTTACGAAAGGAGTCGGCGACTATCTGGAAGAAGACCTGGCCGAGGCGCTTCCCCTTTATCCGAAAGCGGTGGATGTCATCGAAGGCCCGTTGATGGACGGTATGAACCATGTCGGCGAATTGTTCGGCGCGGGTAAGATGTTCCTTCCCCAAGTGGTGAAAACCGCCCGCACGATGAAACGTGCCGTGGCCATTCTGCAACCGATCATTGAGTCGGAGAAGGTCGAAGGAACCTCTTCGGCGGGAAAAGTATTGATTGCCACGGTGAAGGGCGATGTGCACGACATCGGGAAAAATATCGTATCCGTGGTCATGGCCTGCAACGGCTATGAAATGATCGATCTCGGCGTGATGGTTCCGGCCGAGGTCATCGTGCAACGGGCCATCGAAGAGAAAGTCGACATGATCGGACTGAGCGGCTTGATCACACCTTCGCTCGAAGAAATGGCGCATGTGGCTGCCGAACTCAACAAAGCCGGGCTGGATATTCCGTTGCTCATCGGAGGCGCCACAACCTCTAAGATGCACACTGCCTTGAAGATAGCTCCCGTTTACCGCGCTCCCGTGGTGCATCTCAAGGACGCTTCGCAGAATGCCGGAGTGGCTTCGCGTTTGCTCAATCCTCAGGCCAAGGCGGAATTGGTGAATGAGTTGGAACAGGAATATCAATCGCTGCGCGAGAAGAGCGGACTGTTCCGTCGTGAGGTCATTTCTTTGGAAGAATCGCGTAAAAAACGACTGAACTTGTTCGATTGACGAACATTTTTCCCGTTTCGGACGTTCGGATAAAGGGAAAAAATGTCAAATTGGAGCATCAAGGGAAAAAGTGTCAAATAAGTCGGAAGAATTGCCAGCGGTTACTTGGCGAATAAGTCGGACATTTGCATCGTCGAAATTAGAGAAAAATCAAAACAACGATGGAAAAACAAGATTTTACCCAAGGTATATTGGCGGTGGAACAAGACCTGCACCGCTTCGCATATAAACTGACGGCCAACCGCGATTCGGCCAACGATTTGGTACAAGACTGCGTGCTTCAGGCATTGGACAACCGTGAGAAATTCGTTCACGCCAAGAACTTAAAAGGATGGTTGTACACCATCATGCGCAATATTTTCATCAACAACTACCGTCGTGCGGTGCGCGAAATGCACATCATTGACGATACGTACTCCGTTCAGCAACAAAGTCTGATTGAGGATGAAGACAGCAACCGCTTCGAGAACAATTACGATACGAAGTTGCTGCATCGTGCCATCAACTCCATTCCCGACGACATGAAAGTGCCTTTCCAGATGTTCGTGGCCGGATTCAAGTACCGGGAAATAGCCGATAAGCTCGGCTTGCCGATGGGAACGGTAAAGAGTCGTCTTTTCTTTATCCGCAAACGTCTGAAGGAAGATCTGAAAGAATTTAATTGATTTGTTTGGCTTCTTCGGAGCCGGAGATCGGGCTGCCGATTCCCGGAGCGGAAGATGACCAATAATGCCGACAACGCGTTTCCCTTTTGCGGGGAACGCGTTGTTTGTTTATGGAGAAGGACGAATCTTTGACGGGAGAAAAGGTCGGCCGAACCGAAAGTGTAGGGTAGGGGGAATCAGTAAGCCGTTTTATCGATTTTATCCATCCAAGCCTTAAAGGCGGCGAAAGCTTCTTCGGAGAGAAGGGCCTCGGAGGGCAGGTGACGATCGGCCGGTTTCAGTTCCAATTCGTCGTAAATGAAAGAATCGTCAAAGCCGATGTTTTTTGCGTCGGTTTTATTGTTTCCATAGTATATTTTATCCAGACGGGCCCAGTAGATGGCTCCCAGGCACATGGGGCACGGCTCGCACGAAGTGTAGATGTCGTAACCGCTCAGGTTGAATGTTCCCAGACGTTCCGCTGCATTTCGGATGGCACTGACTTCGGCGTGGGCGGTGGGGTCGCACGAAGGAACTACGCGATTCACACCCGTGGCGATGATTTCTCCGTCTTTGGAGGCAATGACCGCTCCGAACGGTCCTCCGCCTTCGTCTACATTGCGGACGGACAAGGCAATGGCCTGTCTCATGAGTTCTTCCTTGTTCATGGTGATGTTCAGATTTTACCTAATATCTTGTCCATCGCCCAGTTAGTGAGCGTGGCGTTTTCGTGCGTGCAAGAGCAGGTTCCCTTGCCGAGCAGATGGTCGACCACGGCCTGAATGAGAGGCTGCTGCACGTGCTCGGGGTTGTCGGGGCGGAATTCTTCACGTCCCTGTTCGGTATGTACGACAATAGGCTCGTAGGTGAATACGGAGAAGGCAATCATTCCTTTGTCTCCGATGATGGAGATTCGGTCTTCCCGCGCCGATTCGTGGGCGACGAAACACCACGATCCGCTTCCCACCACCCCGTTTTCAAATCGGAAGCAGGCACTCAACGTATCCTCAACCGCATAGAGTCCGCCTCTGTTGCTCTTGTATCCGGATGCGTCGAGAATGCAGCCGAACATTTCCTGCAAAAGATCGAGCGGATGAGGAGCGAGGTCATAAAAATATCCCCCGCCCGAAATGTCGGCCTGTACGCGCCACGGAAGGTTTTGCCGCTGGTAGTCGAGCTCGTAGGGCGGTTGCGCAAAGCGGATTTGCAGATTGAGGACCTTCCCGATCGTTCCGTCCGCGATGAGTTCTTTTACTTTCAGGAAGTAGGGCAGATAACGACGGTAGTAGGCCACAAAGCAGGGTACGCCTGTTTCTTGTGCCACACGGTTGATGCGGATACATTCTTCGTAAGTTTGCGCCATCGGCTTCTCGATGTAGACGGGTTTGCCGGCTTTCATGGCCATGATGGCATAGGTGGCGTGCGAAGACGGGGGCGTGGCTATGTAGACGGCATTGACTTCCGGATCGTCGATGAGTTCCTGTGCATCGTCATACCAGCGTTTGATGCCTCTTTCCCTTGCATAGGTTTTGGCTTTGGCGGCGTCACGACTCATCACGGCCACGACTTGAGATTGCGGAACCTTCCGGAAAGCGGGTCCGCTCTTGGTTTTCGTTACTTCACCGCAACCGATGAAGCCCCATTTGATGATTTTTTCATTCATAAATGCAGTGGAAGGTTTTTTAGAAGTATTTGCGATGGATTTGGCGATATGCCTCACTTTCGCGGAAACGATCGATCCAGACATTTAACGTGTCGAGCAATGCGGGAGATTGTTTGCTCACTCCCCATGAATAGAACAGGGTGAAACTGACGGGCGTATCGATGTCGATCTGAGGAAGAGAATCGGCGGCGGCCTGCGCAAGAGTCTCGTCGCACACCGCATAGTCGATGTCACCGTGGGCGACGAGCGAAATGAGTTGTTCGGGACCGTATTTTTCGATTTCCTTGATGTAGATGGTGTCGCCGATTTCTCCGGCCAGATTGCGTATGCGGAAGATGGACGGCGCTCCCTTGACGACGTAGACGGTGCGTCCGGCCAGATCCAACTGGCTGCGAATGCCGGTCGAGTCTTTTAAGGCCCTTCGTTGCACGAGCACCTGTTTGCTGAGCAAAACGGGATGTGTGAGCAGGATTGAATCTTTCAGCTCGTTGGTCGACGGAATGTCGTAAGCGATAAGGTCATAGCGGCCTCTTTCGAGCCCTTCGAGCCGTTCGCCGAAAGTCATCATCGGCGTGATTTCGGCTTTCAGACCCTTTTCGCGGGCAAAAGCCTGTATCAGGTCGTAATGGAAACCGGCCAGCGTATCGCCTTGGACATGAAAGCCAACGGAGTTGTATTCCGTGGCCACGCGGATGGTCCCTTCCCTGACGATGGCCTCATAGTCGCGGGGCGAACCTTGCGATTGCGCTTCCTTTGCAGAACAGTTGCGCCAGATAAAAACGGCGGCTGTTCCCAGAAAAACGGGGAGCAGGTATTTCCCGATGCGAAGGATGGACAGACGTTTCATGACAGTGAGGCGTTAATCGTAAAAGTTCCACGAAAGGCCGAATTGCAGCAGACGCGGATTGACGGGATAGTGCGGGACGAGGAAGTAATTGGAGCTTCCGCTTCCCTGATTCACGTGCGACATCATAACGAAGAAACGTGTGCGTTTCAAGTGCAGGTTGGCATACACATTGACAAACGGGTAACTGCCGATGCTTACCCTGTTGTCTTCGGCCTGCAAGTGAAACTGTTGAATGGCAGGCATATAGGCGGGAGCATAATATCGGGTAAAATAGCGGACGTCGGCTCCCAACCGGATGCTCAAAACTTTTTTGGCCAAACGGGTCTGAATGTAGAAATTGTGGTAGAATGACAGTTCGGGCAAGGGGAGCACACTGCTGTTGCTCGTCTTTTGCCATATTATTTCATTGTCCAGATGAAAAATGCCCAAGCGGAAATTCTGCTGCAAACCGGCCATGACGATTTGCAGGTTTTCGCTGTATTGTTCGGGGGTGGCAAGGCTGTTGAAATACGTATAATTCTTGATGTTCTCCACTCCTATTTTAATCCGGCTTCCCAAATGCTCGCTGCTGAGTTCGCCTTCGATACGGGTGCGAAACACCTTCTCCAGATCGTCGTCCCACCAGAAGTGTTTGGAATGATAGTGGCGCATATAGAAAGGGGCCAGCCTGTTGCTGACTTCTCCGTGTGCGACGAGACTGATCGTGTCTTTCCACAGTGGGATATTGAGATCGATTCCTCCTTTAATGCCGAATTGGCCAATGGCTTTTCCTGCCGCTCCCACCTCGCCGACGACTTGGTAGTGGAACACATTTCCTTGCCGTTTCGACAGTTCTCCGCCTACGTAGAGTTCGTTCTCGTGATAGCTTGTGACCGATGCTCCTTCGGTCCCCATCAGCGAGTATTTGCTCCACTTGTGTGAGACGAAAGCGGTCAGGCCGGCTTTGGCATATTTGTTGAAACCCTCGAGCAGAGCGATTCCGAAGGTATTTTTGACGCCGAAGTGCAGAACACTGTCGCGCGCCACTCCCTGCTGAGTGTTCAGGTAACGGTTTTGGTAATAGTCGGCCACGCTGTCGTTCGAGTTGAATCGGCGTCGCGAACGTTCTATCTGCAACGTGTGAAAGAATCCCGTGACAGGAACATATTCCTGTTTCGTGGGAGTCGTATCGTTTTCGGCTTTCGGAATGTCCCGTTTGAAGCCGATGTTGTAACGATGAGTAAGAAACAGATAGGCCACGTGGTTGCGGTTGGTCGTGGACGAGAACACGGTGGGAATGTTGTTCGATTCGCTCTGCTGCTTCCCTTGAGCCAGTTCCTCGGGAGCGGTGATGTAGCGGTCGTCGGCGATGCCTCCGTTTTCGTTTGTCTTCAGGTAGTTGCTGTTGTACAAGGCTTGCAACCGGTAGCGGTCGCCGATATAACTGCCGAAGAGTGCGGCGTTGAAGTATGAGGTGGCCTGATTTTGATAATACCCCCGTCCGTAGAGGTAGTCTATGTTGAATCCGAAGGCCAACCGTTTATTGGCATTGACCGAGAAGTATGATTTGAAACGTTCCTCTCCCGTGATGTCATTGCCTGCGGTGTAATACGTCAGGTTGGTGTAAGGAACGTTGCTGTTGGTGAAGTTGAACTCTGTCGGCCAAACGAGAAAACTCGACAAAGGCTCCAGAAAAAGACGGGATTGGGTTTCCCGCCGTTCAAAAAAGATGCGCGAGAGACGGGGAGAACCTAAGTTGCCGAGGAAGTTGTAGTGTCCGGTTACTCCTCCCGTGAGGTTGGAGTTTTGGAATTGATGAGAAATGGTGTCTGCCGGGATCAATCGGCGTTCTCCGAATTCGTTTTGTATGCGCCACATGTAAAGTTTCGGGGGGAGGCTTTGTATTTCGACGTTGGCGCTGTCGAGTCTTTCGGCTTGTCGGGAGGGGTCGATCTGGTTTCCGTAAGCGTCGCGGCTGTCATTGTTGATTTGTGCATGAGCCGCACTTATCATGACCGTCAGCAGAATGTGTAGAATTGCTAATCTCTTCATAATGGGACAAAGATACACGAAAAAAGTAACAATAAATAAAGAAGAAACTGTTTTTGACTTTTGTCGGACTTCCTTCATTTCCCTTAACCGAGGGGGAAAGAGACCGGCCGGTCAAAAACAGTTTCTTCGATATTCTTGTCGCTCTTTTTGTCAAAGAACGGACGAATGCGGAATGCCTGCGGGCGTTACATTTCGCGAATCAACTCCATACCGCGCTTGATGGCTTCTTCGTTCATGGGAATCAAGTGGTGATGGCGTTCGGGCAATGTCTTTTTCAATCCTTTGATGACGCTTTCCAGTGTCACCATGGGGCGCAGCTTCAGCAGTCCGCCGAGTACGATCATGTTGAAAGCCTTGGCGTTGTTCATTTCGTTGGCGGCGTCCATCGCGTCGATGCGGTAGACTTTTATATCCTTGCGTGTGGGCGGATGGATGATGCCGTATCCGTCGTAGATGAGGATACCTCCGGGTTTCACTTTGCTTTCAAATTTCTCCAGCGAAGGTTGATTCAGGATGATTGCGGCGTCGAATTTGCTCAAGATGGGCGAGGATATTTTATCGTCGCTGACAATGACTGTGACGTTGGCTGTTCCGCCGCGTTGTTCGGGGCCGTAGGCCGGCATCCAACTGACTTCCTTACCTTCCATCAATCCGGAGTAGGCCAGAATCTTTCCCATAGATAAGACGCCTTGGCCGCCGAAACCGGCAATTACTATTTCTTCTTTCATCGTTTTTTGTTCTAAGGTTTATTTATCTTTCAAATCGCCCAGCGGGTAGAAGGGGAACATGTTTTCTTCCATCCATTGGTTGGCTTTGCCGGGAGTCATTTTCCAGCCCGAATTGCATGTCGATACGATTTCGACGAGGTTGGAACCTTTACCGGCCATCGAATTCTCAAACGCTTTGCGGATGGCTTTTTTCGCTTTCCGTATGGCGGCCACGGTCTGCACCGATTGGCGGGTTACGTAGGCCGTTCCTTCCAGTTGGGCGGCCACTTCGGTGATTTTGAGCGGATAGCCGTGAATTTCCGGGTTACGGCCTCCGGGACAAGTTGCGGTAGGCATGCCGAGCAATGTCGTCGGAGCCATTTGTCCTCCGGTCATTCCGTAGATGGCGTTGTTGATGAAGATGATGGTGATGTTGTCGCCGCGATTCAGCGCATGGATGGTTTCGGCCGTACCGATGCAGGCCAAGTCGCCGTCGCCTTGATACGTGAACACCAGTCGGTCGGGCCAAAGGCGTTTGATGGCTGTGGCCAATGCCGGTGCGCGTCCGTGGGCGGCTTCCTGCCAGTCGATGTCGAGATAATTGTAGATGAATACGCCGCATCCCACGGGAGAGATACCGATGGATTTTTCTTCCATCTGCATTTCTTCAATGACTTCGGCAATGAGTTTATGCACCACTCCGTGGCTACAGCCGGGGCAATAGTGCATCTGATTGTTATTCATCAGTGTCGGCTTCTTGTAGACCAACGTTCCGGATTTGATTATTTCTTCTGCAGTCATAATTTTAATTGTTTAAGTTGACGAGGTTTTGCCGCTCCCTCTCTATCTGTTCGTAAACCGGATGAAAAACTCCATCAGCTTGACGAATATCGCTGTGCCGCACACGTAGATGAACAGCTTGAAATCAGCCACGACGTAGATGATGACGGAGGCGACGGCCAAGATCAAAAATAAGATGTTGAGTATGTTTCTTATTTTATCGGGATTCATTGTCCTGACTTTATGATTTGATGAGTTTTGCAATGAGCGCCTCTACGATTTCGTCGGGATCGGGGACGATACCGCCCAAGCGGCCGAAATGCTCGACTTTGACTTTTCCGTTGACGGCCAGTCGCACATCTTCCACCATTTGTCCGGCGTTCAGTTCGGTCACCAGCATGCCTTTTACTTTGTCGGCATAGGAGGCTATGGCTTGAGTGGGGAAAGGCCAAAGCGTAATGGGGCGCAGGATGCCGACTTTAATGCCTTGCTCGCGTGCCAGCTCCATGGCTTTCTGACCGATGCGTGCCATCGAACCGAAGGCAACGAGCAGGTAATCGGCGTCGTCGCAGTTGATTTCCTCGAAACGCACTTCGTTTTCTTCTATCTTCTTGTAGGTTGCTTGGAAGCGCAGGTTGTTGAGTTCCATTTCTTCCGATTGCAGCTCCAGAGAGGTGATGATGTTGGGTTTGCGGCCTTTGATGCGTCCGGTTGTTGCCCACGGGCATTGTTCGATGAGTTCGGCTTCCGTGCGGCGCGGCCGTTGGGCCGGAAGAACCACTTTTTCCATCATCTGGCCGATAACTCCGTCGGACAGGATGATGGCGGGGTTA
Source organism: Bacteroides sp. (assembly GCA_041855645.1). Classification (GTDB taxonomy): domain Bacteria; phylum Bacteroidota; class Bacteroidia; order Bacteroidales; family Bacteroidaceae; genus Bacteroides. The sequence continues at coordinate 5,554 of JBHAEN010000001.1, read as the reverse complement.
CGGTATTTGAAGGCCAGTTCGAATCCCAGACCTACGAAGTCGGCCATTTCCTGCACCGAGGCGGGAGCGAGCGTGATGAGCCGGTAGTCGCCGTGACCGCCGCCCTTAACCGTTTGGAAATAGTCGGCCTGACTGGGCTGAATGGTTCCCAAGCCGGGACCTCCGCGCATGACGTTGACAATCAGACAGGGAAGTTCCGAACCTGCAAGGTAGGAGATGCCTTCCTGTTTCAAACTCATGCCGGGGCTGGACGAAGAGGTGAGAACCATCTTGCCGCTTCCCGCGCCGCCATATACCATGTTGATGGCGGCCACTTCGCTTTCGGCCTGCAATACTACCATGCCTGTCGTTTCCCAGGGACGCAACTCAGCCAGTGTTTCCAAAACTTCGGATTGGGGAGTGATAGGATAACCGAAATAGCCGTCGGCGCCATAGCGGATGGCTGCATGGGCGATGGCTTCGTTTCCTTTCATCAATACTATTTCTTCTGCCATATTCTTTACTGTTTTATTCACATTTTACTCTATATACCGAAATACATCCGTCCGGGCATACCGTTGCGCACGAAGTGCATCCGTTACACGTGTCTTCCTTCACCGGACCGGCGTAGTTGTACCCTTTCATGTTCACCTCCTTGTTCAGGGAAATCACATCGAGTGGACATGCTATCGCACACAGACCGCAGCCTTTGCAACGCTCGGTGTCGACGACAATTGCTCCTTTGATTTTTGCCATAATTAATTTTTTTATTACGTTTTGGTAGTTGGTTTTTCTTCTTTATTGGTTGTATTGGTCTCTGTGGAAGAAGTCGAGGATATCCATCGCCATAGAACGGGCTTGTACGGCGGGACTTTGCGGATTGAGGTCGATGGCGTGCTGATAGTTGTCTAAGGCTTGTTTCCAATCTCCCGATTTGCGAAAGGCGTTTCCTCGCAAATAGTACACGTAGTCTTTCTCTTTTTCGATAGTCGGGTCTTGAAGAAGCTTGTCCGAAAGTTCAATGGCTTGGGTTATATGGCCGTGATGGATAAGCTCTTTCAGGTCATCTAATGATTCCATCTTTGTGTGTTTTCAAGATTATCAGGAGCAAAGGTAGCTTTTATTTGGAAAAAACAACCTTTCGCGCTTATTTTTTTATTCGTCTTTTCGGCTTCGGGCAAAAATATAAGGTGAACAGATATGGGAAATATCGTATTCACCTTATGACCGGTCGTATGAACGGACGGAATGCTCTTCGGCCTCGGCAGGGGCGTCTGCCCGATGTGGCGAAACGCCCGACTTCTTGTGCAGATTACCGGCTTAATGATGGTCATGGCCGCAAACTTTGCTTTTGTCGACTGTGAAACCGTCGTTCATGGGCATGAATTTTCCTTTCCGTTTCAGGAAGTCGATCAGTTCGTCCACATTCATGTCTTCGGCCGAGCAGGCGTAGAAGTGTTGTTCTTCGCCGAAACGTTCGACGATGGCTTCGCGAAGTGTGACTTCGGAGTAACTGTTGCCTTCCATCATGTGAAGGACTTCGTGGGCGTGTAATTGTTCCATATATATAAATAGGTATGTTTTTGAGTTTCGGGGCAAAGATAGGCGTTCCGCTTCGTCATTGCTTCCTTTATTTGGTGAAAATTCCGCAAAGGAACTCAAAAGAACACAAGAGTGGGGAAGAGTGCGGCCTGCGGACGGAGGGAATGTAGGCCGTTATGGACTGAAAGAGACTCCTTCAGTCGGCGATTGAGGCGGCGGCTGCGTGAAAATGAAAGCGGGGCTGCCGCGGGAAAGGCGGAGAAGAGAATCTCCGTTTCCGGGCAGCCCCGTTATTGGGGTTGGGTATAAGACGGTGAAGACGGCTTATTCGGCCAAACGGTTGTTTGAACCCAGCACGTTGATGATTTTCGACTTATACAATTTTTCCATGCTGTCGCGAGCCGGGCCGAGGTATTTGCGCGGATCGAACTCTTCGGGCTTTTCGGCGAAGACTTTGCGGATGGCTGCGGTCATGGCCAGACGGGAGTCGGAGTCGATGTTGATTTTGCAAACGGCCGATTGGGCAGCCTTGCGCAACCATTCTTCGGGGATGCCGATGGCTGCTTTCAGTGCACCGCCGTATTTGTTGATGGTTTCCACTTCTTCCTGCGGTACGGATGAAGATCCGTGCAGTACGATGGGGAATCCGGGCAGTTCTTTCATCACGGCGTCGAGCACGTCGAAAGCCAGCGGAGGAGGAACCATGCGGCCGGTCACGGGGTCGATGGTGCATTGCTCGGGTGTGAATTTGTATGCGCCGTGAGACGTTCCGATGGAGATGGCCAGGCTGTCGCATCCGGTTTTCGTGACGAAGTCTACCACTTCTTCGGGTTTCGTATAAGTGTGATGGTCGGAAGAAACCTCATCTTCCACGCCGGCGAGCACGCCGAGTTCGCCTTCCACCGTTACGTCGAATTGGTGGGCATACTCGACCACTTTCTTCGTCAACGCCACGTTTTCGTCATAGGGCAGGTGGGAACCGTCGATCATGACGGATGAGAATCCCATATCGATGCAAGATTTACAAGTTTCAAAGGTGTCGCCATGATCGAGGTGAAGCACGATTTCGGGTTTGGCGCATCCCAATTCTTTGGCATAGGCCACGGCTCCTTCGGCCATGTAGCGCAGCAAGTTTTGGTTGGCGTATTGGCGTGCGCCCTTGGATACCTGCAAAATCACGGGCGATTTGGTCTCTGCGGCGGCCTTGATGATGGCTTGCAACTGCTCCAGATTGTTGAAGTTGAAAGCGGGGATGGCATATCCGCCTTTGATGGCCTTGGCAAACATGTCTCTTGTGTTCACGAGGCCCAAATCTTTGTAATTGATCATCTTTGTTTAATGTTTTATGGTTAGTGAATAGAAATTCACCGCAAAAGTACGCATAATCCGTTGAATTATCGCTTGAGTTCGGGATAATTTTGCGTGTGTCTCCAAGATTGTGCCGGAAAAGACGGGGCGTAAAGGAGCGTATGGTTCCTTGTGTTTGGGCGGGAGAGTTTGTGTGAGAATTTTAATCGGTCTTTTTGTCTGCATGTTTTACCGTTTTTTCTCTTTCCGTTCTCCCTTTGGGGATGTTGACGTTGAACAAAGTTGACAACGCGCTTAAATCTTCAATCGTCGTTTTGAATAAAAAAACAAGTCGTTTTTGCAAAAACGATTTTTCGCGGTTTAAAAAACTCGACCGGGCTGTTTCGATGAAAATGTTTCCGATTTCTCAACAAAAAAGGCCGCAAAATCCCGTAAGATTTGCGGCCTTTTCCTGTATGAAAGGGTTCCCGATACCGGTTTTTAGCCGGTTTCGAAGCTGTTTTTGTCCGAATTGATTACTTTTTTCTTGGGCATGGTCGATAAGGTGTGGATGGGTTTGTGGAGGCGAAGGTAAGAAAAAAACGCGGAGGAGAATGGCACCGAAGGATAATTCATAACGCCTGCGGAGTCGTCGGTCGGTTGCGCGGTTGATGCAGGCTCTTCATCGGGCAGGCATAAAAAAACGGCGCCTCGATTCGCATCGAACGCGCCGCCACAACACAAACACAAAATAAAACACGACAAAACTACTATGCTATCCCGGCACAGTGCGAACCGTGCGGTTCTTTCCGCATATTCGCATACGCTTCGAGTACCATTCCGGGATGTTATATTTATATAACATTTATGCGTTCCGTTTGGTTCACGGAAATTGTAAAAATAAACTGTCGACCCGTCTTTTTTTCTCTTTTGTTGCCTTTCCGCACTCCGTCCCATGCCCTTGAATCCCCCTGCCGGAGGGCGTAAGGCGAATAATCCGGATTTTTTTCTTGTCCGGTGTTCAGAGGTCGATTTCTTGGATAAGCCGCCGTTTTTTCTCACGAAAATCAGGAAAGTTTTGTTTAATTTTGCCGCATCGAACTTAAAAAATGACGCGGACCCGACGAGAAAAAACGGCGATTGTGACCGCCCGGAAAGCGTCGTCGTGAACTTGCGTCGACATGTCTAATCTCAAAAATCATCATCATGAATAAGAAATTCAAGCCCGAAACGCTCTGTGTGCAGGCCGGATGGAATCCGAAGAAAGGCGAACCGCGGGTGGTTCCGATTTACCAAAGCACGACGTTCAAATACGAAACCAGCGAGCAAATGGCACGCCTTTTCGATCTGGAGGAAAGCGGATACTTTTATACGCGCCTGCAAAACCCGACGAACGATGCCGTGGCCGCCAAGATTGCCGCCCTCGAAGGCGGAGTCGCGGCCATGCTGACGGCGAGCGGACAGGCGGCCAATTTTTACGCCGTTTTCAACATTTGCGAGGCCGGCGACCACTTTGTCTGCTCTTCGGCCATCTACGGAGGAACGTTCAATCTTTTTGCCGTCACGATGAAGAAGCTCGGCATCGAAGTGACTTTTATCGACCCCGACGCGTCGGACGATGAAATCGAGGCGGCTTTTCGTCCCAATACCAAAGCCTTGTTCGGCGAAACCATATCCAATCCTTCGCTCGACGTGCTCGACATCGAACGCTTTGCCCGCATTGCCCATGCTCACGGCGTGCCGCTGATTGTCGACAACACCTTTCCCACGCCGATCAACTGTCGCCCGCTTGAATGGGGCGCCGATATCGTGGTACATTCCACCACCAAGTACATGGACGGACATGCCACGTCGGTGGGCGGCTGCATCGTCGACGGCGGACGTTTCGACTGGACGGCTCATGCAGACAAATACCCCGGTCTGTGCACGCCCGACGAATCCTATCACGGCCTGACGTACACCGAGGCTTTCGGGCAAACGGCCTACATCACCAAGGCTACGGCGCAACTCATGCGCGACCTCGGAAGCATTCAAAGTCCGCATAACGCCTTCCTGCTCAATCTCGGTCTGGAAACCTTGCATCTGCGCATGCCGCGTCATTGCGACAATGCGCTGAAAGTGGCGCAATATCTCGAACGGCATGAGCGTGTGGCGTGGGTGAACTATTGCGGACTGCCCGGACACAAACATTATGAGCGGGCAATGCGCTACATGCCCGACGGCACGTGCGGAGTCGTTTCTTTCGGACTGAAAGGCGGCCGCGATGTGGCGGTGCGTTTCATGGACGGACTGGAGGTGATTGCCATCGTCACGCATGTGGCCGACGCCCGCAGCTGTGTCTTGCATCCCGCCAGCCACACCCATCGTCAGCTTACCGATGCTCAGCTTGCCGCGGCCGGCGTGCGACCCGACCTCATTCGCCTCTCGGTGGGCATAGAGAATGCCGACGACCTCATTGCCGACATCGAACAGGCGTTGCGACGCTGAAGCGTTTCAGCTTTTTCGTCACATCTGCTTTGTGCTTTGAAAATGCTTGTGTGATGTCAATTTGTTATGGTTTTGTGGATTTTTGCGCACACTTTAAAACTTTTCTTCCTAAATTTGCCTGAATTTTATAATCTGGTAACGGAAATATATGGCTAAGATCACGAAAGAAGCGGCTTTGCGCTATCACGAGCAAGGCAAACCGGGGAAAATAGAGGTGGTTCCTACGAAACCTCACAGTACACAACACGACCTCTCGTTG